>NZ_JBSFUA010000044.1:0-71219 GCF_053591555.1 Crossiella sp. NPDC003009 | reverse complement strand
GCGGCGGTTGCTGTGAGCGTCTGCTCGGCGGGATGCGGTGCGCGGTCTCCAGGCCGTACGGAGAAGACGAGAGGCCCTCTTCGTGGGTTTTCACCGCCGGCCCGCCCCGTCCGAGTGGTCTTCCTTCCCGCTGTGCTGCTCGCACCCCGCCTTGCCCGCCCTTCCAGCAGGATTGCTCCGTCCATGATCACCATTGGAAGGAGTGCCCGTGCGGGGCCGCCGTCTTCTAGCCACCTTCCTCGCCACCCTGCTCGCCAACCTCACCCTGCTGCTGGGTGCCGCCTCCCCGGCGCTGGCCACGGCGCCGCTGGCCTGTGCCGGTTCGTACCTGCCCAATGACAACCGCCTTGGCCCGGAAACGCTGCCCCGGACCGCCCAGCACCCGGTCGGACGGCTGGTCGCCGGTTACCAGCGCTTCGGCGGGCTGGATGCCAACGGGTTCCTTGCCAAGTACTGGGACGGCATCGCCAACGGCTGGAGGCACCCGCCGCAGGACGGGTTCCTGCTGGGGCCCGACGACTCGCCGATCAAGCGGGAGCACCGGCTGCTCCCCGGTTACGAGCTGGACCGCTTCGGCAGCGAGAGCGGACAGTCGCTGGAGTTGATCGGGGCGCACTACAGCCAGCGGTCGTTGCCGCCGCAGAGCCTCTACACCTTCGATCCCGCCCACCGATGCAACTACCACACCTACCGAGTGGTCAAGGAGTTCCGGGTGTGGAAGGGGCTGGTCGCGCCCTGGTTCGAGCAGCGTGGGCGAGGGGTGCGGATCAAGCTGGACCGTGCGCTGTTGCCGGGGGAGGGGCGACTCAACGTGGCCTGGCTGCTCGCCAACGGCTACCTCGTTCGCAGCTGAACGGTCGATCCGGAGAAGGTCTAGACCACGTTAGGCTGGTCGGCATGACGTTGCTGGAGGTCATCGCGCTGGACGCCCGGGATGCCGAGGCCGCGCAGGCTGGCGGTGCGGATCGGCTGGAGCTGGTCTCCGGCATGGACTCCGGCGGGCTGACGCCCAGCGCCGGCACGGTGCGCTCGGTGCTCGCGGCGACCGATCTGCCGGTGCGGGTGATGTTGCGGGACGCGGCGGGGTACGCGGCCGCCGACCTGGATCGGCTGCGGCGGGATGCGGCTGAGCTGCGGGCCGTGGGCGCGACGGAGTTCGTGCTCGGGTTCCTGGATGGCGACAGCACCGTTGACCTCGCGGCCTGCCGGGCGTTGCTCGGTGAGCTGGACGGGGCGGCCTGGACCTTTCACCGGGCGCTGGACAACTCCGTGGATCCGGTGGCCGCCTGGGAGGTGGTCGCGGGGCTGGGGTGCGACACGGTACTCGCGGCGGGATCCCCCGCGGGGGTCGGCGAGGGGCTGCCGGTGTTGCGCAAGCTCGCGGACCGGCAGGCGGCGGACGGGCTGGCGGTGCTGGTCGGCGGTGGGCTGAAGCAGCAGCACGTGCCGGAGTTGCTGGCGGCCGGGATCAGCGGGTTCCACGTCGGCGGACCCGCTCGGGCCGGGGGCTGGGACACACCGGTGGACCCGGACGCGGTCGCCGGGTGGCGGCGGGTGGTCGACGGCTGACCCGCTGCCGGGAGAACTGCCACGCGCGCCCGTGGGACGGACTCGTCCCGCGGGCGCGCTGTCGTTTCCTCGGGCGCTCCTGCTAATTGGGATGGTCTAGACCCTTGTTCGAGCCTGTTTCGCCCCATACCATCGCCAGCATCCCGTTGCTTCATGCGAAATGTCCATTGCGCAGTATGCAACAACGCCAGGTGTGGAGGTCTCGATGACGATCAGACGGCTCGCGGCAGTGGCCGCGCTGGTCGGGCTCGCCACGGTCGGCTGCGCCCCGGTGCAGTCCGGTCCGAGCAACTCGGCCAACGACGCCAAGGACGGCACGTTGCGCGTCTGGCTCTTCGACGAGGTCAACCGGGCGCCCAAGGAAGCGGTGGTCAACGAGGCCATCAAGGAGTTCACCGCCGCCCACGCCGGTGTCACCGTCGACGTGCAGTACATCCAGGTCAACAGTAGGGCCGAGCGCTTCAAGGCGGCCTTCAGCGACGCCAAGAGCGCGCCGGACGTGGCCGAGTTCGGCAACACCGACCTGGCCAACTACGTGGCCGCCGGTGGGTTCGCCGACCTCTCCGGCGACCTGTCCGGCTGGTCGGAGGCGGCCGACTTCGCGCCCAAGATCCTGGACACCGGCAAGGTGGAGGGCAAGACCTACGGCCTGCCCTGGTTCGTCGGCGTGCGCGCGCTGTACTACCGCACCGACGTCTTCACCGAGCTGGGCCTGCAACCGCCCAAGACCCTCGCCGAGCTGGCCCCGCTGGCGCGGCAGATCCGCAAGGCCAAGCCCGAGCTGTACGGCATCTCCGTCGGCGGCAAGTACACCTACGGCATGCTGCCCTTCGTCTGGTCCGCCGGTGGCGACCTGGCCAAGGCCGAGGGCGGCAAGTTCACCGCCGCGGTGGACAGCGCGCAGAGCCGCGCCGGGCTGGGCCGCTACGCCGAGCTGATCAGCGAGGACATCTGCCCGCCGTCGGCGTGCGCGCCCAACGGCGGCGACGCCAGCGTGCAGGCCTTCGTCTCCGGCAAGGCCGCGATGACCATCGGCGGTGACTTCAACCGCAAGGCGGTGGAGGCCGGTGCGGTGAAGGGCAAGTTCGCCGTGGTGCCGCTGCCGGGGGAGACCGCGGGCTCGATCGCGCCCGCCTTCGCCGGCGGCAACCTACTCGGCATCACCCGTTCCACCGAGCGCCGCACCCTGGCCAAGGAGTTCCTGCAGGTGCTGGCGGGCAAGAAGTACCAGCGCAAGATGTACGCCGCGATGGGCAACCTGCCCACCTTCACCGACGTGCAGCGCGAGGTCTCCGGCAGCGACGAGTTCACCAAGCCGTTCATCGCCACCCTGGAGGCAGGCACCCGCTTCGTCCCGGTCACCCCGGCCTGGGCCAAGATCGACGCGCAGACCGTGCTGCCCAACATGATCCAGCAGGTGGTCACCAAGGCGAAGACCGTGGACGAGGCCACCGCCGAGGCGGCCAAGCTGATGAACACGGCCTTCACTTCGTGAGCCAAGGCACCCTGACCCCGGTGACGGCAGCCGCGCCGCCACCGGGGGCCCCGGGGAAACCGTTGCGGCGCGGGAAAAAACGGGACGGCCGGGCCGCGATCGGCTACCTGCTGCCCACCCTGCTGGTGCTGGGCGGACTGCTCGGCTACCCGATCTACCAGCTGATCGTGATCTCGCTGTTCGACTACGGCCAGGAGCAGGCCAGCGGCGGTGCGCCACTGGAGTTCCTCGGCCTCGGCAACTACCAGGCGCTGCTGGGCGATCCGCAGTTCTGGCAGGTGCTGCTGCAGACCGTGCTGTTCGCCGCGTTCTGCGTGGTGGCCACGCTGCTGGTCGGCGCCGCGCTGGCGCTGCTGGCCACCAGGGTGCGCGCGGTGCCCAGGATGATCCTGTTCCTGGCCGCGATCGGCGCCTGGTCCACGCCCGCGGTGGCCGGGTCCACGGTCTGGCTGTTCCTCTTCGACACCGACTTCGGGCTGGTCAACGAGATCCTCACCGGCGTCGGCCTGGACGGGTTCGCCAGCTACTCCTGGACCTTCGACAAGTACGTGGCCTTCGGCCTGGTCGCCGCCCAGGTGGTCTGGTGCTCGTTCCCGTTCGTCATGGTCACCCTCTACGCCGGGATCAAGGCGATCCCCGGCGAGGTGCTGGAGGCCGCGGCGCTGGACGGCGCGTCCACCGTGCGCACCATGACCAGCGTGATCCTGCCGCTGCTGCGGCCGCTGCTGATCATCGTGACCATCCAGTCGATCATCTGGGACTTCAAGCTGTTCACCCAGATCTACGTGATGACCGGCGGCGGTGGCGTGGCCGGGCAGAACCTGGTGCTCAACGTCTACGCCTACCAGAAAGCCTTCGCCGCCAGCGAGTACGGCCTCGGCTCGGCGATCGGCGTGGTGATGACCGTGCTGCTGCTCGGCGTCATCGTGCTCTACCTGCGCGCGCTGCGCAGGAGCGGGGAGGAGCTGTGAAACGACCCGGCCGCACGGTGGCCGAGATCGTCACCGTGCTGATCGCGCTGGTGGTGGCCTTCCCGCTGTACTGGATGGTGCTCTCCGCGCTCAAGCCGGCCAGCGAGGTGCTCTCCACCGCGCCGCGACCGTGGACCTTCGCGCCCAGCCTGGAGAGCTTCACCAAGGTCCTCACCGTGGAGAACTTCGGCCGCTACTTCCTCAACAGCGTGGTGGTCGCGCTGGTGGTGGTGGTCGTGGCGCTGCTCTGCTCCTTCCTGGCCGCCACCGCGCTGACCCGGTTCCGGTTCAAGGGCCGCACCACGATGCTGGTGATGCTGCTCATCGCGCAGCTGGTGCCGGTGGAGGCGCTGACCGTGCCGCTGTTCTTCCTGATGCGCCAGGTCGGCGACGTGGCCCCGGCCTTCGGGCTCAACCAGCTCGGCTCGCTGATGCTGGTGCACCTGGCCTTCGGCCTGCCGTTCGCGATCTGGATGCTGCGCGGGTTCGTGGCCGCGGTGCCGGTGGAGCTGGAGGAGGCGGCCACCCTGGACGGCGCCAGCCGGTTCCGCTTCACCTGGCAGGTGCTCTTTCCTTTGGTGGCACCGGGTCTGGTCGCGACCAGCGTGCTGTCGTTCATCCACGCCTGGAACGACTTCCTCTTCGCCAAGACCTTCATCATCTCCGCCGAGGAGAACCAGACCCTGCCGCTGGCCATCCTCACCTTCTTCAAGCCGGACCAGAACGACTGGGGTGCGATCATGGCGGGCTCCACCCTCATGACCATCCCGGTGCTGATCTTCTTCATCTTCGTGCAACGACGTCTCGTCTCCGGCCTGGCCGGGGCGGTGAAGGGATGAGCATGACCCCGTCCTTCGACGTGCTGCTGCCCCGCCCGCACTCCACCGTCCGTGCCGCCGGCGAGTTCGAGCTGCGCCCGGGCACCGCGATCCTGGCTGACCCGGCGCTCGCGGTCGCGGCGAGCTGGCTGCGGCAGAACCTCAGCGCGGCAACGGGTTTCCCGCTCGACTCGGCCGAGGCGGGTGGTCCGGAGATCCGGTTCGGCCTGGACGGCGGACTGGGCGAGGAGGAGTACGTCCTCACCATCACCGGGACCGCGGCGGACGTGCGCGCCGGTTCCCTGGCCGGCGCGCGGCACGCGGCTCAGACCCTGCGCCAGCTGTTCGGCCCAGCCGCCTTCCGCCGCTCCGCTGTCCACAAAGGACAGTGGTTGCTGCCCTGCGGTCAGGTGCGGGACCGGCCCCGCTTTGCCTGGCGCGGCTGTTTACTCGACGTGGCAAGGCATTTCCTGCCCAAGGACGGCGTGCTGCGCTTCCTGGACCTGCTCGCCGCGCACAAATTCTCCGTGCTGCACCTGCACCTCACCGATGACCAGGGCTGGCGGATGGAGATCGAGCGCTACCCGAAGCTGACCGAGGTCGGCGCCTGGCGGGAGCGTTCCGGTGTCGGGCCGTGGCAGCGCGGCAACTACGACGCCCGCCCGCACGGCGGCTTCTACACCAAGGACGACCTGCGCGAGATCGTCGGCTACGCGGCCGGTCTGGGCATCACGGTGGTCCCGGAGATCGACGTGCCCGGCCACACCCAGGCGGCCATCGCGGCCTACCCCGAGCTGGGCAACCTGGACCAGCCGATCGGGGTGTGGACCCGCTGGGGCATCAACGACAACGTGCTCAACGTCCGGGATGAGACGGTCCAGTTCTTCCGGCACGTGCTCGACGAGGTGGTCGAGGTCTTCCCGAGCCAGGTGATCGGCATCGGCGGCGACGAGGTACCGCTGGTGCAGTGGCGGCGCGATCCGCTGGCCCAGCGCCGCATCGCCGAGCTGGGCCTGGCCGACGAGGCCGGTCTGCACGGCTGGTTCCTGCGCCAGCTGGCCGAACACCTCGCGGGCCACGGCCGCACGGCGTTCGGCTGGGACGAGATCATGGAGGTCGGCGAGCTGCCGACCGGCCTGGTGGTGGCCTCCTGGCGGGGCGAGGAAGCCGGCGCCACGGCGGCCAAGGCCGGGCACGACGTGGTGATGTGCCCGGAACAGAAGGTGTACCTGGACCACCGGCAGTCCGAGCACCCGGACGAGCCGATCCCGGTCGGGTTCGTGCGCACGGTCACCGATGTCTACGGCTACGAGCCGGTCCCGGCCGGCCTGGACCCGGACGCGGCCGCGCACGTGCTCGGCGCGCAGGCCCAGCTGTGGACCGAGCACCTGGACTCGCCCCGGCGACTGGACTACGCGGCCTTCCCCAGGTTGGCCGCGTTCGCCGAAGTGGTGTGGAGCCCCGCATCCCGCGACGAACCGGGGTTCCTGCACCGCCTCACCGAGCACCACCTGCCCCGGCTGGACGCGCTGGGCGTGGAGTACCGCCCCCTCGACGGCCCCCTGCCCTGGCAGCGCAGACCGGACGTGCAGGGCTGGCCGAGGTGAGGGCGGCTCAGGCCTCTTCCGGCATGATCAGCCAGCAGATGAGGTAGATGATCGCGCCGGTGCCGAAGCCGAGCAGGGTGGCGGCCACCAGCACGATGCGGATGATCGCCGCGTCGATGCCCAGCAGCTTGCCGATCCCGCCGCAGACCCCGGCCAGCATCTTGTCGGTCCGGCTGCGGCGCAGCTTCTTCACGGGCTGTCCGGTCTCGGGGTAAGTCGTGTTCTCGTACATGCCACAAGTTTTGACCGCGGGCGGCTCCGGCGGATCAGGGTGACCCCGGAGCCCGCCCCGGAACCGGCCCGGACGCGGCCAGGGGGAGTTAGGGTCGAGAAATGCGCGGACCCCTGACCGCCGCCCTCGCGGCCGCCACCCTGGTGCTGACCGCTTGCGGCGCGGACCAGCCGGCCCCGCCCGCGACCACCTCCGCGCAGACCCCCACCTCAGCCGCGGCCCCACCGCCGCGCGCCTTCACCGTCGCGGCCACCGGCGACGTGCTGATCCACCCGGCCCTGACCACCCAGGCCACCGCCGACGGTGGCGGCAGCCGCGACTACACCAAGCTCTTCGAGGGCGTGAAACCCGCGATCAGCGGCGCCGACCTGGCCATCTGCCACCTGGAAGTCCCCATCGCCGCCCCCGGCGGCCCGTTCAAGGGCTACCCCAGCTTCAACGCCCCGCCCGAGGTCGTCACCGCGCTCAAAGCCACCGGCTACGACACCTGCTCCACGGCCTCCAACCACACCCTCGACCAGGGCGTGGACGGCGTGAAACGCACCCTGGACGCCCTGGACGCGGCAGGCCTGAAGCACACCGGCTCCGCCCGCACCGCCCCCGAGGCGGCCAAACCGGTGATCTACGAGGTGAACGGCGTCAAGGTCGGCCACATCTCGCACACCTTCGGCTTCAACGGCCTCAAGCTCCCCGCCGACAAACCCTGGCTGTCCAACCAGCTCAGCGCCGAGTCCGTGCTCAAGGCCGCCCGCGCCACCAAGGCCGCCGGCGCCGAGGTCGTGCTGGCCAGCCTGCACTGGGGCGTGGAGTACCGCCACGACCCCACCGCCGACCAGAAACAACTGGCCGCCAAGCTCCTGGACGACCCGGCCATCGACCTGATCATCGGCCACCACGCCCACGTCGTGCAGCCCATCGCCAAGGTCGCGGGCAAGTGGGTCGCCTACGGCCTCGGCAACCACATCGCCAAGCACGAGGAACCCCGCGGCGTCACCGAGGAAGGCGTGCTGGCCCGCTTCCGCTTCGCCGAGGCCAACGGCTCCTGGCAGGTGACGGCGGACTATCTGCCAACGCTGGTCGACCTGGGACCGCCGATCCGGCTGCGCACGCTGAAGCCGGGGGAGAACGAGGCGGCCAACCGGATCGACCGGATCGTGCGCAGCGCGGGCGTCAGCGCGGCGGAGCTGCCGGTGGGGCAGTAGCCGAGGGCGCGCGCCGGGCCCGTTCCCTGATGAGCTCCTCGTTGAGCGCCACGGTGAACTGCTGGGACCGGAAGAAGTCCCGGAGCAGCCCGGCGGAGTGCGCGTTCGCCACCGCCCGCTCGGCCGCTTCGATGATCACGTCGGCCACCTGGAGGGACTGCTCCTGGTCCCAGGCCGTTTCCACCAGCGGCTGGCACTGCCGCTCCGCCTTGCGCGCGGACCGCTCCAGCGGCACGTCCCCGATGAGGTAGGTCTTGTACGCCTCCATCAGGTGGTACTTGGCCGGGCCGAACTTGCGGTCGATCCTCTTGTTCCGGAGCAGCCACTCGACCCGGTAGGCGATCACCGCGCTGGCGTAGTAGGCGTACGGCGACTGCTCCTCGTTGAACAGTTCGTCCCTGCGGTTCTCCCGGAGGTCCTTGTAGCTGCGCCCCGCCCTCGCGGCCTCACCGAGGAAGACCGAAGCGAAGGCGCGGGTGAGCTGACCACGGGAGACGATGCGCGTCTTCTCGATCGACTGCGGCGTGTACTGGCCCGAACGGCGCTCGTAGTAGAGGCGTTCGTCGTGGCTGAAGGAGTTGAACAACTCCTCGAGGTCCTTGTGGAACTGCTCCTTCGCCTCCAGGTCCTCATCGCTGACCGCGGTCTGGCGGTTGGTGGCCGCGATGATGCCGGAGATGATGTCGTCGTCCTTGGACTCGATCAGCTTCACCGAGACCCACACCGAGTCGCGGAGCGAGTCCTTCTCCTCGAACAGCACGTGGCAGGTCTGACACCCGTTGACCACCTGGAAGTCCGACACCTTCAGGTCGTCACCGGCACTCTGGATCTCCCTCGCCACGATGGTGACCCCGTTGTTGAGCACCGCGAAGCGCTCGCAGCGATCGACGTCCTGGAGGGTCTTGCGGATCTCCTGGTTGACCGCGTTGTCACCCTGGAAGTCGCGCACGTTCTCGAAGAAGACCGACCTGCGGATGCCGCCGCTCGAGTCAGAGATGATCTTCACCAGCTCGCTGGCCGGTAGCAGGCCGAGGAACGCCTGCTCGACCCCGGCGATCTTCGGCACGGAGATGCGCTTCTCCATCGAGAACTCCGCCGAGACCGCGGTGGTCGCGCGCTGGTACAGCTCGCGGAGCTCACGGGAGCCGAGCAGGTGCCAGCGCGGCTTGTCGAACAGCTCGGTCCGGTCGAGCCGTTCCTCGGCCTTGGCCAGCTTCGCGGCGAGGTGCTCGTCGTCGGTCACCCGGCCGCTGGTCGCGTAGTAGACGTTGATCCGGGGCAGCGTGCGCAGCTTGCCGACGTTGGCGTAGACGGTCTCCACGCACTTCTTGAGGTCGCCGATGTCGGAGGACGCCGGGTAGCTGATGGTTTCGGAGGTGAAGAGCTCAACCAGGTTGTCGGTCAGGTCGGTGATGACCTTGCCGTCAAAACTGGAGCTGGTCTTCGACTGGATGATGACGAAGTGCGCGTCGACGGTCCTGGCCTGCTTGACCGTGCTGACCACCTCGTCGACGTTGGTCAGCAGCTCGCCGTTGATCAGGATCGCCACCGCGTCGATGGCCAGGTCACCGCCGCCGCCCAGGCAGAGCTCCTGGGGGTCGAACTCGTCCTCGAAGATCGACCGGGTGATGCAGTAGGCGCAGAAGGCCTCGAACAGCTCGTCCGGCTTGAGGCTGGCCAGGTCGTGCTCTTCCCGGAACTGCTTGTTCAGACCTTCGAGCACGCGATCCATGAGACCCCCCACGTTCCAACGACGGCCGGTACTGCCTACCCGAGCCGCCAGAACGCAGTTTTACCTAGGCTCCCTGCGGCCGACCTTTCAGCGGAACCAGTTCGGCGTACTGCCGGAAGAGCACCGAAGAGGTCTCCTCACCTAGCGCGGTCCAGCAATGGGCGAACAGGTCCCTGGCCTGGACGCCGGGCCAGGGCTGGGGCAGCAGCTCGGGCGGCAGCAGCGGATCGGGGTCCATCACCCGGCTCAGTTCAGCGGCCAGTTCCACCGCGATGACAAGTCGTTCGTCCGCCGACGGTGCGCCGCTGAGCCGGGCGAGGCGGGTCTCGGCGATCCGGCTGAGCCGCCGGTAGCCCTCGGCGAGCTCCTCCTGCGGCCAGAGCTCCCGCGCGAGCTCGACCGGGTCGCTGATCTCGCCCCGGCGCAGGTCCGTGCTGGTGAGCAGGGTGAGTGAGTCCGGCACGCCGAGTTCGCTGGCCGCCTCCACCAGGTAGGGCTCCCAGGGGTTCGCGCAGACGTACAGGCCGCCTTGCAGGGCCGCGCCGCCGAGGCGGAGCAGGGTGTCGCGCAGGGCGTCCCTGGCCGGGCGGGCGGACTCGGGCACCGCGAAGGCGGCCAGGTGCCAGCGGCCGTCCCACGGCTCGAGGCCGGTGTCCTGGCGGTAGGCGTGGTGCAGGAAGTCGAGGTTGGGGGCGAGCTCGCGCAGGGTGTCCGCGCTGGCGTGCAGCACCGCTTTGCGGCCGCGGCCCTCGTGGCCGAACCGGCCCTCGGTGACCAGGCGTTTGACGCACAGGCGGACCTGCTGCTCGCTCATCCCGATGGTCTCGGCGACGCGGTACAGCTCGCCGGCGTCGACGGTGCCGTCCGCGCGGACCAGGGCGTGCACGAGCAGGCGGGTGGGGACCTGGATGCGGTCGGTCACGGGGTGCGGGGTCCTCTCGGCGGGACGGGGCGGTGCATCGTGGTCACCGCGCTGAATCCCAGCAGGCGGCGCAGGAACGGCGTCCGCTGGGTGCGCACCGCGGTGAAGCCCCGCCGCTCGTACAGCGCCCTGGCGCGCGGGTTGGTGTCGATCACGTCCAGCCGGACCTGCTCCCGGTTGTGCTCCGCGGCGACGGCGACCACCTCCTCGATGAGCAGGCTGCCGATGCCCAGCCCGCGCGCGCTCTCCTCGACCGCGATGCCGTCCATGACCAGCTGCTCCGGCGCGGGCCTGCGGGTGAACAGCGCCAGCAACGGCAGCCGCCACCACCCGCGCAGCCCGTAGTAGCGCAGCACGGACCGGCCGGAGCCGCTGATGAACGCCCGCCCGTCGAGCTGATAACCGGCCAGGCCGACCAGTTGTCCGTCGCGCAGCGCGCTGACCGCGCGATCGGCGTTGAGCTGCTCGGCGAGGAAGCGCACCGCCAGCTCCGGCGGGTTCAGCGCGGGCCCGAGCTTGCGCCCGAACGCCGCCCAGTACAACCGCGCCGCCTGCCATTCCGCACCGGAGGGCACACCTCGCCGGAGAGTCACCACTGCCATGCCGCCAAAACTATCACAGTCTCAACGATCGTTCTGAACATGATAGTTTCGCCGCCATGCGAGTCAAAGTGCTGGTCACAGTCCTGGTTGTGGCCGTGGGGCTGGGCGGTGCGCTGCTGTGGCAACACTCCTACGACCTGAACGAGCAGTCCGTCACGATCAACCACGGCGGCCACCTGCTGCACGGCGTGCTGGCCACGCCCAAGACCGGTACCCGCCACGGCCTGGTGGTCCACCTGCACGGCGACGGCCCGGTCGACGCCACCCACGAGGGCGGCTACCGCCCGATCTGGGAGGCCAACGCCAAGGCCGGCTACGCCACCCTGTCCTGGCACAAACCCGGCGTCGCGAACGCCCCCGGCAACTGGCTGGACCAGTCCATGACCGACCGCGCCGAGGAAGCCGTCGCCGCCATCGCCTGGGCCCGCGCCCGCCCCGACATCGACGGCGACCGCATCGGCCTGTGGGGCGCCAGCCAGGCGGGCTGGGTGCTGCCGAAGGTCGCCGCCCGGACCCCGGTGCGCTTCGTGCTGGCCGTCTCACCCGCGATCAACTGGCTCCAGCAGGGCCGCTTCCACCTGCTCGCCGGCAACCCCACCGAGGCGCAGCTCACCAGGAGCGACACCACCCGCCGCCTACTGGCCACCCAGGCGAGTTTCGACGACTACACCCGCGCCATGGGCGGCGAAACGCACGGCCTGACCCCCGACCGCTGGCGCTTCATCACCAAGAACCACACCGCCGACGCCACCCCGGACCTACCCGTCCTGCGCGGCGTGCCAGTGCTCCTCACCCTGGCAGGCCACGACCGCAACGTGGACACCGCGGACACCGAACGCGGCTACCGAGCGGCCCTTGCCGAAGGCGGCGCACTCCAGGTCAAGCACTACCCCGACGCGGCCCACTCCCTGGTCAAGGACACCATCGAACGCTCCGACCTCAAGCTCACCCTGACCGCCCTCTTCGCGCCAAGGGCCCTGTTCGCCACCGGCTTCCTGGCAGACCAGCAACGCTTCCTGCGCGACCTCGGCTAAGCCGCCTCCTGTCCCGGCTTCCGCAACAGGTCCACCAGCGACAGCCCGGTCTCCCCGCCGACCAGCGCGGTGCTCAGGTCCGCCCGCTCCGCCAGGTCCAACGGGCTCAGCCCTTCCCCGAAGTAGGCGTGCGCGATCCGGTCCAGCCCGGCCCCCAGTACCGGGGCCGCGGTGCGCAGCGTGGCCTCCAGTGCGACGCTGGACGTCGAGCCGCCGTGCAGCACGATGTTGCGCGCCCGGTACAGCCGCCGCAGCGTGGTTCGCAGGACCGAGGACAACTCGTCGAGCACCCGCTTCGGCTCGGCCACGCACGCGGCCAGTCGTTGGGCCGCGTCCCGGTCACTGTGCCTGGTCCACCCGTGGAACCGCAGGCCGGCCACACCGTTCGCGGTGATCTCGGTGAGCAGGACCTGGGCTCGCTCCCGGCTGGTGGCGCAGGCGTCCCGCCGCCGGGACAGCTCGTCCGGCTGGTCCGCAGACCCATGCCGGTAGGCCAGTGTGGTCAGTTCGGCGCGTGGCCAGGAACAGGCCACGATCGTGGCCAGGCGGTCCGCCGCGACCGCCCGGCCACTGCGCTGGCCGGCCGGGACTGGATCGTCAGGGTGGTAGAGCAAGGATTCGATGGCCGCCCAGGCGCCGGCGACCGCGGGGCCTGCGGCGCCGGCCTGGTTCACCGGTGCGGCCAGCTCCAGTGCGTCGTCGACCGGGCCGCGCTGCCTGGTCACGTCGTAGAGGCGGCCCTGCCTGGTCAGCGACAGCACGTCCGCGTGGCGGGCCGGACCGATCAGGGGCTGCGGGTCGGGATGGCCGCCGACCCACAGCACCGCGGCGGAGACGCCACCCCGGTCCCGCCGGGCGAAGAGCGAGCGGACGGCAATTCGTTCGAACAGGCGCCGCACCTGGTCTGCGGCGCCGTAAGGATCCCGCGCGCGGACCCGGTAGAGGAATCCGCCCTCGGCGCGGACGCCGCTCGTCGAATGGCCTTCCCTGGTGAGCCAGCTGATCACTTCCGAATTGTTCAGCCAGCCAGGAGAATTTGCCGCTGTGGACCGCTCGGGTATGGCGTCAAGTGGTAGTAGAACCTGAAATTCTCGGGGCGGAATGCGCGCAAGTCCGGCGGCGGTGGCAATTATCGCCTCGGGGTGGATATTTCTCGAACGCAGCGTTGTCAGCCACTGGGTGGTCAGGAACTGCGGGGTGTAGCCGAGGTCGAGCAGATGGGCGGCGAGGGCGCGCGCCAGTCGTTCGGGTCGCACCTGGGCGCCTTCGGCCACGCGGTCGGCCCATCGGTCCAGGTAGCCCACCCGGGCATGGTCGATGGCCAGGCGGAGCCGCTGGTGGTCGTAGCTGGCGGCGGCCGGCGTGCGCGTGCCGATCAGCCGGGTCAGTTCACCGCGCAGGGCCGCGCCACTCAGGCCGAGATCCTGACTGATCAGACCGTTGAGCTGGTGTCGCTGCCACTCGAGGGCGCTGCCGGAAATCACCTTCATGGACCGCCAGGTCGCTGATTCCCACAGCTCCTCCAGGGCCAGGATCGGACCGATGTCCCACAGCCTCCTGGTCCACAGATTGCCTTCTGCTCGACAGAAGTCGATGAGGCGAGCCAGGACAACCTGTGCATATTCGGGGTCTGCTGGTTGCACGGCGAATAGATTAGCGGTTATAGTCAACCTCACCTACGGGGGGCCTCGCCGAAACGGCTGGGCCCCCCAATTCTTTGCCGCTTCATCAAAGCTGAAGCCGGACCCTTGCCGACTCGCTTGTGAACCGGTAACCATCTTCAGGCTGAAGTGGTTAGTGATTGCCAGTCCCTGCCTGGAGGTCATCATGCGCACAGCCCTGCTCGCGCTCGCCGCCGCACTCGCCCTCACCCCGATCACCCCCGCCCTCGCCGCCCAAGCCGCCCCACCCACCGACGCCCCACCCACCGCAGCGCAGCTCAAGGCCGCCGTGGCCGCCTGCACCAAGCAGGTCTCCAACGGCAAGTACGCCCACGACGCCGGGGGAGCGCGGACCGTGCCGGTCTGTGCCACCCGCAAGGCCGTGCACTGGCGGGCGGACCTGGACATCGACTGCGACGGGCAGCGCACCGCCAAGTGCAATGCCAGCACCGATCCGTACTGGCAGAACGCCACCGCCTTCAACCAGTCCGACGGCAAGCCGCTCAACGCGGAGACGCTGCCCTTCATCGTGGTGCCGCTGGCCAGTCCGACCTGGAACTACCGCGACTCCGGGATCACCGGGGGCACGGTGGCGGTCGCGGTGTACAAGGACAAGGTGGTCTACGGGGTGGTCGGGGACCTCGGGCCGAAGGCGATCATCGGTGAGGCCTCCTACGGCATGGCGCGGCAGCTCGGCATCAACCCGCATCCGAGCACCGGGGGCGTGAGTGGGGCCGTGGTCGACTTCGTGGTGTTCCCCGGGGTGAAGGCCAGTCCGATCGAGAACAACGCGACCGCGGTCCGCCTCGGGCAGCAGGCCGCGACCGCGTTGGTCAGCTGATCTCCGGTAGTGCCGGGCCGAGCAGGTCGTCCGCGTCCACGATCCGGTACGCGTACCCCTGCTCGGCCAGGAACCGCTGCCGGTGTGCCGCGTAGTCGGTGTCCAGGCTGTCCCTGGCCACCACCGAGTAGAAGTGCGCCTGACGTCCATCTCCCTTGGGGCGCAACAACCTGCCCAGTCGCTGGGCCTCTTCCTGGCGGGAGCCGAAGGTGCCGGAGACCTGCACCGCGACCGAGGCCTCGGGCAGGTCGATGGAGAAGTTGGCCACCTTGGACACGACCAGGGTGCGGATCTCGCCCCTGCGGAAGGCGTCGAAGAGGGCCTCGCGCTCCTTGTTCCTGGTGGAGCCCTGGATGACCGGGGCGTTGAGGGCCTCGCCGAGCTCGTCGAGCTGGTCCAGGTAGGCGCCGATGACCAGGGTGGGCTCGTCCGGGTGGCGGTCCAGGATGGCGCGGACCACCGGGGCCTTGGTGCGGGCGGTGGAGCACATCTTGTAGCGCTCCTCCGGCTCGGCGGTGGCGTACTGGAGGCGCTCGTTCTCGGTCATGGTGACCCGGACCTCGACGCACTCCGCCGGCGCGATCCAGCCCTGTGCCTCGATGTCCCGCCACGGCGCGTCGTAGCGCTTCGGGCCGATCAGGGAGAACACGTCGCCCTCCCGGCCGTCCTCGCGGACCAGGGTCGCGGTCAGGCCGAGGCGGCGGCGGGACTGCAGGTCGGCGGTCATCCGGAACACCGGGGCCGGCAGCAGGTGCACCTCGTCGTAGACGATCAAGCCCCAGTCCCTGGAGTCGAACAGCTCCAGGTGCCGGTACTCGCCCTTGGTCTTGCGGGTGATCACCTGGTAAGTGGCGATGGTGACCGGGCGGACCTCCTTGCGCTCGCCCGAGTACTCGCCGATCTCGTCCTCGGTCAGCGAGGTGCGCGCGACCAGCTCCCGTTTCCACTGCCGGCCGGCCACCGTGTTGGTGACCAGGATCAGCGTGGTCGCCTGAGCCTGCGCCATCGCGGCCGCGCCGACCAGCGTCTTGCCCGCGCCGCAGGGCAGCACGATCACGCCGGAGCCGCCTGCCCAGAACGCCTGCGCGGCGTGCCGCTGGTAGTCGCGCAGGTTCCAGCCGTTCTCGGCCAGCGCGATCGGGTGCGCCTCGCCGTCGACGTAGCCTGCCAGGTCCTCGGCCGGCCAGCCCGCCTTGAGCAGCAGCTGCTTGAGGTGGCCGCGCTGGCTGGGGTGCACCACCACGGTGTCCGGGTCCAGCCGGTCGCCCAGCATCGGCGCGATCTTCTTGTTGCGCAGCACCTCCTCCAGCACGGCCCGGTCCACAGTGGACATGACGAGGCCGTGCACGGGGTGGTTGGCCAGCTGTAGCCGCCCGAAGCGGCCCATGGTGTCCACCACGTCCACCAGCAGCGGCTGCGGCACCGAGTAGCGCGAGTAGCGGACCAGCGCGTCCACCACCTGCTCGGCGTCGTGCCCGGCGGCGCGCGCGTTCCACAGCGCCAGCGGGGTCACCCGGTAGGTGTGCACGTGCTCGGGCGCGCGCTCCAGCTCGGCGAACGGCGCGATCGCGATGCGTGCCTCGTCGGCCAGCTCGTGGTCGACCTCTAGCAGCAGGGTCTTGTCGGACTGGACGATGAGGGGTCCGTCGGTCACGGGGTATCGGGCTCCTGGGCCTGGTGGCGGTTTCCTGGCCTTCTAGGGTAGTGACCCCGGAAGTCAAGTTCGTTCGGGCAGGTCGTGCGGGTGCGCTTCAGAGAACTTCCGACACTTCCTCGCGTTCGGCGGTAGTGGTATAGGGCGCTGATGTGCTGGAATGCTGCCCGTTCCGCCCAGCACATCACTGGGTAAATGGAACGCGCTTCCACCCATGCAACTTCCCTCCATGGAGGAAGGACCCCCGAATGCTTCGCCAGATTCCGCGACGGCGGTTAATCGCCGCCGGTGTCGTGACCACGGCCGCCACCCTGCTCGCCGGATGTACCGGGGGCGCCAGTGGCGGGGCGAACCAGCCGGTCACGGGGCTACGCCTGATGGCGCCGGCCAAGCCGGGCGGTGGCTGGCACCAGTCCGCGCAGGCCATGCAGGACGTGCTGCTCAAGGAGAAGCTGGCCACCGGCGCGCAGGTGTTCAACGTGGAGGGCGCGGGCGGGGTCACCGGCCTCAAGCAGATGGCCGGCGAGAAGGACGACAAGCTGCTGATGATCATGGGTCAGGTCATGGTCGGTGGCATTCTGAACGCGAAGTCGGACAAAACGCTCAAGGACACCACGCCGATCGCCAAGCTCACCGGCGAGGCGCTGATCATCGTGGTCCCGGCCACCCAGACCGAGATCAACCTGCAGGACTTCCTGACCACCTGGAAGCAGGACCCCAAGGGCACCGTGATCACCGGTGGCTCGGCTGGCGGCGCGGACCAGATCCTGGCCGGACTGGTCGCCGACGAGGTCGGCATCGACCCCGGTCAGGTGAACTACGTGGCCAACTCCGGTGGTGGCGAGGCGGTGGCCAAGCTGCTCTCCGGCGAGGTCAAGGCCGGTATCTCCGGGGTCTCGGAGTTCTCCGAGCACGTCAAGTCCGGCAAGCTGCGCGCGATCGCGGTCAGCGGTGACAAGCGCTCCACGCTGCTGCCCGACACCAAGACGCTCAAGGAGCAGGGCGTGCCCATCTCCTATCTGAACTGGCGCGGCGTGGTGGCCCGCCCCGGCCTGTCCGACAGCGCCAAGCAGACCTTGGTCGACATGGTCACCAAGATGCGCAACAGCGAGGCGTGGAAGCAGACGCTGAAGGCCAAGGACTGGGAGGACGCCTGGGCCACCGGCGCGGACTTCGCGAAGTTCATCGACGAGGACGAGGCACGGGTGAAGAAGATGCTCGCCGAAATCGGCGGGATCAAGTGACCACCAGCACCGACCACAGCTCGGAACTCGGCCGTCCCGGAAACCGGGGCGGCCGAGCCCGCGTCAGCGGTGAGCTGCTGCTGACCGCACTGCTCGGCGGCCTGGGCGTGTACGTCCTGGTCGAGACTCCGACGATCATGGTCCCGCCGGCCGCCGCGGTGGCCGGGCCCCGGCTGTTCCCCTACCTCATCGGCGGCCTGCTGGTCGGGGTCGCGGTGCTGCTCACCGTGCAGGTGCTGCGCGGCCAGGCCGCCCCGCCGGAGGAAGGCGAGGACGTCGACCTCAGCCAGCGCAGCGACAAGCGCGCGGTGCTGCTGCTGGTCGGGCTCTTCGCCGGGCACGCGGTGCTGATCGAGCCGATCGGCTGGCCGCTGGCCGCCGCGCTGCTGTTCGCGGGCACCGCGGTGATCCTGGGCGCCCGCCGCTGGTGGGTGATCGTGGTCAGCGCGCTGGCACTGGCACTGGCGCTGTGGGCGGTGTTCGTCTTCGGCCTCGGCGCCTACCTGCCCGGCGGCCCGCTGCAGGGCCTGCTCGGGTGAGCGCGCTGCTCCAGGGCTTCGAGAGCGCCCTGGCCGTGGAGAACCTGCTGTTCGCGCTGCTCGGCGTGCTGCTGGGCACGCTGGTCGGGGTGCTGCCCGGAATCGGCCCCGCGATGACGGTGGCCCTGCTGCTGCCGATCACCTATCTGGTGCCGCCGGCCGCCGCGCTGATCATGTTCGCCGGCATCTACTACGGCGGCATGTACGGCGGCTCCACCACCTCGATCCTGCTCAACACCCCCGGTGAGTCCGCCTCGATCATCACCGCCCTGGAGGGCAACAAGATGGCCAGGGCGGGCCGGGGCGCGCAGGCGCTGGCCACCGCGGCCATCGGCTCCTTCGTCGCGGGCACCATCGGCACCCTGCTGCTGTCCCTGCTCGCCCCGCAGATCGCGGAGTGGGCCATCAAGCTCACCTCGGCGGACTACTTCGCGCTGACCGTGCTGGCCTTCTGCACCGTCTCGGCGATGCTGGGCGCCTCGCCGCTGCGCGGGGTGGCCGCGCTCGCGCTCGGGCTGTTCCTCGGGCTGATCGGCACCGAGTCGCAGACCGGGCAGAGCCGGTTCGACTTCGGCGTGGACGAGCTCTCCCGCGGCGTGCCGGTGGTGGTGGCCGCGGTCGGCCTGTTCGCCGTCGGCGAGGCGCTGTACGTGGCCTCCAGGATGCGGCACGGGGCCCCGCAGGTGATCCCGGTGAACAAGGTCTGGTGGCTGCCCAGGGAGGACCTGAAGCGGTCCTGGCGGCCCTGGCTGCGCGGCACCCTGATCGGGTTCCCGATCGGCGCGGTCCCGGCCGGCGGCGCGGACGTGACCACGTTCCTGTCCTACGCGGTGGAGAAGAAGCTGACCAAGCGGCCCGAGGAGTTCGGCAAGGGCGCGATCGAGGGCGTGGCCGGGCCGGAGGCGGCCAACAACGCGGCCGCGGCCGGGGTGCTGGTCCCGCTGCTCACCCTCGGCCTGCCCACCTCGGCCACCGCGGCGATCATGCTGGCCGCGTTCACCAGCTACAACATCCAGCCGGGCCCGCTGCTGTTCGAGACCGAGCCGGTGCTGGTGTGGACGCTGATCGCCTCGCTGTACGTGGGCAACGTGCTGCTGCTGGTGCTGAACCTGCCGCTGGCCGGGCTCTGGGTGAAGATCTTGCGGGTTCCCCGGCCGTACCTGTACGCGGGCATCCTGCTCTGCGCCTCGCTGGGCGCCTACGCGGCCAGCAGCGCCTGGCAGGGCCTGGTCGTGCTGGCCGGGATCGGGCTGCTCGGCTTCGTCATGCGGCGCTACGGCTGGCCGGTGGCGCCGGCGATCCTCGGGCTGATCCTGGGCCCGGTGGCCGAGACCAACCTGCGCAAGGCGCTGCAGATCAGCCAGGGCGACGTGGGCGCGCTGGTGCACACCCCGTTCTCCATCGTGGTGCTCGGCGCGGCCGTCCTCGCGGTGGGGGTGCCCCTGGTACTCCGGGCCCGGGCGGCCGTGAAGAACAGAGCCGAACTGCGGGAATCCACATCGATATCTTGAAAGTTGGTTCTTTTCCAACGTCCTGTCATGCAATCGCTGGTTGTGGTTGGTTGCTCGCCATGCGTGTTCAACGAGGAACGATGGCGGCCGGCGCCCTGCTGATGGCCGCCGCACTGGTGGCCGGGTGCGGAAACGGCGGCAACGCGGCGCCTGGTGCGCCGATGGAGGGCTTGCGCCTGATGGTGCCTGCCAAGGCCGGTGGTGGCTGGCACCAGACCGCGGAGGCGGTGCGCAACGTGCTGCAACGCGACAACCTGGCCACCGGGACCGAGGTGTTCAACGTGGCCGGTGCCAACGGCATCACCGGGCTGAACCAGCTGACCGGTGAGCGCAACGAGAAGGTGCTCATGGTCATGGGCAAGGTCATGGTGGCCAGCGTGATCAACTCCAAGTCCAGCAAGACGCTCAAGAACACCACTCCGCTGGCCCGGCTGACCAGCGAGAGCATGGCGCTGGTGGTCCCGGCCAAGTCCCCGTACACCAACCTGCAGGACTTCCTGACCGGCTGGAAACAGGACGCCAAGGGCACCGTGGTCACCGGTGGCGTGGTGGCCGACGTGGACCACATCTTGTCCGGGCTGATCGCCGACGAGGTCGGCATCGACCCCAAGGTGGTCAACTTCCTGCCGAACCAGGGCGGTGGCGGCGAGTCGGTGGCCAAGCTGCTCTCCGGCGAGGCGAAGGCCGGCATCTCCGGCGTCTCCGAATACGCCGAACAGGTGAAAGCCGGAAACCTGCGCGCCCTCGCGGTGTCCGGCGACAAGCGGTCAAAGCTGCTGCCTGACGTGAAAACGTTGAAGGAGCAAGGAGTGCCGATCTCCTACGTCAACTGGCGTGGCGTGGTCGGCACGCCAGACCTGGCAGGCAACGCCAAGACCGACCTGGTGAACATGTTCACCAAGCTCAAGGACAGCCAGGCCTGGCAGCAGATGCTGCGGGACAAGGACTGGGAAGACGCTTTCCTGGCCGGCCCGGACTTCGACAGCTACATCGAGTCGGAGAGCGCGGCGGCGAAGAAGGTGCTCACCGAGATCGGTCTGGCCTAACCACACACGCACGGCAGAGGCGGAGAATTGAGCACGTTCGACTACGTCATGCAGGGGTTCGCGGCCGCGGTCACCGTGGAGAACCTGCTGTTCGCCCTGGGGGGCGTGCTACTGGGGACGCTGGTCGGGGTGTTGCCGGGCATCGGCCCGGCGATGACCGTCGCCCTGCTGCTGCCGATCACCTACTCGGTGCCGCCCGCGGCCGCGCTGATCATGTTCGCCGGGGTGCTCTACGGCGGGATGTACGGCGGTTCCACCACCTCCATCCTGCTCAACACCCCTGGTGAGTCGGCGTCGGTGATCACCGCGCTGGAGGGCAACAAGATGGCCCGGGCGGGCCGGGGGGCACAGGCGCTGGCCACTGCCGCCCTCGGCTCGTTCGTGGCCGGCACCATCGGCACCGTGCTGCTGGCCCTGCTGGCCCCGCAGGTCGCGGACTGGGCGGTGCACCTGACCTCGGCGGACTACTTCGCGCTGACCGTGCTGGCCTTCTGCACGGTGGCCACCATGCTCGGCGGCAGCGCGATCCGCGGCTTCGCCAGCCTGGCCCTCGGGCTGGTGCTCGGCCTGGTCGGCCTGGACCCGATGTCCAGCCAGGAGCGCTTCACCCTCGGCATCGGCGAACTGGTCAACGGCGTCGACCTGGTGATCGCCGCGGTCGGCCTGTTCGCCGTCGGGGAGGCCCTCTACACCGCCGCCAGGCTGCGCCACGGGGCGCCGGAGGTGATCCCGGTCAACCGGGTCTGGTGGCTGCCCAAGGAGGATCTGAAGCGGTCCTGGAAGCCTTGGCTGCGTGGCGCGGCGCTGGGCTTCCCGCTCGGCGCGGTGCCCGCGGGCGGCCCGGTGATCTCCACCTTCCTGTCCTACGCGGTGGAGAAGAAGCTGGCGAAGAAGCCGGAGGAGTTCGGCAAGGGCGCGATCGAGGGCGTGGCCGGGCCGGAGGCCGCCAACAACGCCGGCGCGGCTGGCATGCTGGTGCCGCTGCTCACCCTGGGCCTGCCCACCTCGGCCACCGCCGCGGTGATGCTGGCCGCCTTCGGCAGCTACAGCATCGAGCCGGGCCCGCTGCTGTTCCAGAGCCAGCCGCTGCTGGTCTGGACGCTGATCGCCTCGCTGTACCTGGGCAACGTGATGCTTCTTGTCCTGAACCTGCCACTGGTCGGCATCTGGGTGAAGATCCTGCGCATCCCGAGGCCGTACCTGTACGCGGGCATCCTGGTCTGCGCCTCGCTCGGGGCCTACGCGGGCAGCCAGCAGTACTCGGGGCTGCTGGTGCTGCTGGCCCTCGGCGTGCTGGGGCTGGCCATGCGGCGCTACGGCTGGCCGGTGCTGCCGGCGATCCTCGGGCTGGTGCTCGGGCCGATCGCGGAGGAGAACCTGCGCAAGGCGCTGCAGGTCAGCCAGGGTGATCCGGCCACACTGCTGGCCAGCCCGTTCGCCAAGATCGTGCTCGGGCTGGCCCTGCTGAGCATGCTGTCCCCGCTGCTGCTGCGCGGCCTCAGGGCGCTGCGCGCCCGGCCGGCCGGGGTCAGTTGACCGGCGCCGACGGCGGCAGCAGCTGGAGCACGTCCAGGCGGGTGTTGAGCAGCTTGTTGCTCTCCATCATGTCCGCGACCCGCTGCAGCCGGACCGGGTTGATCGACACCGGGAAGGTGCCCACCGCGACCAGGGCCGCGGTCTGCGGGTCCAGCGTGGCGTACTTGATCAGCACTTCCTGCACCTTGAGGTGGTTGGTGCCGAGCAGCTGGGCCTCGCTGAGCACCTGGCGGAAGGCGGCGAAGGTCTTCGGGCTCTCCTCGGCCGCGCGCCGGGTGGCCGCGTAGCCGGACATCGGGAAGTCCAGGGTGCCGCCGCGGGCGGTGTCGCTGAGCACGACCGCGCCGATCTGCTTCTGCACCCTGGTCAGGTGCGGCTCCACCATCCAGGCCGCCTCGACCTTGCCGGTGAGCAGCGCGGACTCCATCTTGCCGAACTCGACCTGCTCCAGCTTGACCTCGTTCACCCCGGCCGCCTTGAACACGGTCTTGGTGGTCAGCGCGCCGATGCTGTCGGTGGAGTCCACGCCGATGGTCGGCCGGGAGTTCCCGCGGTTGAGCGCGGTGAAGGTGGAGTTCTTCAGCGTGACCAGGGCCATCGTGTTGGTGCCCGCCTGGTACGCCTCACCCTGCAGCTGGAGCTCCGTGCCCTCGGCCGCGGCCTTGAAGAAGGTCACGTGGCTGGCGAAGGCGATGTCGATGGTCCCGTTGTTCAGGGCCGTCATCGCGTCTTTCTCGGAGTTCATGCTGATCGTGTCGACGTTGAGGCCGATGGCGGAGAACTTGCCGTCCTCCTTGGCCATGAACAGCGGCGCCACGTCCACCAGCGGCAGGAAGCCGACTCGCAGGGTGGTCTTCTCCAGCACCGGCTTGGCGCCGGCGCCGCCGCCGCCGAAGAGCGAGCAGCTCGCCGTCACCGCCACCATTGCCGTGCTCAGCACCACTGCCACGCTGCGGCGCAGTGTCTTGTTCGCCATCGGGAGAGCCTCTCGCCGTCCTGCTTCTAGCCGCGTGCTGCCACGGCTGACCTACATCGCGGTGCACGCGCTGTCTATGCGCAGTGTCGCAGTGTGCCGGAAGTAGATGCTAACGAGGTAGAGACCACCCACAAGCAGGACTTCAGGTAGAGCTTTGGACACGTTGCGCAATCCTGCCCTTTCGCGCCGTGGGGGATTCCCACTAGGCTCTCCGGCCTAGCCGCTGGTGGTTCAGCTCTGCCACGCGTGTGCTCGGCGCCAACCCCCCTGGCGTCCCGAGTAGGAGCTGTGCTGCAATTCGGCCCGATTCGCGAGTCCAACCTCGGTCCGGGGAGGGACCGGGACACTGCTGCTGGAAGAGGAAGCCCAGGGTGGCCCGTCGAGAGAAAGGTCCCAGCCAGCGTGGCGCGGGGGAAGCCCCGCGCTCGGAGACCCCCGAAAAGGGTGATGAGGCGGCTTCGAAGAGTAACGGGGCCAAGCAGATGCCGGCAGCCGCGACACCGGACTCCACACCGGTGAGCACGGACAAGCCATCGCAGGCCAAGTCCGCGCAGGAGGTGGGCACGGCCCGCTGGCGCCTGCGCAACTGGCGCCTGCGCAGCAAGCTGCTCGCCGTACTCCTCATCCCGACGGTGGTCGCCCTTGTGCTGGGTGGCGTCCAGGTGACCAACGAGATCGACCAGGCCGGCCGGCTGGCCAGGCTCGCGACGCAGGCCCAGTTGCAGGGCAGCGTGGCCACGTTGGTGCACCAGATGCAGCGCGAGCGGGACCTCACGGTCCGCTACGTCGCCTCCACCGATAATGAGAAGGAAGACCAGGTCGGTGTGCTGGACCGCCAGCGCAAGCGCGTCATCGACGCCACCGAGGTGCTGCGCAACCAGCTCAACGAGGTTGGTCCCTCACTGGATGACGACACCAGGCGTTCCTACGTCACCGTCGTGCAGCAGCTGGAGCGGTTGAACCGGCTGCGCCAGGTGGCGGGCGTCACCGCCTACCCCGAGTCCGAGATCCTGCGCAACTACACCGAGTCCATCGGGGCCCTGCTGGACCTGGGCGAGATCGCGGGCACCCAGGCCGACGAGCCGGAGCTGATCCGGTTGCAGCTGGCCGCGGTCGCCCTCGGCCGGGCCAAGGAGCAGGTCTCCCGCAAGCGCGCGATCCTGCTGGACATCCTGCAGCAGAAGAAGTTCGAGCCGACCCAGACCAGGCAGATCCTGGCCGCGGACGCCGAGCTGGAGGCCGCGCGCAACGACTTCCGCAAGTCGGCCACGCCGGAGCAGCGGCGGCAGTACGACGACACCGTCACCGGTCTGATCGTCGACGTGGCCAACGACATGCAGGAGGCCGTGCTCCAGCTGGCCGCCCAGCCGCAGGCCCCGCAGGCCGCGGCCTTCAGCAACCTGGCCACCGACCGCTGGGACATGGCCGCGACGCTGACCATCAACCTGACCCAGCGCGTCGAGAACTCGCTGATCGACCAGCTCAAGGCGGACACCGCGGCCGCGGCGGCCGCCGTGCGCGCCTCGGCGACCACCCGCTCCATCCTGGTGCTGGCCGCGCTCGCGCTGGCCGTGTTCCTGGCGATGCTGGTGGCCTACTCGCTGCTGCGCCCGCTGCGCATCCTGCGCCGCACGGCGCTGGAGGTGGCCGACCGGAAGCTGCCGGAGGCGGTCGAGCGCATCCTGGCCGCGCCGGACCCGGCCGAGTCGGCCAAGACCGCCATCGAGCCGGTGCCCGTGCACACCCGCGAGGAGGTCGGGCAGGTCGCCCGGTCCTTCGACGCGGTGCACGGCGAGGCGGTCCGGCTGGCGGTTGAGCAGGCGCTGCTGCGGGACAACGTCAACGCGATGTTCGTCAACCTCTCTCGCCGGTCCCAGGCGCTGGTCGAACGCCAGCTGAGCCTGATCGACCGGCTGGAGCAGGACGAGCAGGACCCGGACCAGCTCTCCAGCCTGTTCGAGCTGGACCACCTGGCCACCCGGATGCGCCGCAACTCGGAGAACCTGCTGGTCCTCGCGGGCACCGACCTCACCAGGCGGCTCACCCGCCCGGTGCCGGTGGCCGAGGTGGTCGGCGCCGCGGTCTCCGAGGTCGAGCAGTACGCCAGGGTGCAGGTCACCGCGGTGCCCGACCTGGCCGTGATGGGCCGCGCGGTCAACGACGTGGTGCACCTGGTGGCCGAGCTGCTGGACAACGCCACCGCGTTCTCCGACCCGAACACCAAGGTCACCGTGCGCACCGCCCGCACCCGCAAGGGCGAGCTGGCGATCGAGATCAGCGACCGCGGTGTGGGCATGCCCGAGCAGGAGATCACCGACTACAACCAGCGGCTGGCCGACCCGCCGGAGGTCGATGTCGCGGTCTCCAGGCGGATGGGCCTGTTCGTGGTCGGCCGGCTGGCCCAGCGGCACGACATCCGGGTCCGCCTGCGCAACAACGAGGACATCGAGGGCGGCACCACCGCGCTCGTGGTGGTACCGGCCGAGCTGATCCAGGGGCTGAGCTCCCCCTCGGCGAGCCGGACCTCGGCGGGGTCGCTGTTCACCCAGTCGCACACCGGGTCGCAGCCGCCGGTGCCCTCGCCCTACCAGCAGACCGCCGCTTCGGTGATCAACACCGGCGAGCACCAGTCGCTGTTCACCTCGACCTCCGCCCCGGCGGAGCAGAGCCAGCCGTCCCTGCCGCCGGTCCCGCCGGTGGCGGAGCCGGAGCAGCCTGCCGAGGTGAGCGGCCCGGTGGCGGACTCGGGCGACCACCCGGACCTGACCGTCCAGGTGCTCACCGGCCGGGGCGAGCAGGACCCGGCGGCTCCGCCGGAGCTGTCCGCGCCGAGGGACATCTTCCAGCCCGTGGTGCCGCCCGCGCCGCAGCCGGAGCCCGTCCCGGAGCCGGAGCCCGAGCCGGTGGCCGAGCAGACCCAGGCCGGCCGCAACCCGATCGTGCCCAGGGCCTCGGTCACGCCGCCCGCCTACGGCGCGCTGAACGGGACCGGGGAGCGCCCCAAGGGCGTCGAGTACGACCTGGACGCCCCCACTGAGCGGCTGCCGATCTACGAGGCGGTGCTCTCGCAGTGGTTCCAGGCCGTGGACAGCGAGCCGGTCGGCGGGGCCGCGCCCTACCTCGGCTCCGACCGCGGCGACCTGGGCCTCGGCCCGGTCCCGCCGGTGAAGTCCTCGGCCGCCGCCCAGGCGGCCCGGCCGGAGCCGAAGACCGAGCGGGTCCGGCTGCCCAAGCCCAAGACCGAGCAGGTCAGGGCGCCCGAGCCGCAGCGTCCGGCAGAGCCCCAGCGGCCTGCCGAGCCGCCGCGTCCGGCGGAGCCGCAGCGCGCGGTCGAGCCGGAACGCCCGGCCGAGCGCTCCGCGCCGCAGCCCGCGGTGCCGGTGGCCAAGCCGGAGCCGGAGCCCGAACCGGCCCCGCAGCGGCGCCCGGCGGTTGAACGTCCGGCCGTGCGCCTCCAGGATGAGACGGTGACCGCACGCCGCCCGAGCACCGACTGGCATTCGCCGGGCGATGAGGGCTGGCAGCAGGCCGAGGCCGTGCTGAGCAGTGCCAAGGCGCTGTCCCAGCAGACCCCGTCCGGACTGCCCAAGCGGGTGCCGAAGGCGCACCTGGTGCCGGGCTCGGCGGCACCCCGTCAGCAGACGCTGCCGTCGAAGACTCCGGCGTCCGGTCGCTCCGCGGACAATGTTCGTGGGAGGATGTCAAGTTTCCAGCAGGGTCTGCGCCGGGGAAGGCACGCCAGGATCGATGTCCTGACGAACGAGTCGGCTCAGGGACCGAACGACGACGAGACCCGCTCCAACGGGCAGGCGAGGAACGAGGAGCAGCCGTGAACGAGCCAGCGGTGACGGCCCTTGAGGAGGAGTCCGCGTGACCGAGTCAGTCCAACAGCCAGGCAGCTTCGGTTGGTTGATCACTGACTTCGTGCGCCGGGTGCCCGGTGTCGCCCACGCGGTCGTGGTCTCCGCCGACGGTCTGATGCTCGCGGGGTCGGAGGGCCTGCCCAGGGATCGCGCCGAACAGCTGTCGGCGGTCTCCTCCGGCCTGGTCAGCCTGACCGCGGGTGCGGCTCGGTGCTTCGAGGCGGGCGAGGTGGCCCAGACGGTGGTCGAGATGGAGCGGGGCTACCTGTTCCTGATGTCGATCAGCGACGGGTCCTGCCTGTCCGTGCTCGCGGCGCCGAACTGCGACATCGGCCTGGTGGCGTACGAGATGACCTTGCTCGTGGAGCGGGTCGGTCAGCAGCTCACCCCCGAACTGCGCGCCCAGCTGCACGGCGTGGTGCGCAGATAATGAGTCGATGGGGGTGACGCGGCGATGACCACAGGTTCAGGCTTCACTGGCGACCGGTTCGACTACAAGGAGTGGGCGCTGGGCGGCTTCGGATACAACGAGCCGGACGACGACGGCGAACTCCGGGCGGAGCACCCGGACACGCTGTCGCCGCGCGGCGGGCTGGACGGGATGGGCTCAGGGCTGTTCGGCGGCCCTGGCGCGGACCTGTTCGGCGGCGGGATGGTCGAGGATTCCCCCATCCCCCAGCAGGCCGCGCCGGGGGCCGCCTCGGCCGAGCCGGACCCCTTCACCGAGACCGGTTCGCTGGTGCGCCCCTACACCCGGACCGGCGGGCGTACCCGCCCCGACTACGACCTGGCCATCGAGGCGCTGGTGTCCACCAGCGACCACGGCCGGGACGCCGCGGTGCTGCCCGAACACCGCTCGATCTGCGGGCTCTGCCTGGACGCCCGCTCGGTCGCCGAGGTCGCCGCGCACCTGCGGCTGCCGCTGGGGGTCGTGCGGGTGCTCATCGGCGACATGGCGGGGCTCGGGCTTGTCACGATTCACCAGGGCGGTTTGGTAATGGGGGACCGGCCGTCGCTTGCGTTCCTGGAAAGGGTGCTCAGTGGCCTCCGCAGGCTCTAATCCCCGCAACTCGCCGGACACCCGGCGGGCCACCACCTCGGCCAAGATCGTGGTGGCCGGCGGGTTCGGCGTCGGGAAGACGACGTTCGTCGGCTCGGTGTCCGAGATCGTGCCGCTGACCACCGAAGCGGTGATGACCGAGGCCAGTGTCGGGGTCGACGACCTCAGCGCCACGCCGAACAAGGTCACCACCACGGTGGCGATGGACTTCGGTCGTGTCTCGCTGGACAGCGACCTGATCCTCTACCTGTTCGGCACCCCGGGTCAGCACCGGTTCTGGTTCATGTGGGACGACCTGGTGCGCGGCGCCATCGGCGCGGTCGTGCTGGTGGACACCCGCAGGCTGGCCGACGCCTTCGCCTCGATCGACTTCTTCGACGACCGGCAGCTGCCCTACGTCGTGGCGATCAACTGCTTCGACGGGACGCTGCACCACCGCGTCGAGGACGTGCGCGAGGCCCTCACCATCGAGGAGTCGGTGCCGATCATCACCTGCGACGCCCGCAGCCGGGAGTCCACCAAGCAGGCGCTGATCCACCTGGTGGAGCACGCCATGCGCCAGTGGATGGCCGTCCGCGCGGGCTGAGCCCGAAACGCACGAAGGCCCCGGCTGAACCAGCCGGGGCGCTTCGAGCTACCGCTGCTAGCGCTTCGCGCGTTCGGTGATCTTGGCCTTTGCCGCAGCGCGGATCCGCTCCGCCGTGGACTTCCGCGAGTCGCCATCGCCCACGTGCAGGCCGACTCCCGCGGCTGTGCTGCACCCGGCCCCGGCCGCCGCGGAGATCGGCTTGACGCCCACGCCGGCCGCCGCCGAGCAGGCCAGGCCCGCGTCGGCGACCACGGCCACCTTCAGGTCGCCGACCCCGGCGCCCGCGTTCAGCCCGGTCAGCTTCAACCCCGCGGCCGGCCGGACGTTGATGTTCGGCACGTCGTTCGCGGCCCTCGGCTGGACCTTGACCTTGGGTTTGGCCTTGGCCTGCTGGCCGGCGATCTTGGCGTTGGCCGCCTTCCTGATCCCGTCGCCCAGGTGGACGCCGGCATCCGCGTCGACGTGCGCGTCGAGGTCCAGGTCCAGGCCGATCCCGGCGTGCACGCCGACTCCGATGGAATCATCGTCATCGTCATCGTCGTCGTCGTCGTCGTCATCGTCGTCGTCGCCGATGCTGATGCCGACCGAGCCGCCGATGCCGACGCCGATGCCGATGCCGACGCCCAGGTCGATGTCGCCGATGCCGATGCCGATGCCGAGCCCGCTGATCGAGATGCCCGCGTTCACGCCCGCGTTGACGTTCGGCCGGTCGTGCGGCCGGTGGTGCGGATGGTCGTCAGCGGAGGCCAGTCCGGCACAGGCCAGCATGCCGAGCGATACCGCTGTGAAGCCCGCGGCTGAGCGCAGGGCCAGTCGGGAAATGGTCATGCCATTCCTCCTCGCAGTTGGTTCGGTCGGAGGTGGCCGGTGCAGGTGACAACCTCCGCTGCGAAGAACGCTAAGCGCGAACAGGCCACTATAAAGGGTGGTCCGGCGGACCGGACGAGTGGATCGTCCACATTGGACCATTCTGCCTGGACCAGACGCGTATTCGCAGGCGGAAACGATTCAGTTCGATGCCGGTCCGTGCTCGATCCTGGCCGGGCCATCATGACCGGCGACCGCCGGAGGAGTGGGTGAAGCGCGCAGCGAGATCAGGCGTCCTCGACCACGGCCACCGAGGTGATCCGGTGCACCGGGAACCGGCGCAGCGTTCCGTGCGCCTGGTCGAACCCCTCGAGCATGCCGCCGGCCACGCTCACCGGGTTCACCACCCGCTGGCTGGCCACCCCGTGGTTGTCCACAAAACCGAGCCAGACGCTGCGACCCGCCTCGGCGGCCCCGCGCAGCAGGGCCAGCGTGGTCGCGCTGTCCGTGGGGGAGATTGTGGCACCCCTCGGTGTGGCCGCCGCAGCGTCCCCCGCTTTCATCTGCGCGACCACCGCGAGCAGCTGTTCCTCGCTCGGCCCGCCGGGCAGCACCGGGCGGCGGTTGTGCCTGATCCGGGCGGTGATCCGGCGTCCGGCCGGGCGCAGGTCGAGCACCTGCCCGTCCGGGCCCTCGGCGGCCGGGGCGAACCCGGCGGCGCGCAGCCCGTCCAGCACCTCGGCCAGGCTCATCGGGCTGACCAGCACGGTGGGCGCGATCCGGCGCAACGCCAGCCGGTCGGCCTCCGCGCTGGCCAGCACCTCGGCCACCAGCACCGGGTCGTCGCAGCGCAGGAAGGACCCGGCCGCGCCGCCGCGCAGCCGCCCGTGCCGCCTGGCCACGTCGTCGATCAGGTAGGTCAGCGACTGCGGCACCGGGGTGCGCGAGCGGGTCCGGAACAGCTCGTGCAGGTCGGCCGCGGTGCGCCCGGAGTCCAGCGCGCGCCGGGCGGTGGCCTCGGTGACCCGGTAGACGGTGGCCCCGCCCGCGGACTCCACGTCGGCGACCAGCGCGATGTCGGCGGCCAGGTCGGCCTCCAGCGGGCCGGGCGCGACCACGGTCAGGTCGGCCTGCACCAGCACGTGGTCCACCGGCGCGGGCATCGCGTCGGCCATGGTCTTGGCGGCCGCGGTCGGCCCCTCGGTCAGCAGGGTCCGGCCCGGTCCGCTCAGCGCGTCCAGCGCGAGCACGCCGAGCACGGTGCCCTCGGCCACGGTCCACTCGACCAGGTCGTCGCGCAGCCTGCCGCCGCGCCGGGGCGCCCGCCAGGCCAGCACCGCGGCCAGCTGCCGGACGTCCTTGACCGTGGCGCCCGGCGGCAGGTCGGCCAGCACGTCCAGCACCCGCCGCCGCTCCCGGGGCGCCAGCGGGCGGCGCAGCTCCTCGCTGAGCACACCCAGCGGCCGGTCCTTCTCGTCCCGGCGGCCGTAGAGGCCGGGCAGCCTGGGCAGGTCCAGCCAGGCCTGCGCCAGGGTGGCCCAGCGCTGCTCGGGGGTGCCGACCAGCCAGGTGTCGGCCAGCGTGGTGGGCACCCACTCCGGCTCGCCCGCCTCGCTGTCGCCCGCCAGGCCCGCGCCGACCACCAGCTCGGCCAGCAGCCCGGCCCTGCGCTCGTCGACGTCGATCTCCTTGGCCAGCCTGCGCAGCTCCCGCACGCCGAGCCCGCCGGAGCGCAGCACCGGCGGCGGCTCCTCGCTCCAGAACCCGATCAGCCCCTCGACCTGGCGCAGCAGCTCCATCGCCGCCCCGGCCGCGGTGGCGTCCACGGTGGCCTGGTTGTGCGCGCCGGTGTCCAGCGCCGGCTCGGTCACCTCCACGGCCCGGAACGCCCGGTTCCCGCGCAGCGCGAGCCCGACCTGCCTCGGCAGCTCCACGGTCTCGGCGTCCCGGCGCAGCAGCAGGCCGCGGGCGAGCAGCTTCTGCACCGGGTTGCGCGCCTTCTCCAGCGGCACCACCGTGCCCGCGTCCCTGGTCCGCCCGGTGGGCTGGCCGTCGGCCAGCGTCTCCAGCAGCTTGCGCTCGGTCTCGTCCAGCCCGGCCAGCAGCGCGGGCAGGTCCGCCCCGTCCAGCCGGGGGTCCGGCCTGCCCAGCCCGGCCGGGAACAGGGTCACCGCCTCGGTGGCCGCGGGCGGCACGGACAGCGCGGTGTCCGGCCCCCAGGCCAGCGCGCGGGAGCGCAGCAGCTCCACCGCGGCCTTGGTCGCCTTGACCGGCACACCCTTGCCGAGCAGCGCAGAGACCTCGGTCAGCGGCCGCGGCGCGGTGTCCGCCCCGGCCAGCAGCAGGGCTTCCAGCACGGTCAGGGTGAAGGAGTCCAGGTCCTCGCAGGCCCTGGCGATGGAGGCGCGGATGCCGGCTCTGGTGGCCAGCACGCTGGTGTCGCCGGGGGAGGGGGTGGCCAGGTCGGGGCGGGCGCGCAGCAGAGCGGCGAGCCTCGTCTCGTCCTGCGCGCGCAGCCACGCGGCGAGTGAAGGACCGGACATCCCCTCCACGGTATCTGCCCGCGGTGGATCGTCGGGCACACTATGGCGCGTACGACGACAGAGGAGGATTGACGTGTCCAAGGCCGAGCGCCACGCGGAGCGGATCGAGCCCACCTGGCCGGAGGGTCCCTCCGAGAAGGAGCACGCGGTCAGCGAGCTCGTCAGCCATCTCCAGGGCGCGCAGTCGCCGTTCGGCGAGGTGAGCTTCCCGTTCGAGTCGGTGCCCTACAGCCACCCGACCACGGTGATCAACAAGTAGGCGGGACCGGTTCACGCGGCTCGGCAAGGATTCAGTCTTTCCGAGCCGCGTGCGTACTTTAAGTAACCCGGGACTACGCTCTTCGGTTGAAAGCGTTGTCTTGGAGGCCACCAATGCCGGTTCCTGGTCCTGGTTATTCGATCACCGTCCGTCTTGAGGCGCCGCCATCGGCGAGTGCGGCCGGGGACCTGGCGAGCGCGGTGGGCCGGGTTGGCGGTGTGATCACCGCCTTCGACGTGGTGGAGTCGCACAACGACCGGGTGATCGTGGACATCACCTGCAACGCGATCTCGGCCAACCACGTCAACGACATCACCGACGCGCTGGCCCTGCTGCCCGGCGTGACCGTGCGCAAGATCTCCGACCGCACCTTCCTGATCCACCTGGGCGGCAAGCTGGAGATCGCCTCCAAGATCGCGCTGCGCAACCGTGACGACCTCTCCAGGGCCTACACCCCCGGCGTGGCCAGGGTCTGCCAGGCCATCGCGGCCAACCCGGAGGACGCCCGCCGCCTGACCATCAAGCGCAACACCGTGGCCGTGGTCACCGACGGCTCCGCCGTGCTGGGCCTGGGCAACCTGGGCCCCGCCGCCGCGCTGCCGGTGATGGAGGGCAAGGCGGTGCTGTTCAAGAAGTTCGCCGGGGTGGACGCCTGGCCGGTGTGCCTGGACACCCAGGACACCGAGGAGATCATCCGCGCGGTGGAGCTGATCGCGCCGGTCTACGGCGGGATCAACCTGGAGGACATCGCCGCGCCGCGCTGCTTCGAGATCGAGGCCCGGCTGCGCGAGAAGCTGTCCATCCCGGTCTTCCACGACGACCAGCACGGCACCGCGATCGTGGTGCTGGCCGCGCTGCGCAACGCGCTGCGCGTGGTGGGCAAGGAGATCACCGACACCAAGATCGCGGTCTGCGGCGTCGGCGCGGCCGGTTCGGCGATCATCCGCCTGCTGCTCAAGCAGAAGCCGGGCGACATCATCGCGGTGGACGTGGACGGCATCGTGCACCCCGGCCGCGAGGGCATGGACCCGAACCTGCGGTGGGTGGCCGACAACACCAACGCCGCCCAGGTCACCGGCAGCCTGCACGACGCGCTGGTCGGCGCGGACGTGTTCATCGGCGTCTCCGCGCCGAACCTCTTCGGCGCCGAGCAGGTGGCCACCATGGCCAAGGACGCCATCGTGTTCGCGCTGGCCAACCCGGACCCGGAGATCGACCCGCTGGAGGCCCAGCAGCACGCCGCCGTGGTCGCCACCGGCCGCAGCGACTACCCGAACCAGATCAACAACGTGCTGGCCTTCCCCGGCGTCTTCCGCGGCCTGCTGGACGCGCACGCCAACACCATCACCGACGACATGCTGGTGGCCGCGGCGGGCGCGATCGCCGACGTGGTCGCCCCGGAGCGGCTCAACGCCTCCTTCATCGTGCCCAGCGTCTTCGACACCAACGTCTCGCCGGCGGTGGCCGAGGCGGTGCGCAAGGCCGCTGGATCGGCCGTGTCCGGCTGAGACCGGTGGGCCTAGCATTCGCTTGTGAGCGAACGCGGTGAGCTGACCCACGTCGACGCGGCCGGGGCAGCGCGGATGGTCGACGTCTCCGGCAAGGAGGCGACCAGCCGCAGCGCGGTGGCCTCCGGCGTGCTGCGCACCACCGCCGAGGTGGTGGAGCTGCTGCGCCGGGACGGGCTGCCCAAGGGTGACGCGCTGGCGACCGCGCGGATCGCCGGGATCATGGGCGCCAAGCGCACCCCGGACCTGGTGCCGCTGTGCCACCCGATCGCGCTGGCCGGGGTCAAGCTGGACCTGGCGCTGGGCGAGGCGGAGGTGGTGATCACCGCGACGGTCCGCACCACCGATCGCACCGGGGTGGAGATGGAGGCGCTCACCGCGGTGGCCGTCGCCGGGCTCACCCTGCACGACATGGTCAAGGCGGTCGACCCGGCCGCGGTGCTGGACGCCGTCCGGGTTGACCGCAAGGAGGGTGGGAAGACGGGACTATGGACGAGACCGCAGCCGTGAGCCCGCGCAGTGCCCGGGTGGTCACCGCCTCCAACCGCGCCAGCGGCGGCGTCTACGCCGACCGCACCGGCCCGGTGATCGTCAGCTGGCTGCGCGAGCGCGGCTTCTGGGTGCCCGAGGCCGATGTGGTGCCCGACGGCGACCCGGTGGGCCAGGCGCTGCGCAAGGCGGTGACCGAACGGGTCGACGTGGTGATCACCACCGGGGGCACCGGCATCAGCCCCACCGACCGCACCCCGGAGGCCACCAGGGCGGTGCTCGACTACGAGGTGCCCGGCCTGGCCGAGGCGATCAGGGCCGCGGGACGGCCTGAGGTGCCCACAGCGGCCCTCTCGCGCGGACTGGCCGGGGTGGCCGGTAGGACCCTCGTCGTGAACCTGCCGGGCTCCACAGGCGGCGTGCGGGACGGTCTGGCGGTGCTCGACGGCGTGCTGGACCACGCGGTGAGCCAGCTCCGCGGCGGCGACCACGCCCCCGGCGGCGGTCCGCGCACCGGCCCGGCGGCCGCCGTGCTGCGTGCCGAGGTCACCGAGGACCCCGTTGACGTGGAGGAACACGCCCGCCTGGTGGCCCACCCGGCCGCGGGCGCGGTGGTCACCTTCGCCGGCGTGGTCCGCGACCACGACGAGGGCCGCGGCGTGACCGAGCTGGAGTACAGCGGCCACCCCAGCGCCGCCGAGGTGATCGCCGAGGTCGCCGGGGAGATCGCGCTGCGGCACCGGGGTGTGCGGGCCATCGCGGTCAGCCACCGGATCGGCCAGCTCAAGATCGGCGACGCCGCGCTGGCCTGCGCGGTGGCCGGCGAGCACCGCCGCGAGGCCTTCACCGCCTGCGCCGACCTGGTCGACGAGGTCAAGCGCCGCCTGCCCATCTGGAAGCGCCAGCTGTTCACCGACGGCGCCGAGGAATGGGTCAACTGCCCCTGAACACACGCGAAACCCCCGGTCGCCACGTGAACGACCGGGGGTTTCGCGAAATGTGCTCAGCGAGTCAGTGGACTCACTTCACGTCGAGCTTCTGACCCGGGAAGATCAGGTCAGCGTCCTTGACGATGTCCTTGTTGCGCTCGAACAGCGCCTTCCAGCCACCGTTGACCTGCAGCTTCGACGCGATGGTCGACAGGGTGTCACCCGCGACGACGGTGTAGTCCGCGCCGTTCTTGTCGGTGACGACCGGAGCCGGCTGGACCGGAGCGGCCGGCTTGATGACCGGCTTGCTGACCACGGGCTTGGGCGCGGCCTGCTTCTTCACGACCGGCTTGGCCGCGGGCTTCGGGGCGGGAGCGGGCTTGGCGTTGCCGCCGCCACCACTGCGCAGCGCCTTCGGGCCACAGGACGGCCACGGCTTGGGGCCGCGAGCCGCGAACAGGCGCTCGGCCACGGCGATCTGCTGCTCACGAGTGGCCTGGTGGGCGTACGGGGCGTACGCGCCGCCACCGTTGGACAGCCAGGTGCCGCGGTCGAACTGCAGGCCACCGTAGAAGCCGTTACCAGTGTTGACGTTCCACCGGTTGCCGCTCTCGCACTGAGCCAGCTTGTCCCAGTCCATGGACGGGGCAGCGCTAGCGGTGCCCGCGATGGCCATCGGGGCGGCCACTACGGCACCGGCGACAGCGATGCGCGCCACGGTGCGGGTGATGTTGGACTGCTTGCGGTGCTTGCCTCGGTAAGAAGCCATTTCCCTCTCGCCAACCGCGCCTACGAGGTGAGCTGTCGGATTCGGACCGGTGGTGCTGGCCCGGCCGGTTCTCACCGGCTTCACCCCAAGGGCGCTGACTGCTCGCCCGGAGTTGGTTCCCCCGCCCCTGTCCAGTTGAAGTTTCGCTCGGGGTTTGGTCGGGAACTCGCTTGGACAGGGCTTGGCGCTACGAGTTCCCGTCGTGCTGGCCGGTTCGGGGCCGACCGAGAAGCGACCGTACGTAACGCAACGGGGGTCCGCCAAACCTTCTGGACTGTGACCGTCGTCACTGTAACGTTTGGCGAAGTTCTGCGATGCCGGGTGTCTCCCCAGGTCAGTCTGCCGTTACCGCGCCGTGTCCTTACCGAGATCAATCACCGTCGGTGAGGCGTGGCTCACCCCGTCGCGGCACCCGAGTGACCCCGTAGGAACGCGGCGAGCCCGGCGAGGTCGTCGGTGTTGAGGTGATCGACTCCGGCCGCCGCGAGCTCCCGCCAGAGCGCCGCCCGCGCGGCCCCCGGCACATCCGGCGTCGCCCAGAACCGGAGCCGCTGCCCGCCCGCGTGCACCCGCCCGACGAGCTCCCGCAGCTTGGCCCGCTCCGCGGCGGGCATCTCGCCCTCACCCCGCCAGGCGAACAGCTTCGTCCAGTTGTCGGACACCAGCGGCGCCAGCCCCGGGGCCGCGCCGGGACCCAGGTCGGCCGGATCGGTGAGGCGTCCGTCATAGAAGGCCAGCCGGTCCCGCTGACCAGCCATGACCGCCCTCGGCCGGTCCCCGGAGATGACCGCCGTCACAGCCCCGCGCAGCACACAGCCGTGCAGGTACCGGCTGAACATCCAGGAGTACCGCGGTGACCGCAGCACCCGGTCCAGCTCGGCGTAGACCGCGGCCCCATTGGTCTTGATGTCCACCAGCAACTGGAACAGTCCGGCCCGCCCCGGGTAGATCCGCCCGCCGCCGGCCAGCGCCCGCTTCCGCAACGGCTCCAGGTACAGGGCCTGCAACGTCCGCTCCGGCCGCAGGTCGCCGGGGTCGTGCCCGACCAGCAGCGCCCCGTCCACCAGGTAGATGTCGGCCTCGACGCTGGTGAACCCGTGGTCCAGCGCGTCCAGCAACGGCCGCCCGTGCTCGTAGTCGTTGTGCGCGTGCGCCTGCGCCAGCGGCTTCACCCGCCCGGCCGCCTCCGCAGGCGCCACCGCCCCACCCAGCAACCCGGCCACCGCCAGCCCAACCAGCGCCGCCCGCAACCCGATCCGCACACCGACCTCCCGAGTGAGTCTGGGGCGCAAAGTAAAGCGGACGAACGACCGGCCGGTGAACGTGGTCCGGCCGGTTGGTTGCCGTGCCAGGGACATCGGTCCGTGCGACCATCGGCCAGGGGCAGGGGGAGGCGATGGCACCGGAGATCGAGTTTCGGGTGCTCGGGCCGCTGGAGGTCCGGGCGGGCGGCAGGCCACTGGTCATCGGCGCGGCCAAGCAGCGGGCGCTGCTGGCCGCACTGCTGTTGCGGGCCGGCGAGGAGGTCCGGGTCGGCGAGCTGGTCGCCACGCTGTGGGAGTCCGCGCCGCCGGTGAACCCACGCGCCGCCCTGCACACCTATGTCAACCGCATCCGCCAGGCCATGGCCCAGCCGAGCCTGATCGCCACCACCGAACACGGCTACCGCCTCGACCTCGACCCGGAGCAGCTGGACCTGTTCCGGCTCCGCGGCCTGATCGCCAGTGCCGAACGCGCCCGCGCCGCCGAAGACCGGGAGGGCGAACGCGCCCACCTGGCCGAGGCCCTGGCCCTGTGGCGCGGTCCGGCGCTGGCTGACATCCCCTCGGAGCCGTTGCGCCAGACCGACGGGGCCCGCCTGGCCGAGCAGCGCCTGGTGATCCTGGAACGCCGCATCGAGCTGGAGCTGAGCCTGGGCGGCCACGCCGGGCTGATCGCCGAGCTGACCGAACTCACCACCAGACATCCGCTCCGGGAACGCTTCTGGGCCCAGCTGATGCTGGCCAACGCCCGCGCCGGCAGACGGGTCGAGGCCCTGCGCGCCTTCACCCGGGTGACCGGCCACCTGAAGGCCGAGCTGGGGGTGCCGCCGGGCGCCGCGCTGCGCAGCCTGCACGAGGCGATCCTGCGCGGCGACACCTCTCTATACGCGCGTGCGGAGCACCGGCCGCTCCCCACCGGGCCGGTGCCTGCCCAGCTGCCGGCCGACATCCCCGACTTCACCGGCAGGCAGGCGCTGGCCGAGGCGATCAGCGCGGCCCTGACCGGACCACCGCCCCGGGCGGTCGCCCTGTCCGGGCCGCCCGGCGCGGGCAAGACCGCGCTGGCCGTGCACGTGGGGCACGCGCTGCGCAGGCACTTCCCGGACGGGCAGCTGCACGTGAACCTGCGGGGCTACGCGCCGGAGCCCGTCCTGGCGGCCGAGCAGATCCTGGCCCGGTTCCTGCGGGCCCTCGGGGTCCGGCCGGAACAGGTGCCGGTGCACGTCGAGGCGCAGACCGCGATGTACCGGCGGCTGCTGGCCGGCCGCAAGGTGCTGGTGCTGCTGGACAACGCGGCCGATCCCGGGCAGCTCGCCCCGCTGCTGCCCGAGGCCCCCGGCTGCGCGGTGCTGGTGACCAGCCGGACCGAGTTCGCGGAGTTCGCGCACCGCATCCCGGTCGGCATGCTCGATCCCGCGGAGTCGGTGGGGCTGCTGACCAGCATCCTCGGCGCCGAGGTGGTGCGGGCCGAGCCCGCGGCGGTGACCGCGCTCGCCGAGACCTGCGCCCACCTGCCGCTGGCACTGCGGGTCGCCGCGGCCAACCTGTTCGGCCACCGGGTCGGCGACTTCGTGGCCCAGCTGCGCCAGGGCGACCGGCTGGCCGAGCTGAGCGTGGACGGCGACAGCGCGGTGGCGGTCCGCCTGGCCTTCGACCTCTCCTACACCGAGTTGGACGCCGACAGCCGGTACGCCTTCCGCGTCCTCGCGCTCGCACCCGGCCCTGACCTGAGCCTGCGGGCCGCCGCGGTGATGCTGGATCGGCCGGTCGAGCAGGCCCGCGAAGTCCTGGCCAACCTGGTCACGGTGAGCCTGCTCCAGCCGAGCGGCCCGGACCGCTACGGCTACCACGACCTGATCCGCCTGTACGCGAGGGAAAAAGCCGAACCCGCCGATCATTCCGCGCTGACCAGACTCTTCGACTACGTCCTCGGCGCCACCCACGACGCGAACGAGCTGATCATGCCCGAGCCGCTCTCCGCCGAGCTGAACCGGCCAGGGGTCAGGGGCATCGAGCGGTTCGAGACCGTCGAGCAGGCGGTGACCTGGCTGAACACCGAACGCGCCGCCATCCTCGCGATCATCCGGACCGGAGCGGGCACCGGTGCGCCCTGGATCTCCTGGGCGCTGGCCAGAGCGCTGCAGAACTACTTCTTCTTCTACGACCACCGGGCGGAATGGCTCATCGCGGCCGAGGCGGCGCTGCCCGCGGCCGAGCGGGAGGGCGACCCCCGGCTGGCCGCCTCCCTTTGGGACAGCGTCGGCACCGCGCACTGGAACGTCGGTGACTACGAACGCGCCCGGCAGTCCTATGACAAGGCGCGACAACTGCTCGGGCAGACGCGGCTGGGCGATGAGGTGCTGGCCGGGGTGCTCCTGCACCTGGGGATCCTGTCCTTCGAGTCGGGGGACCTGCGCGAGGCGGACGTCCAGCTCACCTCGGCCCTGGCCAGCAGGCGGAGCCGAGGGTCGGACAAGCAGGTCGCGCAGGCGCTGGTGAACCTCGGCCTGGTCAAGGCGTGGCGCGGGCGGGTGGCGGAGAGCCACCGGCTGCTGCTGGAGGCGGTCGAGCTGTGCCGCGGCATCGGTTCCCGGATGGGGGAGGGCATCGCCGCGAGCAACCTGGCCCAGCCCTGCCTGCTCGCGGGCGACTACGCCGCGGCACAGGCGTGGACCCGGTCAGCGATGGCGATCAACGCCGCGATGGGCCGGACCGAAGCAGACAGTTTCGAGCAGCTGGCGCTGATCCACTGCGCGCTCGGCCAGCTCGACGAGGCCACCGCGGCGGTGAGCTCGGCCCGCCGCATCGCCGGCGAGACGGCCAACCGCCGGGCGGAGATCGACACGACCAACACGCTCGGGCAGATCGACCTCCGCGCCGGTCTGGCCACGGAGGCGCTCGGCCGGTACACCGAGGCCTTCCAGCAGTCCACGCTGATCGGCTACTTCCTCGGCGAGGTCAGGGCGATGACAGGGATGAGCGCCGCGCTCAGCAGGCTGGGACGCCACCGCGAGGCGGCGGACTACGCGGGCCGGTCCCACGTGCTCGCGTCCAGGGGCGGTTTTGTGCTGAACGCGGGACAGGCGTTGACCGAGCTGGCCCAGGCCCGGCTGGCGACCGGTCAGGCAGACGAGGCCGCGGCGCTGGTGGGCCAGGCCCTCGACACCTTCGACGGCACTGGCCACCGTCCTGGCGAGGCGGAAGCGCGGTTGCTGGCCGGTCGGATCCACCACCGGCGGGGCGAGCCGGACTCGGCGCGGCGGGAGTGGGAGCTGGCGCTGGGGCTGTTCGCCGACATGGGGATGCCGGACGCCGAGGACGTCCGGGCGCTGCTCGCCGACACCTCTATATAGAGGAGAGGATCAGCCGCCCGCGAACGGTGGCAGCACGTCCAGTTCGGCCGCGTCCGGGACCACGGTGGCCTGGTCGCGCACGGCGACCCCGTTGAGCAGGAAGCTGCACGCGGGCAGCACCTCGGTCAGTCTGCCGGTGTGCCTGCCGCGCACCAGGTCCAGCACATCCGCCACGGTGGACACCCCGGTCAGCTCGACCGCCTCGTCCGGCACACCGGCCGCGGCCCGCGCCCCGGCGAAGTAGCGCACGGTCACCGATGCCACGTTCAGCCTCCGATCGCACTCATCGGGCGCACCGGCTGGGCGAACCCGACCTCGTTGATGCCGTGCCCGGCGGGCTTGGCCCACATCGCCGCCCGCCAGCGCTCGGCGAGCTCCTCGTCCGTCGCGCCCGCGCGCAGCGGGCCGCGCAGGTCGGTCTCGTGCGTGCCGAACAGGCAGGACCTGATCTGGCCGTCGGCGGTCAGCCTGGTCCGGTCGCAGGCGGCGCAGAACGGCTGCGACACCGAGGCGATCACGCCGACCGTGGCCGGTCCGCCGTCCACCAGCCAGCGCTCGGCCGGCGCGGCGCCCCGCTCGGCGGTGTGCGGGTCCAGGGTGAACCTGGTGCGCAGCGCGGCCAGGATCTCCGGGCCGCTGACCATCGCCGCCCGGTCCCAGCCGTGCTGCGGGTCCAGCGGCATCTGCTCGATGAACCGCAGCTCGTACCCGCCGTCCAGGCAGAACTCCAGCAGCGGCACCGCCTCGTCCTCGTTCACCCCGCGCATCAGCACCGCGTTGACCTTCACCGGATCCAGGCCGGCGGCCTTGGCCGCGCGCAGCCCGGCCAGCACGTCCGGCAGCCGGTCCCGCCTGGTCAGCTCGGCGTAGCGGTCCCGGCGGACGGTGTCCAGGGACACGTTCACCCGGTCCACCCCGGCCGCGGCCAGGCCCTCGGCCCGCCGCACCAGGCCGAGGCCGTTCGTGGTCAGCGAGATCAGCGGCCGGGGCCGCAGCGCGGCGGCCGCCCGCAGCACCTCTTCCAGGTCCTTGCGCAGCAGTGGTTCGCCGCCGGTGAAGCGCAGTTCGGTGATGCCGAGCTCGCACACCGCGATCTCGATCAGCCGGACCAGCTCGCCGGTGTCCAGCAGCTCCGGCTTGGCCAGCCAGTCCAGGCCCTCGGCCGGCATGCAGTAGGTGCAGCGCAGGTTGCACCGGTCGGTCACGGAAACCCGCAGGTCAGTGGCGACCCGCCCATAGGAGTCCAGCAGCGCGGGCGTGTCCGGCCGACCGGCGGGCCCGACGGGGGGACCGGTGGCGATCGAGGGCATACCCAGCTGTACCGCTGTCACCCCTCCGAGCGTAATCGCTCTCCCTGACAGAGAACGTCTAGTCTGTGTCGACTGAGAAGTTAGCCATCCTGTAAGTCTCTTAGTTACAGAGGTACTTCGGCGGTCGGGAGAGAGGTGGAGCGGGCATGAGCAGTGACAGCGCCACGACAACGGACGGGCGCGGCGAGGCCGCGGTCACCCTGGCCAAGCTGGGGCGGGAGATGAGCTCCGTCACCATCGCCTTCCACGCGGCTGCGGCCGAGCGGATGGGCCTGTCCGGCACCGACCACAAATGCCTCGACCTGGCCCTGCACTCGCCGGGACCCCTCACCGCGGGCCGGATCGCCGAGCTCTCCGGCCTGTCCACCGGCGCGGTCACCGGCGTGATCGACCGGCTGGAGCGGGCCGGCTTCGTGCGCAGGGTGCGCGACCCGCACGACCGGCGCAAGGTGCTCGTCGAGGTCACGCAGTGCAACGAGGGCCGCTACGACCACATCTTCCGGGGCCTGGTCGACGGCGTGGCCGAGATGGTCAGCCGCTACCGGCCCGAGGAGATCGACGTGATCACCCGGTACACCCGCGACTCCATCGAGATGATGCGCGCCCAGATCGCCCGGCTGAACGAGACGCGCTGAACGATGGCCGTGCCGGCCACGGTGGGGGATCATGGCGCGGTGACCGAGAACCCGCGGTGGAACTACCTGATGGACATGGACGGCGTGCTCGTGCACGAGGAGCACCTGATCCCGGGCGCGGACAAGTTCCTCAGCGAGCTGCGCGCGCTCGACGTCGGCTTCCTGGTGCTGACCAACAACTCCATCTACACCCCGAGGGACCTGCGCGCCCGGCTGCGCCGGACCGGGCTGGACGTGCCGGAGCCGGCCATCTGGACCTCGGCGCTGGCCACCGCCAAGTTCCTGGACTCCCAGCGCCCCAACGGCTCGGCCTACGTCATCGGCGAGGCCGGGCTGACCACCGCGCTGCACTCCATCGGCTACGTGCTCACCGACCGGGACCCGGACTACGTGGTGCTCGGCGAGACCCGCACCTACAGCTTCGAGGCCATCACCAAGGCCATCCGCCTGGTCGAGGCCGGCGCCCGGTTCATCGCGACCAACCCGGATGAGACCGGCCCGAGCCGGGAGGGCGTGCTGCCCGCGACCGGCTCGGTGGCCGCGCTGATCGAGAAGGCCACCGGCCGCGCGCCCTACTTCGTCGGCAAGCCCAACCCGCTGATGATGCGCTCCGCGCTGCGTTCCATCGGCGCGCACTCCGAGCGGGCGCTGATGATCGGCGACCGGATGGACACCGACGTCCGCTCCGGCCTGGAAGCCGGGCTGCACACCATCCTGGTGCTCTCCGGCATCTCCACCGAGGACACCGCGGACCGCTTCCCGTTCCGGCCGACCCGGGTGATCGACTCCATCGCGGACCTGGTCGGCCACGCGGACAACCCCTTCCCCGATGGGGTGTGACCCGGGGCCTAACCTTCCCCGATGGCTACCGAGCTGAAGATCGACTACCCGGCCGTGGTGGCGGAGCAGAGCGCCGCGTTCACCGCCGCGGTGAGCCGCCCCGGCGCGCTGGCGCTGCCGGTGCCCTCCTGCCCCGGCTGGACCGTGGCCGACCTGGTGACCCACCTCGGCGAGGTGATGACCTGGTGGGCGCACACCCTGGCCGAAGGCGGGCTGATGCCGGAGGAGGAGGCCGTGCTCACCGTGGCCACGCCCGGCGCCGACCTGCTCGGCTGGTGGCGGGCCCGCGCCGAGGCGCTGACCGAGGCGCTGCGGAACACGCCGCCGGAGTCCCCGGCCTGGTGCTGGTGGCACCCGGAACAGCTGGGCACCGCGGCCGAGGTCGCCGAGCGGATGGCGCACGAGGCACTGGTGCACCGCTGGGACGCCGAGCACGCGCTCGGTCAGGCCACGCCGGTGCCCGCCGAGCTGGGCGCGGCCGGGATCGCCGAGTTCGCCACCCGGATGCTGCCCGCCCGCGAGGACACCTGGACCGGGTCCACCGGGGTGGTCCAGCTGCACGCCACCGACCTGGACCTGGTCTGGGACTTCCGCGCGGGCGAGGACGGCCTGCGGCTGCTGCCCGAGCCGGCGGAGGCGCCGGCGGCGGTGATCGCCGGTGCGGCCGGTGAGCTGGACCTGCTGCTGTGGCGCAGGCCTGCCGTGGTCAGCACCACCGGTGACCAGGAGCTGGCCGCGGCGTTCCTGGACTGGGCCGACCTCGGCTGAGCTCAGGGCCCGCCGAAGTACTCCTTGTAGCCGCCCAGCGCGGTCTCGGTCTGGCCCGGGCGGTGCCCGGTCTCGGCCGCCGCGGCCGGATTCGCGTCGCGGCGCTCGCCGCGACGCAGCAGCGCGATGGCCAGCAGCGCGAGGCCGCCGAGGATGCCGATGCCCAGCACGATGAACTCGCTCATCGGCCCAGCGTCCCACGTCCGGGGCCGGTGTGGGGTCGACGGCGGCGGCCCGCCGCGTGAGGATGGGGCGATCTGACAGCGGAGTCGCGGAGGTGCTGTGGTGCCCGGGATCGCCAGTTACGCGTCTGGGACTTCCGAGGTCCCCCTGCTCGGGGACACCATCGGGGACAACTTCGACCGGACCGTCGAGCGGTTCGGGCAGCGGGACGCCCTCATCGAGCGGGCCACCGGGCGGCGCTGGACCTACCGCGAGCTGGCCGACGAGGTGAACGCGGTGGCCATGGGCCTGCTCGGGCTCGGTGTGGCCAAGGGCGACCGGGTGGGCATCTGGGCGCCGAACTGCGCGGAGTGGGTGCTGGTGCAGTACGCCACGGCCAAGATCGGCGCGGTGCTGGTCAACATCAACCCGGCCTACCGGGTGCACGAGCTGGAGTTCGTGCTCAACCAGTCCGGGGTGCGCATCCTGGTGGCGGCCGCGGCGTTCAAGACCTCCGACTACGCTGGGATGATCGAGGAGGTACGGCCGCGCTGCCCGGCGCTGACCGATGTGCTGCTGCTCGGCGGTGCGGCCTGGGATGAGTTGGTTTCCGTTGGCAAGCAAGGAGATCCGGCCGCGCTGGCGGCGGCGCAGGGCGCGCTGACCCCGGACGATCCGATCAACATCCAGTACACCTCGGGCACCACCGGCTTCCCCAAGGGTGCGACCCTCTCCCACCACAACATCCTCAACAACGGCTTCTTCACCGGCGAGCTGTGCGGGTACACCGAGCAGGACCGGGTCTGCCTGCCGGTGCCCTTCTACCACTGCTTCGGCATGGTGATGGGCAACCTGGGCGCCACCTCGCACGGGGCCTGCGTGGTGATCCCCGCCCCCGCGTTCGAGCCGAAGGCCACGCTGGCCGCGGTGCAGGAGGAGCGGTGCACCTCGCTGTACGGGGTGCCGACCATGTTCATCGCCGAGCTGGCCGACGAGGACTTCGACTCCTACGACCTGGGCAGCCTGCGCACCGGGATCATGGCCGGGTCACCGTGCCCGGTGGAGGTGATGAAGCAGGTCATCGAGCGGATGGGCATGCGCGAGGTGACCATCTGCTACGGGATGACCGAGACCTCGCCGGTGTCCACCCAGACCAGGGCGGATGACTCCATCCAGCGGCGGGTGTCCACGGTGGGCCGGGTGCACCCGCACGTGGAGGTCAAGATCGTGGACCCGGACAGCGGGCTGACCGTGCCGCGCGGCACGCCGGGCGAGCTGTGCACCCGCGGCTACTCGGTGATGCTCGGCTACTGGGCGCAGCCGGACAAGACCGCGGAGGCCATTGACGCGGCCCGCTGGATGCACACCGGGGACCTCGCGGTGATGGACGAACAGGGCTACGTCTCGATCACCGGGCGGATCAAGGACATGGTGATCCGCGGCGGGGAGAACATCTACCCGCGGGAGATCGAGGAGTTCCTCTACACCCACCCCGATGTCCTTGACGCACAGGTGATCGGGGTGCCCGACGCCAAGTACGGCGAGGAGCTGATGGCCTGGGTGCGGCTGCGGCCCGGCGCGGAAACCCTGACCGCGCAGGCGGTCCGGGAGTTCTGCACCGGGCGGCTCGCGCACTACAAGATCCCGCGCTACGTGCACGTGGTGGACGAGTTCCCGATGACGGTCACCGGCAAGATCCGCAAGGTGGAGATGCGGGAGGCGTCGGTGGAGTTGTTGCGGGGCAACAGCTAGATGTCGAAGACCGGCCCGGTCTGGCTGCGCAGCACGCAGCCGTTGCCGTAGGTGCGGGTGAAGTTGACCGGGCGCTTCTGCCAGTTGCCCTTGAGAGTCACCGTGACCGGGCGGTAGTCCATGGTGCAGGCCATGGACTCCTCGGTCATCGACTCCACCCGACCGTCCACTTCGGCCAGTCGGGCGCAGGCGGCGTCCTTGTTCGGGTGGGTGCCGCCGGTGGGCTCGCAGAGCAGTGCGGCGACCTTGCCGGGCGGTGAGGCCTTCTCACCCTCGGCGAAGGTCACGGTGAGCGCGGAGTCCTGGCTGTCCGCCGCGGCAGGTCCTGCCACCAGCAGGACGGCCGTCAGCACGGAGAAGGCCAGCGCGGGTATACGAAAAGCAGCCATGGCTCCGGCTTACCCCACCAGAAACCTACTGGTGGGTTCTTCACCGGTTGGCGCAAGGCGGTTCACTCAGACGAGCAACTGTCCCTTGAGGACGGTCACTGCGCGTCCAGACAGCTGAACCCGGTTGTCACGCAACGTCATTCGCACCGTGCCGCCGCGGGGCGAGGCCTGTTCGGCGGTCAATGGACCGTCGCCCAGCCGGGGTGCCCACCAACTGGCCAGGGTGCAGTGCGCGGAACCGGTCACCGGGTCCTCGGGCACGCCGAAGGCCGGGTAGAAGCAGCGGCTGACCACGTCGAGGCCGGGGCGGTCGCCGGGCGCGGTGACGATCACGCCGCGGACGGGGAGCCGGCCGATCGCGGCCAGGTCCGGGACCAGCGCGCGCACTTCGGCGGCCGAGGCCACCTCCACCAGCAGGTCGCTGACCGCCTGCGCGGTGGCCTTGACGGTCACCCCGGGTAGCCCGGCCAGCAGGTCGGGGGCGGGTTCGACGCGCACCGGCGGGTCGGCCGGGAAGTCCATGGTGATCGAGCCGTCCCCGGCTGGCACGCAGACCAGCTCGCCGCTGCGGGTGCTGAACCGCTGCTCGCCGCCGAGCACGTGCGCGGTGGCCAGGGTGGCGTGCCCGCACAGGTCGACCTCGGCGGCCGGGGTGAACCAGCGCAACGGTTTCGCGCCCTCCGCCGCCGGGTCGACGAAGGCGGTCTCCGCGTGCTTCATCTCCGCGGCCACCGACTGCATCCACTCGGCCGGCCGCGGCCGCGTCAACAGCACCACCCCGGCCGGGTTGCCACCGAACGCGGTGCCGGTGAAGGCGTCCACCACAAAGATCTCCACAACCCCAACGTAGCGGGTAGCGTCCGAAGGCGTGACCGACATTTTGCGCTGGGGCGTGGTCGCCACGGGTGGCATCGCCGGGGCGGTGACCTCGGACCTGTTGCTGGTGCCGGGGATCGAGGTGCACGCGGTCTCCTCCCGCGCGCTGGCCAAGGCGGAGGAGTTCGCCGGGCGGTTCGGCATTCCGCGCGCCTACGGCGACTACCACGAGCTGCTGGCCGACCCGGACGTCGACGTGGTCTACGTGGCCACCCCGCACAGCCAGCACCACGAGGTCGCCTCGGCCGCGCTGCGGGCAGGCAAGAACGTGTTGTGCGAGAAGGCCTTCACCATCACCGTGGCCCAGGCCGAGGAGCTGGTCGCGCTGGCCGAGTCGCGCGGGCTGTTCCTGATGGAGGCCATGTGGACCCGGTTCATCCCGTTGGTCCGCAAGCTGCGCGCGCTGCTGGCCGATGAGGCGATCGGCGAGATCCGGTTGGTGCGCGCGGACTTCGGCTTCCGCGCGCCCTACGATCCCGGGCACCGGCTGTGGAGTCCCGCACTGGGCGGCGGCGCGCTGCTGGACCTCGGCGTGTACCCGGTGTCCTTCGCGCACATGGTGCTCGGCGTGCCCAGCGAGCTGCACGTGCACGGCTCCCGCGCGGCCACCGGCGTGGACGCCGAGGCCGCGCTGCTGCTCGGCTATCCCGACGGCGCGCAGGCGCTGCTGAGCACCTCCCTGCTGGCCGGGACCGGGGTGACCGCCGAGGTAGTGGGCACCACCGGCCGGATCGAGGTGGCCTCGCCGTTCTACGCGCCGACCGCGATGACCTTGCACCGCAACGGGGCCGAGCCGGAGACCTTCCGGCATGAGCTGTGGGGCAACGGTTACACCTACCAGGCGCGTGAGGTGGTGGAGCAGATCGCGGCCGGTGAGGTGGAAAGTCCGGAGATGGCTTGGGCCGACTCGGTGAACGTGATGCGCACCCTCTGTGCCGCACTGGGCCGGATGGGGGTCGCGCACCCGGCCAGCCAGACGAGTTCTGGCCCCTGACGCTTCAGGTCTCTGGGTGCCTGGCCGATAGCCAACGGGTGGAACGGAGATCACTAGACGCCCTCGTCCACTCGCAAGACCTCGTCGAGGCGGCGCTCCGCATGGACCACGCCATCGGCGCGGACGGTTTGCCGCACGCGAACGGCCGCGGTCTGGTGCACGACGTGATGCGCACGGTGGACCTGCTCCAGCGGGTCGCCGACGACGTCAAGGACACCGCGCTCACCTGGGTGAACGCCCAGGACATCAGCGAGGACGAGTACATCACGGTGTGCCAGCACCTGGACGAGATGATCCAGGGGCTACAGGCCACGTTCGTCTCGGCGCAGGCCGCCTACCACGCGCTGGGCACCGAGGCGCGGGAGAACCCCACGGCCGCGGTCACGGCCGCCCTGCTGGCCGTGACCACCCCGCTCGGGGAGGGGTTCCGCCCGCCGGCGCCCCGGCGCGAGATCCACAACGGGGCCGCCCGTTGACCCTGACAACTCAACCGGTCAGGCGGCCTGCTCGCTGACCCAGCGGCACATCGCCAGCAGCGTGCTCTCCGCGCTGGCCGCCATCACCTCGCGCAGGGTGAGCAGCTCCTCGCGGGTGGAGCCGAGCACCGGGTCCAGGCGCAGCACCTGCCAGTGCTGGGCGACCACGGTGCCCGGACCGTCCGCGGTGAAGGTCCAGCGCCAGCGCACGATGCCCTCGGCCAGGCCGCCGACCACGAAGCTGAACTCGGCGCCCGGCCTGGCGGTCTCCACCTGCGACCGGCTGCGCCAGGTCCGCCCGCCGCGCTGGTTCCGCCCGGAGAACCAGGCTCCTGGTCGCGGTCCGGCACCTTCGTCGTACTCGGCGGCGACCGCGGTGGGGCTCCAGGACCCGATCATGGACACGTCGGTGACCAGGTCGTAGAGCGGGTGCGGGGCGGCGGGCAGCCAGGCCCGGCGGGTGAAGGTCAGTTCGCCAAGGGAGATCATGCGGCCACCCTGTTGGCCGCGCGCCCGGCTATCCAGACCGGCTTTGTCCTACCACTGGGAGTGTCACCCTCGGCCCGGCGCGGACCCGGATACTCGGGGGGTGGACACCGGACTCGCCGACTTCCTGCAGGCCTGCCGGGCCCGGCTGCGGCCGCAGGACGTGGGGCTGGTGCCCGGCGACCGGCGGCGGGTGCCCGGACTGCGCAGGGAGGAGCTGGCGCAGCTGGCCGGGGTCAGCACCTCCTACTACGTGCGGCTGGAACAGGGCCAGTCCCGCAACGCCTCGCCCGAGGTGATCGACGCGCTGGCCAGGGCGCTGCGGCTGGACGAGGCCGAGCGCCAGCACCTGCACGACCTGGCCCGCGCCGGGCAGCGCGCCCGCCGGGCCCGGGGGCACCCGGTGGAACGGGTGTCCGAGGGCACGGTCGAGCTGCTGCGCGCGCTCGGCGACACCCCGGCGCTGGCCCTCGGCCGTGCTTCGGACGTGCTGGCCTGGAACCCGATCGGGCACGCCCTGCTCGCCGGGCACCTGGACTTCACCGCGCCCCAGCGCCCGGCCGAGCGGCCGAACATGGCCCGCCAGGTGTTCCTGGACGCGCACACCCGCGAGCTGTACGCCAACTGGACGGACAAGGCCCTCGCGGTGGTGGCCAACCTGCGGCTGATGACCGGCCGCTACCCGGGTGACGCCACCCTGACCGGGCTGATCGGCGAGCTGTCCACCCGCAGCCCCGAGTTCGCCCGGTTCTGGGCGGGCAACCGGGTCGCGGCCTGCAACGGCGCGGTGTACCGGTTGCGGCATCCGCTGGTCGGCGCGCTCACCGTGCTCCAGCAGACGCTGATCCCGGTCGGCGAGTGGAGCCAGACGCTGGCGGTGAGCACCCCGCGCGACGAGGCCTCGCGCAGCGCGCTGGCCCTGCTCGCGCACGAGGTCAGCTCGCGTTGACCGCCAGCGCGGCCGCGTCCTCCTCGCCGAAGCGCTCCTCCAGCTCCTCCGGCGAGTAGTCCAGGTCGATCTGGGCCACCGGCACCCCGCGCGCGGACTCGATCGCGCCCAGCCGCCGCTGCGCCCGGTTGGCCGCGTAGGCCACGAACTCCTGCACGTCGAAGTCGTACGGCGGGGTCTCGAACTGATCCTGCACCCACTGGATCGCGGTCAGCGCGTGCGGCAGCAGCTCGCCCATCACCTGCTGCACCAGGTCCCAGTTCCGGTCGTCGGCGGCCACGTGCCTGCGACAGGTGAAGGTGCCCCAGGCCATGTGCCGCCGCTCGTCGTCGCCGATCTTGCGGATCAGCTCCTGCATGCCGGGCAGGATGCCGTTCTCCTGGCAGACCTTGTTCCAGGCGTGGTAGCCGGTCAGCGCCAGGGTGCCCTCGACCACGTGGTTGTAGGTGACGCTGGCCCGGATCTGGTTGGCCGGACTGGGATCCTCGGCCACCGCGGCCAGTGCGCTGGGCAGCGCGTCGTAGAAGATCGCCCGGTAGCCGGGGTTGCCGTCGACGAAGGGGTGCAGGTCGCCGGTCAGGCCCACCGCGTCCAGCCAGCGGCGGAACACCTCGGTGTGCTTGGCCTCCTCGAAGGCGAACTGGGTCAGGTACATCTCGTCGGCGAGCCTGCCCTCGGCGGCCATCGCCCTGATGAACGGCTGGATGTCCTCGGTCACCGCCTCCTCACCGGCGATGAACATCGCGGTCAGGTAGGTGCTGCCGGCGCGCTGGTCCTCCGCCATGTCCGCCCAGTCCAGCGCGTCCTGGCTGAAGTCGATGTCCGCCGGGTTCCAGAACCTGGCGTTGCCCTTGACGAACAGGCGCATCGGGAAGGAGTCCCAGTTGAGCCCGCCCTGGCGTAGCGAGTGGAAACCCTGTCGCGTCACGTCTCACTCCTTTGTGGACAGATGAGGACCGAGCATCGCCGCGGCGACCGCGGTGATCGCCTCGGCGGCCTGGTCAGGGCCGCCGGAAGGCAGCAGCAGGTGGCTCACGGTCAGCCGGACCGCGGTCTCGGCGTGCAGCGCGGCCACCTCGGCAGGCAGGTGCGGCAGCCGCGCGCCGATGTGCTGGCGGACCAGCTCGGTGGCCGAGGTCAGCACGGGCGCGCCGCGGGTGGTCACGAACGGCAGCAGGTCCTGGGCATCGGCGCCGGTGAGCATCGCGGCGATCAGCCGGTTCTCCGCCGCGTGGGTCAGGATGTAGCGGGTCGCCGCGCGGATGCCGTCCAGCAGGTGTTCCGCGCTGTCCAGCCGGTGCGCGGTGTCGGCCAGGAACTCCGCGGTCAGCCGCAGTGCGACCGCCTGCACCAGCGCGTCCTTGTTGCCGAACTCGTTGTAGACGGTCTGCCTGCTCACCCCGGCCGCGGTGGCCACATCGGCCATCCGCAGGCCGTGGAAGCCGCGGTCGGCGAGCAGGTTGGCCGCGGCGTCCAGCAGCGTCTCCCGCAGCGAGGCCTTGACCCTGGCCGTGAACGGTGTGATCTGAGCCACCACCCGAGTTTGACACGAACGGCCTCCGTGTCAAGTGTCTCGACAGCGGGAAATCGTTTGTCAAGACACGTACGGTGGAGCCGTGGCCAACCTGACCGTGGGTTTCGACCTGGACATGACGCTGATCGACCCCCGGCCCGGCATGGTGCTGGCCATGGACGAGGTGGGCCGCCGCACCGGTTTCCCGGTCAACGGGGAGAAGTTCGCGAGCAACCTCGGGCCGCCGCTGGACGGCTACTTCCGCAGCTGCGGCCTGGACGAAGAGCAGGTCGCGACGGGGGTGCGCGAGTTCCGCGCGCTGTACCCGGAGATCGTCATCCCGCGCACGGCCGGCCTGCCCGGCGCGGCCGAGTCACTGGCCGCGGTGCGTGCCGTGGGTGGTTCGGCGGTGGTGGTCACCGGCAAGTACGGGCCCAACGCGCAGCTGCACCTGGACGCCCTCGGCTGGCAGGTCGAGCACCTGGTCGGCGAGCTGTGGTCGACGGAGAAGGCGGTCGCGCTGCGCCGGTTCGGGGCCAAGGTCTACGTCGGCGACCACATCGGCGATGTCAATGGGGCCAGGGCGGCCGGGGCTTTCTCGGTGGCCGTGCCCAGTGGACCGTGCACCGCGCAGGAGCTGCGGGCGGCCGGCGCGGACCTCGTGCTGGACTCGCTGACCGAGTTCCCTAGGTGGCTCGCCGGATCAGCCGCGGTCCTTGCGGGACTGCCGGAACACGGCGAAGACGCCGAGCGCGAGACCGATCGGCAGCAGCAGACAGGCCAGGTTCAGCCACAGGGGTAGCTCGGTCTGCCCGGCGGCGAACAGGCCGAACGTGCTGACCACCGCCAGCAGACCGATCGCGAACACAGCGATGGCTACCGGTATCAGCTTGATCTTCGGGGCGGTCGCGGCCACGCTGGAAGCTTAGACGTTCACGCGGGGACCACGGGTAGCGCGCACAACTCGGCTACTCTGGAGAACACGCGCCTCTCGGATTCTTGAGGCGCGTTTGTCGTGACTTAGGGAAACGGTGAGGACAGTGCCGAGCGGCAGGGTCAAGTGGTACGACGCGGAGAAGGGCTTCGGCTTCGTGACCCAGGACGGGGGCGAGGACGTCTACGTGCGCGCCTCCGCGCTACCCGAGGGTGTCTCCGCGCTCAAGCCCGGCATGCGGGTGGAGTTCGGCGTCGCTGACGGTCGCCGGGGTCCACAGGCGCTGTCCGTCCGGCTGGTCGATCCGGTGCCCTCGGTGGTCGAGGCCCGGCGCCGGCCGGCGGAGGAGCTGCACGGGCTGATCGAGGACATGATCAAGGTCCTGGAGTCCACCGTGCAGCCGGACCTGCGCCGCAACCGCTATCCGGACCGCAAGGTGACCAAGCGGATCGCCGAGGTGGTGCGCGCGGTGGCGCGGGAGCTCGACCCGAACTGATCTTGAGTTGTGACGGCCGCGGGGTCTACCCGCGGTCGTCCACCGAGATCACCCAGGTCCCGCGGGTCCCGAAGCTGACGCCGCCCTCGGTGTTGGCCGAGATCGCCGCGCCGTACTGGTGCACCTCGATGGTCTCCAGCTGCGCGTCCGCCTCCGGCAGCTTCAGCGTGTACGCCAGCGTCTTGTTCGGCGCGAAGGCCTCGCTGCGCCCGTCGACCTTGCCGTTGTCCGGCTTGCGGTAGCGGAAGACCACCTGCCACGGCGTCTCGCCGATCCGCGGATCGACCGAGATCTTGACCTCCTGGCCCTTGGGCACCCGCAGCACCCCGCCGGCCTTCGGGTCGGCCTGGCAGTTCTCCACCTTCACGTCGCAGTACTGCGTGGGCTTCACCGCGAGCGACTTGCCGGCGGCGAACAGGGTCACCTCCGGCGGTCCGACCGGGGCGGCACAGGCGGCCACCCCGGACAGCGCGGCGGTGGCCAGCAGCAACGACAGTCCCTTACGCACGAACCCGACTGTAGGCCGTGTCCGGTGGATCTTGCACGCGACCGCCGGGCCCAGGCCGCCCCTGGCGGCGCCGCCGGAGCAGCCGAGTACGCCCCGGTACGAGGCTGCCCCGGCGGCACCGCCAGGAACGACCTGGACTCCGGCGCTCACGCACAAGATCCACCGGACACGGCCTATGTGGTGGCCGGCCGCAGCGGCCGGTCGCCTCCGAAGCCCGGGATCAGCGAGGAGCCGCGCCCGGCCAGCAGGGTCTGGGTGAAGCCGAGGGCCAGCAGCACCGAGACCACGGTGAAGCCGATCCAGTACTCCGGCGGCAGCAGCAGGCCGACCGCGCCGCCGAAGGTCCAGGCCAGCTGCAGCACGGTCTCCGAACGGCCGAAGGCCGAGGCCCGCGACTCCTCCGGCATGTCCCGCTGCACCACCGCGTCCAGGCACACCTTGGCCAGCGCGGAGGCGGTCGCGCCGACCAGGCCGACGATGGCCGCCGTGGTCAGCCCGCCGAAGATCGCGGCCACCACGGTGGCGGCCAGCGAGGACCCGACGCAGACCAGCAGCAGCTGGTCCGGCTTGCTGAAGCTCAGCCGCGCGCCGACCGCGCTGCCCACGAAGTTGCCCGCGCCCGCGGCCGCGCCGATCACGCCGAGCAGCAGCAGCTGCATGAACGGCTCGCCCTGGGTCTGCGCCTTCACCGCGAACGCGGCGAAGAGCATCAGGAACCCGGTGAGCACCCGCACGGTCGCGTTGGCCCATAACGTGACCACCAGCACCCGGCCCATCGGCTGCCGCTTCCGCTTCGGGTGCGCGCCCACCGAGGCGGGCACCTCGCCCTCGGTGACCTCCACCCAGGCCGGGATGCGCACGCAGGACCACACGCCGACCGCGCAGATCGCCGCGGTGAACCACAGCGCGCCCTGCGGCCCGAACAACTGGCCCAGCCCGGCCGCGATACCGCCGAAGGCCACGCTGGCCACCAGGCCGAACACGGTCAGCCGGGAGTTGGTCCGCACCAGGTCCAGCTCGTCGGGCAGCACCCTGGGTGTCACCGCGGCCTTGAGCACGCCGAAGGATCTGGACAGCACCATGCAGCCCAGCGCGGCCGGGTAGAGCGCCCAGTTGTCGAAGTTCAGCGCCATCACCGCGGCCAGCGCGATCCGCCCGGCGAAGGAAACCGCTAAAGCCAGCCGCCTGCCCTGCTGCATCCGGTCCAGCAGCGGGCCGACCACCGGGGCGACCAGCGCGAACGGGGCCACCGTGATCAACAGGTAGAGCGCGACCTTGCCCTTGCTCTCCGCGCTCGCGGCGGAGAAGAACAGCGTGTTGGCCATGGCCACCGCGATCGCGGCGTCCACGGCGTAGTTGAGCATGGTGGCGTAGGTCAGCGCGGCCAGCCCGGACTCGCGGGCGCCGTCGGCGGCCACCCCCCGGCGGAAGGCCCGCACCGCCTGCTGGGTGAGGTGCTTGCTCCGCCACATCATCACCCTGGTGACGGTGATCTTCTTCGGCGGCGCGGGCGCGTCCGGCTGAGCCGGCGGCGGTTCCTCCTCGTAGACCTCGTCCGGGTAGTACGGCGAGGGCGGCGGGCGGTGCGGCGGCCTGCCCGGCGGCGGTGGCGGGGCGGACCTCGGCGGAGGAGGGGGCGTGCGGCGGCGCACCGGCTCGGTGCGCCGCTCGCCCTGGTAGTCCGGGTCGTCCTCCCAGGGATAACTCCGGCCGCCCTCGGCAGGCGGTTCGTACCTGCGGGTGCGCCCGCGGCTGCCGTTGCGGGTCGGCTCGTCCGGTCCGGGTCGCATCACACTCCTAATCCTGCCGTACCGGAACGAACTTGACCCGGAACATGGCTGGCCAGAGCTTTCCGGTGAGCAGGAACTCCGCCGTGCCGGGGATGGCCGCGATGCCGTTGAGCACGTCCGCGCCCTCCTTCTGCTCCGCGCGGAGCAGCCCGCTGGCATCCACTACGGCGGTGACCGCGCCGGAGTTCGGGTCGATCCGCAGGATCTCCTCGGTCTGCCACACGTTGGCCCAGACCGCGCCGCCGACGCACTCCAGCTCGTTGAGCTTGCTCACGGTGGCGCCGGGGCGGTGCACAGTGACCGTGCCGGTCCGGGCGAAGGTCTTCGGGTCGCGGAAGCTCAGCGTGCCGGTGCCGTCACTCATCACCAGCCGGTCGCCGTCCTTGCACAGGCCCCAGCCCTCACCCTCCAGGCTGACCTGGTCGATCAGGGTCAGGTCGCGCCGGTTCCAGCGCAGCGCGTAGCCGTCCTGCCAGGTCAGCTGCCAGATCACGTCCCCGGCCACGGTGATGCCCTCGCCGAAGAAGCCGTTGGGCACCGCCGCCTGCCGGCGCACCTGGCCGGTCTCCCGGTCCACCTCGCGCAGGGTGGAGGACCCGGCCAGCCCGGTGCCCTCGTAGAGGGTGCCGTCGGCGATCTCCAGGCCCTGGGTGAAGGCGGTGTGGTCGTGCGGATGACTGGACAGCACCTCGGCGCGCAACCGTTGCGGTTCCGGATCGCTCGCGGCCGAGCAACCGGAAAACGCCAGGCTCGCGCACACCGCCGCGGTCAGTACCCTCACCACTCGCACGGTCACAGGGTGGCATGCCGCATCGGTGCTCGCCGATATGCGGCACAATCTGCTATGTGACCCCAACCTCCACTCCAGCCGAGCACCGGACCGACTCGATCGACGGCACGCAGGCGAGCGCCGCACTGGTGAACGCGGTCCCGCTGGCCCAGGCCGCGGCCGCGGAGGCCGCTGAGGGCGAGGAGGTCGGCGGGCACGTCGGCACCGCGGTCGAGGACCCGTCGGCCGTCACCCACTTCTTCGAGGCCGCGCACCCCGGCTACACCGGCTGGCGCTGGGCGGTCACCGTCTCCCAGGCAGGCGGCGAGGAACCGGTCACGGTCAGCGAGGTCGTGCTGCTGCCCGGCCCGCAGGCCCTGGTCGCCCCGGACTGGGTGCCGTGGAACCAGCGGGTCAAGGCCGGTGACCTCGGCGTCGGCGACCTGCTGCCCACCTCCCCCGACGACCACCGCCTGGTCCCCGGCTACCTGCACAGCGACGACCCCGCGGTCGAGGAGGTCAGCCGTGAGGTGGGCCTCGGCCGGATGCGGGTGCTGTCCTGGGAGGGCCGGGCGGAGGCCGCGGCCCGCTGGACCGGCGGCGACTTCGGACCGGGCAGCGACATGGCGCGCAGCGCGCCGGGCTCCTGCGCGGGCTGCGGGTTCTTCCTGCCGCTGGCCGGGTCGCTGCGCGCGGCGTTCGGGGTGTGCGGGAACGAGTACTCGCCCGCCGACGGCCGGGTGGTGCACGCGGAGTACGGCTGCGGCGCGCACTCCGAGGCCGAGGTGGACACCTCGCCGCTGGTGCCGGTGGCCGAGGTGATCTACGACGACGCGATGCTGGACGTCGAGCAGCGGCCCAGCCGCGCCGAGACCGCGCCGGCGACCGCGACCGCGGCTGCCGCGGAAGCCGCGACCGAGGCCGCGCCGGAGACTGCTGCGGAGGCCCCGTCCGAGGCTGCGCCGGAGCCCACCGCCGAGGCTGCGACCGAGGTCGCGGCTGAGCCGGTCGAGGCCGAGGCGATCCTGCCGGAGTCCCCCGCCGCGAACGAAGCCCAGGAGTGAGCGAGACCTTCCGCGCCGACGAGCTGCGCCAGGCGACCCTGGCGGCCTGGGCGTCCTCGCCGACCCGGTTCCGCGAGGACGCCAACGCCGAGGACGACCTGCGCTACGGCGGCTACCGCGACCGCCTCTTCGTCGAACTCGCCCAGAACGCCGCCGACGCGGCGGGCGCGGGCGGCATCCTGCGGGTCACCCTGGCCGGCCACGAGCTCAGGGTGGCCAACACCGGCGCCCCGCTGGACGCCGAGGGCGTGGCCGCGCTGGCCTCCCTGCGGGCCTCGGCCAAGCGCTCCGGCGGGGTCGGGCAGTTCGGGGTCGGGTTCGCCGCGGTGCTGGCGGTCAGCACCGAGCCGAGTGTGCGCTCGGCTGCCGGGGGTGTGCGGTTCTCCGCCGCGGACACCCTGGCCGAGGTGCGGGCCATCCCGGAGCTGGCCACCGAGCTGGCCGAGCGGGAGGACACCGTCCCGGTGCTGCGGCTGCCCTGGGCGGTCGAGCCCGAGCCGCTGCCGCCCGGCTTCGACACCGAGGTGCGCCTTCCTCTGTCCGGTGTGGACGGTCAGTCGCTGCTGGACCAGCTGGCCGGACAGGCCGAGGACCTGCTGCTCGCGCTGCCCGGGCTGAGCCGGATCGAGGTCGAGGACCAGGTCTGGACCAGGGTGGACCACCCGGACGGCGTGGCCGAGCTGAGCACGCCTGCCGGGCCGTCCCGCTGGGCGCTGCACCGGGAGTCCGGGCAGCTCGGCGAGGAGGTGCTGGCCGGTCTCGGGGTGGAGGCGCGGCGGCGCACCGGGTGGTCGGTGTGCTGGGCGGTGCGGCTGGACGAGTCCGGCACGCCCTGTCCCGCCGGGTCCGACGTGCTCTACGCGCCCACGCCCACCGACGAGCGGCTTTCCTTACCGGCCAGGCTGTTCGCCGGACTGCCGATCGAACCCTCCCGTCGTCGGCTGGCGCCGAGCCCGGCCGCGGACGCGGTGCTGCGGGCCGCCGCCGACTGCTACCCGCAGCTGCTGCTGGCGCTGCCCCCGGCCAGCCGGACCGCGCTGGTGCCGCTGCCGGAGTTCCCGCTCTCCGAGGTCGACGAGAAGCTGCGCGAGCTGGTGCTCACCGCGCTGACCAACGCCGAATGGCTGGTGGCCGCGGACAAGGCGGTGCTCTCCCCGCGTCAGGCCTGCCTGCTGGACGTGGCCGCGCCGGAGCTGGTCGAGCTGCTCGGGCCGTCACTGGGTGGGCTGCTGCCTGCCGAGCTGGCCGGGGCCGAGCACCTGCGCGCGCTGCAAGCCGTTGGCGTGCGCCGGATCCGGCTGCCCGAGGTGGTGGCCACCGTGGCGGGCGTGGACCGCGCGCCGGAGTGGTGGCACCGGCTCTACACCGCGCTGGCCCCGGTGGCCGAGGTCGACTCCACCGCCCGCGAGGAGCTGGGCGCGCTGCCGGTGCCGCTGGTCGACGGGCGCACCGTCACCGGCCCGCGCGGCGTGCTGCTGCCCGAGGTGGCCGACGACATCCTCACCGCGATGTCCACTGTGGACATCGGCCTGCGGGTGGTGCACCCCGCGGCCAAGCACCGGCTGCTGGAACGCCTCGGCGCCAAGTCCGTCGGCGCGGCCGAGCTGCTGGCGGAGCTGCGGCCCGCGGTGGAGCGCAGCGTGGAGGATCTGGAAGCCGGACTGGACACCGCCGCGCTCACCGACGTGGTGCTGCGCCTGGTCGAGCTGGCCGGACTGCGCAGGGGCGAGGCCCCGTGGCTGGCCGCGCTGGCCCTGCCGGACGAGCACGGCGACCCGCGCCGGGCCGATGAGCTGCTGCTGCCGGCCTCGCCGCTGCGCGCGGTGCTGGCGGAGGACAGCCCGCTCGGCGTGCTCGCCGCCGAGGTGGCCGAGCGCTGGGCGCCCGGCCTGCTCACCGCGATCGGCGTGCTGGACTCCTTCCCGATCATCGTGGACGAGTCGCCGGCCGGACCCGACCACGACCTGCCGGACGAGCAGGAGTGGTGGGACGAGGTGGCCGCCGCTCACCCGGCAGGCGAAGGCCCCCGGCAGATCATCGCGGTCGGCGACCTGGACCTGGTCGCCGAGGAGGCCTGGCCGGTCGCGCTGCGCCTGATCGCGGCGGATCCCCTTGCCTGGCAGGCACTTCGGCTGCGGGACGGGCACACCGCCTGGTGGCTGTCCCGGTTCGCGCTGATCGGCGGCCGCCCACCGAGGGACTGGCGCCGGGCCGACGTGGACGAGCTCAACGGCCTGTACGAGGTCGTCCCGGCCGAGGGGCTCAGCGATGAGCTCCTCGCCCTGCTGGGCGTCCGCGACTCGGTCGAAGTGTCCGATGTGGACGACGCCATCGACGTGCTGGCCCGACTGGCCGATCCGGACCGGCTGGTGCGCGAGGGCGTGGTGCTGCGCGCGCACGAGGCGCTCGCGGACGCGGTGAGCGAGGGCAGGGTGGACCCGGCCGAGGTGGAGCCGCCTGCCGCGGTCCGCTCGCTGGCCGGGACCGTGGTGGCCACCGAACGCGCGCTGGTGCTGGACGGCCCGTGGTGGCTGGCCGTGCTGGACCCGGCCGAGGTGGTCGCCGGCGGGGACGCCCCCGCGCTGGCCGACCTGCTCGACCTGCCCACTTCCGACGGCGACGAGGTGGTCAGCGCGGGCCGGGTGCAGCCGTGGGCGGAGCTGGACGGCGTGGTCGAGACCTGCGACCTGCTCGGCCTGGACTACCCCGACGGCGACCTGCACGTGCACGAAGAGCTGGTGGTGCTGGTCGACGAGACCCGGCACACCGTGCCCTGGTGGCTGGACCCCGACGGCGAGCTGCACACCACCGAGGACCCCCAGGGCCTGGCCCGCGCCCTGGCCTGGACCTTGGACCGCTGGGACGACCGGCACCTGCTGGCCGCCCTGCTCGCCGACCCGACCGCATCGACGCTGCTGCGCTGAGCGGGCGTACTCCTGACCTGTCCCCCATTCGGTGTCCGCATTTCCGGTGATGCGACCGCCGGTGGGGTGGATCAGACCGCGAATGGGCTCTGTCATCCGGACGATCGCGCTACGGTCGGGAGGGAGCGGTCGCGCACCACAGCCTGGGGGAGGCGTTGTGTTGATGCGAAGGGGGAGCGTTGAGGGGGAAGATCGCGGTCACCGCGGATCAGCTCAGGCAGGTGGGCAGGGGCCTTGTCACCACCGCTGACCAAGCGCAGCGGGACATCCGTGCCAACAGCGGTGCGCAGGACGGCGACGCGGCGGCGAACACCTCGTTCGCGCTGGCCCAGGCGCTGTCGCAGTGCGAGGACACCTGGTCGCAGACCCTGATCGCGGTGGCGACCAAGCTCGCGGTAGCCGGTGACAACCTGGAACTGACCGCCGTCACCTACACCCACGCCGAGGACACCGCGCGGTCCGGGCTGGCGCCGCGATGACCACGGTGGAGGAACTGCGTGAGGCCGAGCCAGGGGTGTTCACCCGCGCCGCGCAGCGCTGGCAGGAGCTGGCCAAGTCGATGACCAGCCGGGCCGGAGAAGCCACCCGGGGACTGGCTGGGCTGGACGAGTGGCGCGGGGCGGCGGCGGAGGCCGCCAAGCAGCAGATCGGCGACCAGCGGACTCGCCTGGACGACCTCGCCAAGGGGCTTTCCGGTATCCCGCCGGTGCTGCGGGAGGCGGGCGAGCGGCTGACCCGGCTACAAGCAGAGCTGCGTGACGAGCTGGCCACCGCGCGCGCGAACCACCTGCGGGTGGCCAGCGACGGCCTGGTGGTCGACGGCGCCGTGGTGGTGGCCACGCCGATGCCGCCGGGCGCGCCGAACCGGGCTCAACTGTGCGCGGATCTGACGACCAGCGTGCGCGACATCCTCCGCCAGGCCGCGACCGTGGACGCCGAGGCCGCGGCCGCGCTGCGCCGCATCACCCAGGAGTCCACCGGCATGGCGCCCGGTGGCATCCAGGTGTGCACTCCGGCCAGTGCCACCATCCCGGCGGCGGGGACCTCGCCGGCGGAGGTGAAGCGGTGGTGGGACGGGTTGAGCATCGCCGACCGGGAGTCGTTGCTGGCCACCGACGGCGCCCGGATCGGCGCGCTGGACGGGGTTCCGGCCGTGGTGCGGGATCGAGCCAACCGGGTGGTACTGGCCGGGTTGCAGGCCAGCCTGTCCGAGGAGAAGACCCGGCTGTCGGCCAAGCCGCACCTCACTCATGACGACCAGCAGCGCTTGGTGGAGCTGACGGACAAGCTCAAGGGGCTGGACGCGATCACCCAACGTCTGCGGGCGACCCCGGATGCCGGTAAGCAACCGGCTTTCCTGCTGGGTGTCAACGCCGACGGCAACGGGCGGGCGATCGTGGCGATGGGCAACCCGGACACCGCGAAGAACGTGGCCACGCTGGTACCGGGCACCGGCTCGAACCTGGCCGACGGCGGCGGTTACCTGGAGCGGGCCGACCGCATGGTGACCGCCGCGCGGCAGGCGGGGTCGGAGTCCACCTCGGTGATCAGCTGGGTCGGCTACGACGCTCCGCAGTCGCCGCTGCCGGACGCGGCTGGTGAGAGCTACGCCCAGAACGCCAGGGAGGGCTTGGCGCGCTTCCAGGAGGGACTGCGTGCCACGCACGAGGGCCAGCCTTCGCACAACACGGTGGTGGGGCACAGCTACGGGTCGACCGTGGTCGGGCACACCGCGCGGGACCTGGGGCTCAAGGCCGACGACCTGGTCTTCATCGGCAGCCCCGGGGTCGGCGTCGAGCGGGCCGACCAGCTCAACATCCCGCCGGAGCGCGTGCACGCGAGTGTCGCCGAACACGACGCCATCAACGCGACCAACGTCCCGATCGGGCTGGACCGGGACAACGTGCCGATCTTCGACCCGCACGGGCCGGATCCCGCTGATCAGCGCTTCGGCGGCAAGGTGTTCACCTCCGACCCGGGCACATCCAACCTGGGGTTGCCGAGCATTGCGGCGCACATGGAGTACTGGGACATCACGAACAAGTCGCTGCGGAACATGGGAAAGATCATTGCCGGTGAGCCGACGGACTAGAGGACTGCTCGTGCTGGGTGCCGTGGTGGTGCTCGGCGTGGCCGCGCTGGTTGTCTACACGTGGACGGGGAGAGTTGTGCAGCCGACCATCACTCAGCAGGAAGCCACCGAGCGGGTGGATGGCTACATCCGCGCGGCCATCGCGCAACTTCCAGCCGATGCCGGTTTTACCCAGGTGGTGGCTGATGTCGTGTCCTGTGAGCCGTCCTCGGACAACGGTCCCCAAGGCCGGAAGGTGGTCTCCAGGGCGTTCGAGACCACGGCGGTGCCGGTGGAGGAGTTCAACCGGGTGTTCGACACCCTCAAGAGCTACTGGGTGGGCAACGGTTACGTGGTGTTGGACGACTCGCGGCCGAAGGACTGGTACCTGTGGGTGCAGCACCAGCCGGATGAGTTCCGGCTCAGCGTGCAGGGCAACGCCCGCGGGCTGCTGGCCATCAACGCGAGTTCGCCTTGCGTGTGGCCGAACGGGACGCCCGACCCCCAGTAGACCGATCCTCGCTGCCTACACCCCGGTCTGCGCCGAGCGGGACCCGCGCCGGGCCGCCGCCCGCTGCCAGGCGATCACGGCCAGCCCGACGAACCCGAGCAGTCCGCCGACCAGGCAGGTCCAGGTCCACACCGACTCGGTGCCGCGCAGCGTGAGCAGCACCACGAACGCGACGAAGAACACCCCGGTGCCGACCGACACCGCGGGCACCGCGTCCACCAGGCCACGGGGCAGGGCGGGCGGGGGCGGGGGTGTTTGCCTGTTCGTAACCGGGCTGGGTTCGCTTCTCTCGGCCACGTCAGGCAGGCTACCTGCCGAAACGACGGCCAGTGGCAGCAGGGAGGAACCGCGGTGGCCAAGACAGGGGTCCCGTCCGGTCTCGACCGGTTCTTCAAGATCTCCGAGCGGGGTTCTTCGGTCAGCAGGGAGGTCCGCGGCGGGCTGGTCACCTTCGTGACCATGGCCTACATCGTGGTGCTCAACCCGCTGATCCTGGGCAGCTTCTCCGCTGAGGACGCCGGGGCGAAGAAGGACGTGCTCGGCGCGATCCTGCCGGTGCCGCAGGTGGCCGCGGTGACCGCGCTGGTCGCCGGGGCGATGACCATCCTGTTCGGACTGATCGCGAACTACCCGTTCGCCATCGCCACCGGGCTCGGCATCAACAGCCTGGTCGCGGTCACCATCGCCCCGCAGGTCACCTGGCCGGAGGCGATGGGCCTGATCGTGGTCAACGGCCTGGTGGTGCTGCTGCTGGTGGTCACCGGGTTCCGCACCGCGGTGTTCAACTCGGTGCCCGCGCCGCTCAAAGCCGCCATCGCGGTCGGCATCGGGCTGTTCATCTGCCTGATCGGCCTGGTCGACGCCGGGTTCGTCCGCCGCATCCCGGACGCCGCGGGCACCACCGTGCCGGTCAGCCTCGGCATCGGCGGCTCGATCGCCTCCTGGCCGACGCTGGTGTTCGTGGTCGGCCTGGTGGGCACCGCGATCCTGGTGGCACGCAAGGTCCGCGGCGCGATCCTGATCGGCGTGCTGGGCAGCACCGTGCTGGCCATCGTGATCGAGGCCCTGGTCAACGCGGGCCCGTCCAAGGGCAGCAACCCGCGCGGCTGGAACCTCGGCTACCCCGCCCTGCCGGAGAGCGTGTTCAGCCTGCCGGACCTGTCGCTGTTCGGCGAGGTCTCCTTCGGCGCCTGGACCCGGCTGCCCGCGCTGGCCGCCGCGATGCTGGTGTTCACCCTGGTGCTGACCGACTTCTTCGACACCATCGGCACCATGACCGGCCTCGGCAAGGAAGCCGGGCTGGTGGACAAGGACGGGCAGCTGCCCAACACCAGCAAGGCGCTGTTCGTCGACGGGGTGGCCGCGGTCGCCGGTGGCGTCGCCTCCAGCTCCTCCAACACCGTCTACATCGAGTCCGCGGCCGGTATCGCCGAGGGCGCCCGCACCGGACTGGCCAACGTGGTCACCGGCCTGCTGTTCCTGGCCGCCATGTTCTTCACCCCGCTGTACCAGGTGATCCCGGTGGAGGCGGCCGCACCGGCGCTGGTGATCGTCGGCGCGCTGATGATGACCCAGATCGTGGACATCGACTTCACCGACTTCACCGTGGCCCTGCCGGCCTTCCTGACCATCGTGGTGATGCCGTTCACCTACTCCATCGCCAACGGCATCGGCGCGGGCTTCGTCAGCTACGTGGCTCTGAAAACCGCCACCGGCAAGGCCCGCGAGATCCACCCGCTGATGTGGGTGGTCGCGGTGGCCTTCCTGCTCTACTTCGGCATCGGGCCGCTGCGCGCGCTTTTCCTCTAGAGGCAGGCCGCCAGTCGCGGCCACCGAACGGCGTCCGCCGCGCGCACTGCTCCGGCCGCCGAACGGGCGGAGCAGGAAGACCCGGTTGACACCCCCTGTGACCGGGGCCACCCTTGGTTGATCAATTCTGGGGTGGCAGCGACAACATGGCGAGCAGACTTCGGCGCACGTTCGAACGGACCGGCCTGTACACGGCAGCGTGCCTGTCCATCGCGGTCGCCGTGGCGGACCTGGCGGGCTGGCTGGACCTGATCGCGCCGGGCGGGACCATCCAGAAGATCACCCTGCTGGTGCTGGGTTCGATGGCCCTGGTGGTGACGCTGGAGGTCGACGGCTTCGCCAAGCTCGACGAGATCGACGCCAAGGTGGACGCGGTGCGGCGGGCCGTCGCGCAGGGCTTCGAGCAGGGGCTGGTCGCGGTGCACCCGAACCTGGCCAACGAGGACTACATCCGCTACGTCAAGCAGGCGCGGCAGGTGACGATCCTGAACACCTGGATCCCCAACCTGCAACGGCTGAAGGAGTCGCTGGGCGAGGCGCTGGACCGGCGCGCGGAGGTCCGCATCCTGTTGCTGTACCCCAACTCGATGGTGGCCTCGCTGCGGGACGACGCGCTGCGCGCCCGGGGCAGGTCCAACCCCGAGTGGAACGTCAGGAGCGGGGTGCGGCACAACCTCGGCATCCTCAAGGAGCTGGTGACCGAGAAACGCCGCCGGGCAGGCCACCTGAAGGTGAAGGTGTTCAACTCGCTGCCCTCGGCCGCGGTGTACAAGGCGGACACGCATTACTACGTCAGCGTGTTCCTGCACGGCCAGCTCGCGATCGAGTCACCGCAGCTGGAGATCCAGGGCTCCGGCAGCCTGCTCGGGCGGCAGTTCCAGCAGGAGCTGGACACGCTGTGGGAGATCGGCGTGGAGATCGACCCGCTGGACTGGGAACGCGATCTGGAACGGAAACGACTGTGACTGGGGCGACGATGGCACATGAACTGGACGAGTTCGAGGACGGCTTGATCGCGCGGTTCCGCGCGCACCCGGTGCTGGCGAACGTGGCGGGGCTGCCCGAAAGCCAGTTCCACGCGGTGCTGTTGCAGCGGCGGTTCCTGTCGCTGGCCTTCACCCCCGCCTACGACCTCGCGATCGACCTGCTGACCGACGAGCGCAGCGTGCGGATCGCCAGGGTGATCCTGCGCGAGGAGTACCCCGGCGAGGACGGGCGCAGCCTGTCGCACCGCGAGGAGATGAAGGAGGACATCCTCCGGCTCGGTGTGCCGCGCGCCGACCTGGTCACCAGCAGGCCGACCCGGGCGACCCTGGAGGCGATCACCGCGACCTTCGAGCTGATCAGCGAGGCCGGCGCGCGCGAGCACGCGGACGCCGGCCTGCTGACGGTGCTGCGGTTCTGGGGCGAGGTGCTGGTCGCGGTGGAGTACGAGCAGCTGTGGCAGCGGATCGGGCCGGTGCTGGGCGACCGGTCGACGTTCTACCTGCCGCACAAGGTGCACGACGCCAAGGTCCGCCCGCTCGCGGAGTTCTCGCCGCTGGCCTGCACCCACTCCGACCAGCTCGGCGTCCAGCTGTGGCAGGCGCTCGGCTCGGCCGGGGAATGGGACTGCTTCAAGCGCACCGAAGAGGCCATCGTGCGGATCAAGACCGCCTTCTACGACCAGTTCACCGCGAACTAGCGGTCGTGCCCTGGTGGTCAGCCCACCGACCACAGCTGGTTCGCGCCGCGGTGCGGGTGGTAGACCACGATGTCCGCGCCGTTGGCCGGGTTGAAGTCGCCCACGTCCACCGCGAGCCCGTTGTCCGCCGCGCGCAGCACCCGCAGCGCGGGGTGGTAGGTCCAGCGCTGCCCGTCGCCGCCGCAGGGCTGCACGGTCACCAGGTGCGGGGCGGGCGGGTTGTCCGGGCCGTGGTCAAGGCAGCCGCCGCTGCGCACCTCGACCCGGCCGTCCGCGCGCTGGGTGAAGCGCTGGGCGTTGGTGCCGTTGCAGTCCCACAGCTGGACCTTGGTGCCCGGCGCGGACGAACCGCCCGCGACGTCCAGGCAGCGGCCGCCGGGCAGGTCGGTGTGCAGCATCGAGTCGACCAGACGCGGGCCGCCCGCCGGGGTCCAGCTCTGGTTCGGGCTGCCCCTCGGGTGCCACAGGCCCAGTTCCGCGCCGCTGTCCGCGCGGTTGCCGAAGACGTCCAGCACCAGGTCGTTCGGCGCGGTGAGGACGCGTTTCGCGGTGTCGTAGCCGAAGATCTGGCCGTCGCCGCCGCAGACCTGGATGGTGACCACCCGACCTGCGGCGGGGTTGCCGTCGCCGTAGTCGAGGCAGCCGCCGCTGTCCAGCGTGATCCGGCCGTCGGCGCGCAGGGTGACCCGCTGCGCGTTGGTGCCGTTGCAGTCCCACAGCTGCACCTTGGTGCCGGGGGTCGCGCGGGCGCCGTCGGCGTCGATGCAGCGCTCGCCCGGCTGGTCGGTGGTGACCGCCTGCGCGGTGAAGGTGGGCCTGCGGGCCGGTGGCGGGTCGAAGCGCACCGGCACCGACACGCTCGGCGTGCCGACGGCGGTGAGCAGGAACAGCATGTGGTAGCCGGGCAGCACGGCGGCCGAGCCGGCAGGCGCGCGCACCGTCAGCTGACCATCCACAGTGGACTCAACGGTGAGCTCGACGTGCCGCTGGGTGGTGTTCACCGCGTGCGTGGACGCGCTGGGGGAGACCAGCACCGCCCGAGCAGGCGGGGCCTCGCCGCTGTAGTGCACGGTGAAGGACTGGCCGTACTGGAGCACCTCGGGCGCGTGCGTGATGCTCGGCCGGGGGCCGCGGAAGAGGTTGGCCGGCTGGTAGATCTCGATCGAGCCGAGCAGGTTGTCGTTCTTGTTCGTGTCCCTGGTCATCTGCTGGAACTCGTCCCCGGTGACCAGCACCCGGCCGTCGGCCAGCAGCACCGCGTTGGAGTGGTAGCCGCGCAGCATCGCCGAGGACGGGCCCAGCTGCCAGGCGCGGGTGGCCGGGTCGTACAGCTCGACCTGGCGGTAGCGCTGGTCGCCGTCGGCCACCTTGTGCCCGGCGCCGTAGTCGCGCAGCTGGTCGCCGGTCTCGCCGTTGACCGAGAGCACCTTGCCGTCGGGCAGCAGCACCAGGTTGTCGTTGTTGCGGCTGAACGCGCGGGCGCTGTCCGGCTGCCACTTGCCGGAGGCCGAGTCCAGCCGCAGCGCCTTCGGATCACCGGTGCTGCCGCTGGTCAGCAGTGCCTGGGTGGGGCCCTGCGCGCCGCCGGGCAGCGGCACCGCCGGGCCGTAGCGGCGAATCAGGCCGTCCGGCCGGTCCGGCAGCCGTTGCGCCGACCAGGAGCTGGTGTCCAGCCGCTGCTGCTGGTCCGCGCCGCGGCCGAGCAGGTAGGTGGAGCCGTCGGCCAGGGTGAGCGCCTGCGGGTAGTCCCAGGTGAACACCTGCACCGGCGCGGTCTCGCTGGGCAGGTTGGTCGCGTTCCGCTGGGCGACACCGGGAATCGGGGTGTTCCTGGCCGGGAAGATCTCGGTCTTGGCGGTCAGCCAGCCGTTGTCGTCCTCGCCGGAGACGGTGCCCACCCGGCCGTCCGGGGTGAGGAAGGAGGTCGGGTACCAGCGGCCGACGGACATGTCCTGCTGCCGGTGCCAGGTCTCGGTCCACGGGTCGAAGGTGAACACCAGCCTGGCCCCGGAGAGCTGCCCGTCCTTGGCCAGGTTGCCGCCGAAGACGGCCAGGTTCCCGTTGGGCAGGAACGCCATCCCGGTGCAGAACAGCGGCGCGGGCCTGGGCTGCCCGGAGCCGTCCGGCAGGTCCACCACCGGCGGCGGCACGGACTTCCACGCGGTCGCGCCGGTGCCGGCCTTCGGGTCCCACAGGTAGGCGCGGCCGCGGTTGCGCGCGCCGACGGTGTAGGTCGGGCTGGTCTCCTCCTGGGGGTTCTTGGTGACCTCGTCGAAGCTGAAGGAGAGCACCTTGCCGGTGGGCAGCACCGCCACGTGCACGCCGTAGTCCGGCGAGGGGTGGGCCGCGCCGCTGGTCTCGAACCGGCCGACCTCGTGCGCCGGACCCGGTGGCGGCGGGGTCTCGCCCGGCGCGTCGAACCTGGCGTGCGGATCGGCCTTGCGGCCCTCGCGCAGCGCGCGCTTCCTGGCCTCCAGGTGCTCGCGCGCGTGCCGCTCGCCGAGGACCTTGCGCTCCTGCTCGTACAGGTGCTCCGGCGTCTCCCGGTCCGGGCTGGCCCCCGGCGGCAGCGCGTGCCCGTGGGTGGCGTGCTGGTGGGGCGGGGCGGCCACGGCCGTCCCCGCGAGTAGTAGGGACAGCACAACTCCAGGCAGCACTGCGCGCACGCCGAACCACGCCTTCCGTCACGGTGATGGCTGGGCGCGGTCCTTCCCCGGCAGGCAGCCCTGTTTCCATTGACGGCGCAAGCGACTGCCCTGGGTAGCGCCGAATGGCGGTATCCGGCTGGGTGGCATGGGACAAAAAGCACAGTCAGGCCGAAAGTCGTTTGGTATGCTAAGGATGTGCCGGAGTTCGAGACAGAGCCCACCCTCGCCAGCCGGTTGCGGCTGTCCGTCGTGCGGCTCAACCGCAGGCTCCGCGCGCAGCGCACCGACTCCACCGTCACGCTGACCCAGCTGTCCGCGCTGTCCTGCCTGTTCAAGTGCGGACCGCTGACCCCTGGTGAGCTGGCGGGCAAGGAAGGCGTGCAGCCGCCCTCGATGACGAGGGTGATCGCCGCGCTGGAAGACCACGGCTTCGCCACCCGGCGTCCGCATCCTACGGACGGCAGGCAGGCGATCGTGGAGATCAGCGAGCAGGGGCGGGCGTTCATCCGGGCCGATGTGCGGGCCCGGGAACGCTGGCTGGACAAGCAGTTGGCCGAGCTCGACGACTCGGACCGGGCAGTGCTGGCCCGGGCCGCCGAGATCATAGACAGGATGGCGGGGCAGTAACGGGTGACCACCTACGCGGAACGTGAGCCGGAACAGCGTCCGACCGACGACTCAACCCATCCGCGTAGCAGTCCAACCCCGGCAAAGCGCCCAGGCATGTTCGCCTCGCTGCGCACCCGCAACTACCGCTACTTCATCGCGGGCCAGATCGTCTCGCTGATCGGCGTGTGGATGCAGCGGGTCGCCCAGGACTGGCTGGTCCTGGACCTCTCGCACGGCAACGCGATCGCGCTCGGCATCGCGATGGCCCTGCAGTTCGCGCCCACCCTGGTGTTCTCGCTGTGGGCGGGCGTGCTGGCCGACCGGATGGACAAGCGCAAGCTGCTGATCGGCCTGCAGACCGCGATGGGCCTGTGCGCGCTGGTGCTCGGCCTGCTGGCGGTCACCGGCGCCGCGCAGCTCTGGCACGTCTACGCGCTCTGCCTGGCGCTGGGCTGCTTCACCGCGGTGGAGACGCCGGTGCGGCAGTCCTTCGTGGTGGAGATGGTCGGCAAGGACCAGGTCACCAACGCGGTCGCGCTGAACTCGATGAACTTCAACATGGCCCGGATCACCGGCCCGGCCATCGCGGGCGTGCTGATCACGCTGATCGGCACCGGCTGGGTGTTCCTGCTCAACGCGGCCACCTTCGGCGCGGTGATCCTCGGCCTGGCCCTGATGAACCCAGCCCAGCTGCACCGCAACCCGCCGGTGCCCAGGGCCAAGGGCCAGCTGCGCGAGGGCCTGCGCTACGTCCGCGGCCGCAAGGACCTGGTCGTGGTGATGGTGCTGGTGTTCTTCGTCAGCACCTTCGGCCTGAACTTCAGCAGCACGCTGGCGGTGGTGGCGCGCAACGTCTTCGGCCGCGACGCCGACGGCTACGGCCTGCTCTCCACCCTGCTGGCCGCGGGCACCTTCCTCGGCGCGCTGCTGGCCGCCCGGCGCAGCACCAAGGGCAAGCCCAGGCTGCGGGTGATGATCGGCGGCGCGGCGGTGTTCGGGGTGCTGGAGATCGTGCTCGGCCTGATGCCCACCTTCACCGCGCTGGGCCTGGTGCTGATCCCCACCGGCATCGCCGTGATGACGTTCACAACCACGGCCAACTCGACCGTGCAGCTGGCCGTCCGGCCGGACATGCGCGGCCGGGTGATGGGCCTGTACATGCTGGTCTTCCTGGGTGGCACCCCGCTGGGCAGCCCGGTGATGGGATGGATCGCGCAGGAGTACGGCGGGCAGATGCCGCTGCTGGTGGGCGGGGTGGTCTCGCTGCTGGCCGCAATCGTCTGCGGAGCCGTTCTGGCAGGTCGCGGCGGCATGCGCTGGCCGGTCGGCCGCTGGCCACTCTTCCGGGCGAGAAGGCGTGGGTTGACCGAGGAGTGAAGTAAGGCTAACCTAAGTCTTGTCCGCTTCGTGGTGGGAGCGGCAGTCAGTTCGGGAACAGAGTGAGGCCCCGGCTCCGCGAGGAGTCCGGGGCCTCACTCTTTCTCGGCGACGTCAACTTGTCGGAGCATCCACCGCCGAAGCCTGGGTTGCCGCGCTCAGGGGAGCAGCAGGCCGTTCTTGCCCGCGCGGGCGTCCTCGAAGCGCTTGCCGACCTCGGTCCAGTCGACGATGTTCCACAGCGCGTTGATG
>NZ_JBSFUA010000043.1:0-78057 GCF_053591555.1 Crossiella sp. NPDC003009 | reverse complement strand
GTCGCGCGCGCAGCTGTGGCCAGGGGTTGTCCCCGGGGGGGGGGTCGCTGCCGTGGCACAGCGCGATTCCGGCCTCCGCCGCGGCCAGCGCGGCCAGGTGCTCCCCCGCGCGCGCCGACCGCTCGGCCTCGGCCGCGGCAGCCGCCAGCGCGGTCGCGTCCACCTGCTGTTCGGTCAGCGTGAGCCGGTAACCGGTCGGGGTGCTGGCGATGACCTCCGCGCCCAGTTGGGCCCGCGCGCGGGAGATGAGGATCTGCACCGCTTTCACCGGGTGCTCGGGCCGCGCCTGCGGCCACAGTCCCTCGACCAGCCGCCCGGTGCCGCATCCGGCACGCAGGTCCTCGGCCAGCAGGGCCAGCAGCGCGTGCAGGCGAGGGCCGGTGATCACGTTGCCGCGGAAGGAGATCCGCGACAGCAGCACCAGCTCCGCCCCCATGCCACCGGAGTCTAGTGTCCTGAGTCGGAAGTTCGGTGGCGGTATCGGCGGAGCCAGGTTTCCGCTGGGCGCACCGAGGGGAAGCCCTCGTACCGGGTTGTACGTGGGCTTTCACTCGGTGCGCCCAGCGGGAAGCTGGGCCGTCGAGACCGCTGGCGAACTTCCGACTCAGGACACTAGCCCGCGCCGCGCACCCGCAGGTCGCCACCGGTGATCGCGGTGCCCGGCGCTGGGCCGAGGCAGCGCGCCGCCTCCGCCTGCCAGGCCATGCCCACCAGGTCGCGGCGGCCGCGGTCGAGCACGCTGAGGCTGAACCGGTCCCCCGGTGCGATGTGCCCGATGCCGTGCACCCGGTCCACCACCCCGGTCACCACGCCCACCGGCCCGCCAACCCGCACGCAGTCCACGGTCGCGGTCAGCCAGCCGCTGGTCCCTTGGTAGTGGTGCGCCAGCCGGAACGTCGTGGCCCGCACTTCGAGCTCGAACTCGCTGACCGGGTCCGACATCCGGATCCTGGCCGTCCCGGTCACCGTCGCCGTGTCCGCGGGCACTCCCGGCAGCGCCACCAGCGCCGCCACCACCATCGCGCCGATCATCCTGACTCCCCTCGGTGTTGGTCACCACCAGGGTGTCCGGACGCGGCGAGAGCCGGTTCCCACCACAGCGGGAACCGGCTCCCCCGCAGGTGTCAGACGCGGCAGATGGTCCGGTTCGACCAGGCGAAGTAGATCTTGTCGGCGTCGCCGATCCGGGTCGTGCCGGTGCGCACGCAGGTCTGGCCCTTCGAGCCGTTGTGGTAGTCGATGTAGACCTCGATCATGTCCCGGTCGTAGGGGCAGTGGTTGTACAGGCCGTCGTTGCCGCTCTCGGAGTAGCCGCACGGGGCCGCGCTCGCCGGAGCCGCGAACAGCCCGGCAGCGGAGAGCGCGAGCACCGAAGCGCCGGCGAAGAGCTTGAAGGAACGCATGGAGTCCTCCCGGAAGACAGCGGAATCACACCGAACATAGCCAGGCCGAACCGCTGTGGGACAACGGTTTCAGCGGTGCGTGAACCCGTTGACAAACGATCAGGAGGCAAACCACCGCCGGTACGCGGTCGGCGTCAGCCCGGTATGCCGCCGTAGTCGCGGCTTTGTTCCGGTGTCCCGTTTGGATGGTGTGTCGGGCTGCTGGGAGTGTCCGTCAGCGCCGTGCCTTGTCCTTGACATAGGTACGGGAGCCATGATCTTGACGACCTTCTCAGCCAGTGGCTGGCAGTCGTGGCACGTCAGCCGCAAGCCGCTGATCCGGGAACGCATGCCGGTACTGATCGACGACGATCTGCGATTCGAAGACGACGACGGCACACAGCGTCCCGCGGTGGCGGTGAACCGGTGGTTGCAGGAGCTGCCGATCAGCGGCGCCCCGGCCGAGCGCACCTGGCGGGTGTACGCGGATGTGCTGCGCTCGTGGATGGAGTTCCTCGACGAGGCCGGGGTCAGTGTGTTCGGACGGCGACAGGAGCTGCGGTCAGCGCTGAGCGCGTACGCCGGGCACCGGTTGTGTTCAGGACCCTCGCGGCATGCTGGGAACCGTCTACTTGGAACCTGCACACGAACGTACTGGGCGGGTTCTACCGGTGGGCGCACGCGGAGGGCCATGCCGCGGCGGAACCGTTCACCTACGCCACCGGCCGTCGGATTGCCGAGGGTGTGGTGCGGGAATACCGCCGCAATCTCGCGAAGGTGCGAGCGCCGAAGCCGCACACCACGATCAAGTACCTGGAAGCCGAGTTCGTCACGCTGTTCGTCCGCGCGCTGGGCGGGCTCCGCCCGGACGGCGCTGCTGATGAGTCGTTCCGGGGCCGGTATCTGGGGCGCAATGCCGCGATGGGCGAGCTGGTGGCCGCCAGCGGGCTGCGTCGCCGCGAGTTCACGCACTTGTTGGTCTATGAGGTGCCAGCGCTTCCTGCGCGGCGCAGTGATGTTCCGGTGCTGTTCCCGGTCGGGCACGGGGTGGCGAAGGGGTCGAAGCAGCGCACGTCCTGGGTCGACTACGACGTGCTGGCGCGGGTGCACGACTACATCAACCTGGAACGCGCGGCTGCGGCACACGGTTCTGGGTGGCGACCGTGCGCGGGTGAGCCGCTGGTGGTGACTGAGCCGGACTGGGAGGGCGGGCGGATCAACGGTGTCCGCCGGAGTTGGCGGACGCTGACTGCGGCCGAGCGGCTGCGGTTGGTGGCGCCGGAGGGCGGGTCCTGCTTGCTGGCGGTGCAGGCGGATGGTTCGCCGTTCGTGGACTGGCCGACGGTGTTCCGGCGGACGTCGCGGCGGGTCCGGGAGCGTTTCGAGCCGCGGTTTCCGCTGGTGCACCCGCACCGGCTGCGGCACACGTTCGCGATCCATACGCTGGAGAAGCTGGTCAGCGGCTATTACCGGCAGGCCGCGGCGCTGGTCGCCGACGCAGGCGCGGACGCCGGGCTGGCGCTTTACCTGACCAAGGCTGACCCGTTGATGGTGCTGCGTGACCTGCTCGGGCACAGCAGCGTGACCACGACCGAGCTGTATCTGCGCCGCCTGGATGTCACCCGCGTCTATCGCGCGGCCTACGAGCACGCCGGACATCAGGCCGGACTCGTCCCCGCCGAGATCACAGCCGGGATCGCGGCTGAGGTCGAGGCCGAGTTCGCGGGGGAGGCGGAGGTCTGATGCCGGCCATCGTGACCACCACGCCGTTGTCGGTGCGGTTCGAGTTCCCGGACGGCACTACCTGGACCGCCCGCTTGGACGGGCTGCCCAACCCGCGGCTGGCGGAGGACCTCGCCCAGGGGTTGCCGATGTTGACCCACCCGCTGGGCGGGATCGCAGCCCGCGCGACGGCGGGGAACTACATCGGTGCGCTGCGCTGCATGTGCGCGAACTGACCGCAGCCGGGTTCACCGGGAGCGCCGCCGACCTGACCCGCTCCATCCTCATCCGCTACTGGATGTCGGTGACCGCGTTTCGGGAGGCCGACACCCGGCTTCTGCTCACCGGCTACGACAGCGCGACCGGGCGCCTCGACGCGCAGGTTCGGGCGCACCTGAACGGTCGGGCGTTGAAGACGAAGCCGCCCTACAAGCCGCTCGCTCCCTACACCGAGCGGGAATGGGCCACCCTGGTCGAGCGCTGCCAGAGCATCATCGCTGACGCGCACTCCGCGCAGCGGGCCCTGCTGCGCGCTTCCGAGGATGGCACGGACCCGCGCTTGGGTGGGTTGAGCGATGGGAACCTGGCTTGGTTGCTGGTGCGGCAGGGCCCGCTCGGTCGCGCGCAGGTCAGCCGGTGGGCCGGGGTGACGAGCTACGCGGTGGCCCAAACGAACCTCGGTCGGGTGACCCGGACGCTGTTCCCGACCACCGACGTCACGTTCGCCTACGTGCTGTTGTTCGGCGCCCACACCGGCATCGTTCCCGACGGCATCGCCGACCTCGGGATACCCGACATCGACTGGGCTGGTGAGGCCACGATCCTGCTCGACTACGTCAAGGGCCGCTCGGGTCCGCAGAGCCTGACCCTCCCGCGGCAGGCGGTGCGCCTGCTGGAGCAGTGGCTGGAGCACTCTGCTCCACTGCGCCGCGTCGTCGGCGAGCAGCTGCGGTCGGCGTTGTGGATCCGGCTCAATCAAGGGCTGGGGCCGACCCCCACCAGCGAGGCCGGGACTCCGGCGTCGCGTCTGGTGTTCCGCAATGGGTTGAGCCGGCGCTGGGCCGCCACGCACGATCTGACCGTCGACGGTGTCCCGATTTCGTTGCACCGCAGCCGCATCCGCACCACCTACCAGAACCTGTTGTCCCGTCGCGGCTGGACCGGCCGCACCACCATCGACCCGAACCACAGCGCCGCGGTCGAGGGCGATCACTACTTGAGCGTCACCACACCGTCCCAGCAGGACGCGGTCGAGGCCATCATCGAGGACGGGCAGGCGGACCTGCTGCGCAAAGCCCAGCCACCGCGCGTGTTGACCGACGAACAGGCCGTGGATGCGGCGTCGGGGTTGCCGCAGTTGGCCGCCGAGCACGGCCTGGATGATGCCGCGATCACCGAGCTGCTTGGCGGGCAGCGGGATGTGTTCGTCGCCGCCTGTGCCGACCAGCTGGCCAGCCCGTTCGGTCCGGCGGGCAAGCCCTGCCCCGCGCGGCCGTGGGTCTGTCTGTTGTGTCCGTTGGCGGTGTTCCTGCCCCGCCACCTGCCGAACCTGTTGCGGCTCAAGGGGTTCTTCTCCCGCCAGTTCCGCCAACAGCCCACGACCGCGTTCCTGGCCGTGTTCGGCCCCTACGCCCAACGACTGGAGACCGAGATCTTGCCCCGCTTCGACCAGCAGGCGGTCACCGCCGCCGCCCAGACCCTCGACACCGAGGCCGACACCACAACCGGCGGCACGATCGGCGGCGAGGTCGGCGTCGGCGAGTTGCTGCCGCTGCGTCCCGAGGAGTTGGCGTGACCGACCAGCACTTGGTTCCCGGTCTCGACGACTCGCTGTCGGTCTCGGTGTTCACTGGCGCCGACGTGTGCGAGTTGGCTGGGCTCACCCTGCTGCCCGGATCCGTTCGTCCCGTGTTCGACCAGGACGTCTGGGTGCTGGACGGGTTGGCCGACGCGCACCGGATGATGGGCGCGGTCGAGAAGCGGTGGGACTTCACCGCCATCACGAACCCGGCATGGCGGCGGATGGCCAAAGAACTCATGCTCGCCCTGCTCGCCCCGACCCACGAGGCGGTCGCCCGGCTCCCGCACGCGCACCGCGAACGCCTGAGCCCTCGCACCTGCCGCAAACACCTCAACAGCCTGATCAAGTGGCTGTCCTGGCTGGACAAGCACGGCGTCCGCAGCCTGGCCGAGGTCACCCAGCTGCACTGCGAGGAGTTCCTGCAACACGCGTTCGTCAAGCACGACCCGAACGGCAACCCGACCGAGACCGCGAACACGCCGGGCAGCGTCGCCGCCCGCGTCTGGGTGCTCCAGCTGGTCGCGATCTACGGCGAACTGTTCAGCACCGACCGCTACCAGCCCAGATTCACCCCCTGGAACGGCACGCCGGCCAACACCGTCGCCGGGCACCAGCGCGCTGGGGAGAACAGGACCCCGCCGGTCCCGCTGCCCGTCCTGCAACCGCTGCTGGCGGCCTGCCTCTACCTGGTCGACACCATCGGGCCGCACCTCGTTGCGCTGCGCGAGGAGTTCCGCCGGGCCCCCGAATGGGGCAGCGCGCCACCGGGACTGCTCACCGACACCGGCATCGCCCGGCTCACCGACTTCCTCACCGGTCAGATCGAGGCGGGCCACGCCTTGCAGCGGCTGCCGCAGGCCGCGATCGACCGGCGCCTGGCCGACGGCTGGAGCCCGGCCGACCCGGTGCTGCCGGTCAACCTCAGCCCGCTGGGCCGGCAGCTCGGCTACGGCAAGCTGCTGCTGCGCCACGTCGAGCAGATCCGGCCCCACCTCGAACACGCCGTCCGGGTGCTGGGGGTCGAGCATGCCTGGGGCCGCAACGCGGCGCCAGTGGCCGGCGCGGACGGCGGGCAGCCCCGCGCCTGGACGCTGCCGGTGTCCTACCACGAGATCCGCGGTCTGGTCACTGCGGTCCGCACCGCCTGCCTGATCCTCACTGCGGCGGCCAGCGGCATGCGGACCAGCGAACTGCTGGAACTGCGGGTCGGCTGCCGCCGACCACCTTGCACGGTCACCGGCGGCGGCCAGCGCTTCCGCCTGGCCAGCAAGGTCATCAAGGGCCGCCAGTTCGGCGGCGAGGATGACGAATGGGTTGTCGTCGCCGAGGTCGACCAAGCGATCGCGCTCGCCGAACGTCTCCACGGCGGCGACATCGGCGAGCCCGTGTTCGGCGCGATGGTCTTCCACACCAGCTACCCGCGGCTGCGGAACTGGATCAACGGCCCGGCCGGGCAGCGACTCGGCCTGACGCCGATCCCCGCCGGCCCGCTCAACCTGCGGATGCTGCGCCGCACGCTGGCGCAAGAGCTCGCGCAACGCCCCGGCGGACTGCTCGCGGCGAAGATCCACCTCAAGCACGTGTCGACCGCCACCACCGAGGGCTACGCCAACCGCCCCGGCGGATCACAAGCCCTCTTCCACGCCGAAGTCCAGGAACTGGAAGGAGAACACCACCTCCGCCTGACCATCGACGCTTTCCGCCAGTTCCAAGCCGGGCGGCTTCCTGGCGGACCGGGGGCTCGCGACCTCATCGCGACGTTCACCCACGTCGACGACGCGCTGCGGGACAGCACACCAGCCGAGCCGTCGGTGCTGGACACCGACCGCCGCATCGAGAACCTGCTGCGCGCGCAGGCCGCGAGCCTGCACGTCGGCCCGGCCAACTACTGCTGGTTCCGCGACCCGACCCGAGCGCTCTGCCTGCGACTGGCCGGAACCACACAGGCGACACGGCCGCTGATCGGGCTCTGCGACTCCGCCCGCTGCCCGCAGGCCACCCACCACGCCTGCCACCGGCCGATCTGGGCCGAGCAGGCGGCCACCTTCCAAGTGTTCCTCGGCAACCCCAGAGTCCCCACGGGGGAGAAGACCCGGCTCCGGCGCGAGCACGACCGTGTCCAACGAGTGCTCGACAGCATCGACGAGGCCACCAGCACCGCTGGGAGCACACCCGCATGTCCTCCGGATCCGAGTGGCGAGCCCGACATATGCAGAAGTTAGGACTTACTGCGTGCGAAAAGAATCGCTTGCTGAGCTTTCGCATCCGGGTCGAGCAGCATCTGGGCCTCGACCACGAATCCGGCATCGCGCAGCCAGGATGCCACCTTGTCCGGCTGACGGCGGTGGACATGGACCTTCATCGGGTGACCACCATAGCCCTCCTTCATCAACCGCGACTCGTCGCCGACGTGAAACAGGAGCTGCAGCGGTCCGCCAGGACGCAATACTCGGCGAAAGTGCGCGAAGACTATCGGTACCTCGTCGTCGGGGATGTGGATCAACGACTGCCAGGCGAGCAGGCCGGCCACCGAAGCGACGGGGAGGTCCAGTTCCGTCATCGAGCCCACCTCAAACCGCAGGCCGGGGTGGTCGCGCCGGGCCACGTCGATCATCGCCGGGGAGAGGTCGACACCGAAGGCGTCGACACCGAGTTCATGCAGGTGGGCGGTGACTTCACCGGGGCCGCAGCCGACGTCCGCGACCGGCCCGCCGCCAGCGACCCGCACGCTGTCGGCGAGCAACGCCAGAGCCGCGCGAAGGTACTGGTGTCCGGCGAGGGCGCCGCGCACTTGGTCGGCATAGCTGACCGCGACCGTGTCATAAGAGGTGCGGGTGTCGGCCAACCAGTCATCCGTGGTCATGACCGGCACGATATTCCATGATCACGACCTCGTCGACGGCCGACGCAGAGAGACCGATCATCGGCCCGCCAACTGGCTGAGAACTCCGCCACGTACCCGCAGACCGCAATGCAGGAGAGCACATCATGCCGCTGACCACCGAACAGCGCCGCCGCAACGAGGCCAGCATCCGTGCTGCGATGGACCGCCTACTGCTGGGGCAGCTTCCACCCCGCGGCGGTTGCGACCTCAAGACTCTCGCACGAGAAGCCGGCGTCGCCAGGGCCCTATCAGCACCTGGCCGAGGAGTTTCAGCGTCGGCTGGCCGATCTCCGCGAGGCGGGCACCGTCTCAGACCCGCGCGAACTCCAGATCACCCGGCTGAAAGACGAGAACGCCAAGCTCCGTGAACGCGTCCAGGAACGCGATGCACGGATCACCGAGCTCACCGAGTTCAAGGAGCGCGCGTTGTCACAACTCGCCGCGCAGCACGAAGAGATCCTCCGGCTTCGACAACGCGACTCGCCGAACAACGTCCGCACCCTCCCCACCACCAGGAAGTCGAGGATCACCGGACCATGCAGCTGAACGAAGATCTGTTCCAAAGGAGTACCGCGACACGACATCACCCATCCACCGACCGCAAGTCTGATCGTCTAACGTGGACGCACACGGCTCCGATGGGCTTCACTGGCTGGTCGCAACGCGACACGCTCACAACGGGACACGGCCACTGCCGCGACAACCGGCGCAGCTGGACCCGCAGGTTCGAGGCGGTGCCCAGCCCGCTGGTTTCGGCCACCCAATCCAGCCGCAGCTCACCGCCGCCCGCGCGGCCAGGTCGGCCACGGTCAGCGGGGTGGGGTCGAGCCCCGGCCGGTCTCGGCTGAGGGCGCGTCGATCCTGATGTTCGAGCCGACCGGCACGGTCAACGGTAGCCGGGTCAGCGGAACTCCGCGGTGGTGAGCAGGCGGAACTGGGCGCGCACCCAGGTGTCCACTGCCAGTCGCCGGTCCTCGCCGCGCAGGGCCGCTCCGAAGGCGGACAGGTCCGCGGCGGCGGTGTGCAGCCCGGCTCCGGACAGGGCGGTCACCGCGGCGGCGAGGGCGGTGTGCGTGGCCGGGGCCGGGTCGCGCAGGCCGTGGTGGATGGCTTGGGCGGTGACCTCGGTGGCGGCGCTCAGGGCGAGGCCGAGCTGGTCGGGGGGCTGCCCGGGGGTGACGGTGGGGATGGCGGGCCCCGGGCCGGTGGCGAGGTCGGGGACGAAGATCCCGTGGTCGGTCAGCACCGCGAGCGGGTCGAGCACCAGGCCGCCGCGGTGGCGGCGCACCGTGCCGCTGACGAACCGGGGGCGGCCGTGCGCGCCACTGAGCGCTTCGGCCAGGCAGTCCAGGGCGGCGGGGCAGAGCGGGTGGTGGGTGCGGGCGATGGTCGCGGTCGCGCCGCCGGGGTCGGTGATGACCGCGTCCAGGCGCTGGTCGCCGGGGTGGTAGCTCAGCGCGGACACGCCGGCGATCGGCACCACCCGCATGTGCTCGGCCTCGAACCTGGGCCGGACCAGCCTGGGCGGCAGCTCGCCCAACTCGGTGCCGAGCGCGCCGAGGTCAGCCACCAGCACCGGGGCCGGCAGGCTAGCCCAGGCGTTGCCCAGCGGGGAGACCGTGGTCCTGGCCCGGTGTGCGCCGAAGCGGACCAGCCCGCGCGCGTCCCTGGCCGCCGATTCGGAGACCACGTTGGCAGTGGCCAAGGCACCGAGCGTGCTACCGGCGAACCTGCGTCCCGCCAGCTCCGCGCCGGTGATCGGCTCCGGTCCGGTGGGCCAGGACTGGCGGGCGACCAACACGGTGCCGCTGCCCGGCTCGGCCAGGAACACCTCGGCCACCGGTGCCGTTGGTGTGCTGCGGATCCGGCAGCCGAGGCTGGTCAGCCGGACCCGGCGCAGCGGCGTGCCGGCGGCCTGCTCACTGCCCAGCACCGCGGCCCGCGGACCGGTGGCCCGGTGCCGGACGTGGATCTCGGTGACCAGTTCGGCCAGCCGGGTCGCCTGGTAGCCCGCGCCGCGGGTGGCGTAGGCGTCGAGCTGCTCGACCAGGTCCGCCATCGCGGCCGCCGGCCAGTGCAGACCGGCCGCGCCGAGCTCGTCCGCGGTGCGGCGCAACGCCGCGGTGAACGCCGGGCTGGTGTGCCGCACGCCGTCGAGCACCAGCTGCTCGGTCAGCGCGACCGCGCCCGCCACACCGGATGTGGTGGCCGCCGGTTCGCCGGGGCCGCCCGCCTCGAACCGGACCTCGGCACCGGTCAGAGCACGCTGTTCGGCCTCGCGGAAGGCCCACACGGCCAGGACCACTTGCTCGTCCCCGGCGGCCCCGTCGGCGCGGGCGTAGCCGAGGTCGCCGGGTGCCAGGAAGGCCACCGTGCCAGTGGGGAGGTCGGCGCGCGCCACCGGATCGGCCGAGGTCCCCCGCCGCAGCCGCACGGTGTAGCCGCGCTGGTGCGCCCGCCGGGCAGCGGTGATCGCCCTGGCACCGAGCTGGGCGGCCAGCTGATCATCGGTGAACGTGCCAGGGCTCCAGGGCGGTGGCGTCGCCGCGCCGAACTCACGCTGGTAGGCCAGCACCAGGCCGATCCGGTGGCGGCAGACGCCGGAGGCCGCGCACGTGCAGGAGGCGGCGGTCAGGTCCACGCCGGCAGGCAGTCCGGTCACCGTGCCGTCGGCGAACCGGACGGTGACCGCGCCGGCTTCGTCAGCGGTGACCTCCGGTGGCGGGCCGGTGTCCAGTTCCTTGGCCGCGCGTTTGACCAGTCCCCGGTTGGCCACCGCGGCCAGTGCATCAGGGGTCAGGCCGAGCAGGTCGGCGCGCATCAGCGGAGCCGTTCGGCGACGAAGGCGGCCAGCTCACCGGGGGTCATCGCGCCGACGTGCGCGCCGACGTCGGCCAGCCGCTGTGCCATGGCGCGGTCGTAGGCGGGTTCGGCCTCCTCGTCGAGCGCGGCCAGCCCGAGCACGTGCGTGCCCTGCTGAACCAGCTGCTGGACCTGCCGCACCAGGTGGTTCGCCGCGCCGCCCTCGAAGAAGTCGCTGATCACCGCGATGATCGCGCGCCGGGGGTTGTCGATGAGGCTGCCCGCGTAGGCCACCGCCCTGCCGATGTCGGTGCCACCGCCGAGCTGGACCTTGAGCAGCAGCTCCACCGGATCGGTCACGTCCGCGGTGAGGTCGACGACCTCGGTGTCGAAGGCCACCAGGTGGGTGCGCAGGCCGGGCAGGCCCCACAGGCAGGCGGCGGTGACCGCGGCGTGGATGACCGAGCCGACCATGGAACCGGACTGGTCCACCACCAGCACCAGCTGCCACCGCTCGGTGTGCCGCCGGGTGCGGGAGTGGAAGCGCGGGTGCTCGATCAGCAGCCGTCGCTGTTCCGGCTGGTAGTGCGCGAGGTTGGCCCTGATCGTGCCGCGGAAGTCGAAGTCGCGGGCCAGTGCCCGCCTGCGCGGCCGCAGCGCCCTGCTCCCGGTGACCGCGGCGCGGAGCTGAGTGGACAGTCGCCGCATCAGCTCGCGCACCACCGCCGCCACGATGCGCCACGCGGCGGCCAGCACCTCGGGGTTCATCAGGTGCTTGGTCCGCAGCACCGCGCGCAGCAGCGTCGGATTGGGCTCGATCCGTTGCAGCACAACGGGATCGGTCACCAGGTCGAGGATCTCGTACCGTTCCACCGCGTCCCGCTCGAGCCGTTCCACGGTCTCCTTGGGGAACAGGCGGTGCACCTCGTCCAACCAGTCCACTGTGGACAGAACCGACGGCCCGCTGCCACCGCGCCGGTCCGCGCGCACACCTCGGCGGGCCAGGTCCGGATCGCGGCCGTAGAGCCATTCCAGCGCGGCATCGCGCCGGGCGTCCTCAGCTGACAGGCCCGCGCAGCCGTCCGCCGGTGCGCCCAGGATCAGCCGCCAGCGCGCGAGCGCCGGGTCCGGCTCGGTCATCCGGTCTCCTCGATCAGCCCGGCCTGGGCGAGCAGCCGGGTCACCTTGGCCTCCAGGGCCGCCGCCGCGGTCAGGTCCGGTTGGTCGGCCGGGAGCGCCGGGGCGGTGCGGCGGCGTTCGGCCAGGCGGCGCGCGATGGTCTCGCGTTCGGCGGGCGGGAAGAAGGCGAACGCCTGGCGCAGCGCGGGCAGCGCCACCGGGAACTCCCCCTCCGGCATGCCGCCCACCAGCTCGTCCAGGACGTCAAGCAGGGCAACGGGTTCGTGCGCCAGCACCTCCTCTCTCGCCAGCGCGAACAGACCGGTGAGCCAGTCGCCCAGGGTGGCGGGCCTGGCCAGGCCCAGCACGGCCCGCTCGGGCGCCACCCCCGCGCCCAGCGCCCAGCCCAGCCCACAGGCCGCACCACGCAAGTCCGCTGGCGCGGCCGGATCAGCGGCGAGCCGGACGGCCACCGCGACCGCCTCCGCCCGGTCCGCGCCCAGCTCGGCGGCGTGCCACACCGCGTCCCGGACCGCCGCGAGCGCGGCCAGCCGGGTCAGCTCGGCCGCGGCCCCGCGTTCCCGCTCGGCCAGCCACAGCACCCTGGCGAACGCCTCGGTGACCACCAAGCCGAGCAGCGGAGCCCCGGCCGCGCCCAGCAGCCGGTCGTGCCGCCACAGGCTCAGCGCGGTGGCCAGCACCGTGCCCAGCGGGGCCAGCTCCCGGGCCTGGGCGATCCCTGCGGAGAGCGCCAGCAGCACCTGCTCGGACAGTTCGGTGATCCCGCACAGCACCGCGTCGAAGAGCACTCCCGCGAGCGCGACCGCATCGCCGCCGGCCTCGGCCACCCGCTCGGCCAGCGCACTGGCCGCGGCCTCGGCGAGGGTGGCCCCGTGCGCGCCCGCCTCGATCAGCGCCGAGTGCAGCAGCTCGCCACCAGAGAGGATCCAGTGCTCGACCGACACCGGATCCAGCCCGGTGGCCGGCCCGGATTCCCTTTTGTAGCCGGGAATCTCCAGCACTCGCAGGCGGTGCAGCACCCGGCTGCGGACCAGCCCCTGGTCATCAGCAAGATCCAGTACGACCCGGCCCACGCGGTCGAGGCCGAGCCGGTCCAGTTCGGCGAGCACCTCCGGCACCAGCGGCGGCGCGGGCGTGTCCGGGTGCAGCCTGCCGACCCGGTCGCCGCACAGCGCGGCCACCATCTCCACCACCACCGGATGCGTGCCCGCGGGCAGGGTGCCGCGAGTGGTCCACGGCAGCGGCTGGTCCAGGTCGTCCGAGACCAGCGCGCTGACCAGGCCGTCGAGCACATCGGCACGCGCCGGGTGCGGGTGCCCCCGGAGCAGCGCCAGGCCGTCGGCCAGCGCCTTGGCCGCGATCAGGTCCGCGGTGGACACCGGCTGTCCCCGCCCGCGCAGCCGCGCCACCACCGACTCGACCAGCCCGGTGGCCGCTCGCTCCGGGCCGTGCTCCCACAGCCGCTGGTAGTACCCGGGCGAGGGCATGCCGGACTGGTATCCGGCGAAGGAGTCCAAGCGGCGGAAGGAGAACGGGACCAGGTAGCTCTCCCCTGCCGCGCCCGCCGGCGGCCCCGGCACCTCCGGCCAGCCCGAGGTGCTCCCCTGCTCGGCGAGCGCACGCACCGCGGGGGTGTGGAAGCCGCCGGTCACCACCAGCACCGGGCGACCGTCCGCGTCCGCCACCGCGGCCCGGACCCAGTCCGCCATGTGCCGTTCCCGCGCCGCGTCCCCGGCCTCCGCGGCAGCCTCGCCGCGGACCAGGTCGAAGTAGGTGGTCAGCCGCTCGGCGAGTTCGTCGGCGGGTGCGATCTCGACCAGGTGGTCCCAGAGGGTGTCGATGTTGTCCACCGCGAAGTCCCGGCACAGCCGCTCGACCGCCCCCTCGTGCCCGCGCTCGGCGTCGGCGTACCGGTTGCGCGTGCCGGCGAAGGCCGGGTGCCAGGCGGGCAGGTCGATGAACCGGACCTCGGCCCCGTGCGCCCGGCCCTGGGTGAGCGCGACCCACTCCGGCGAGTAGTCGCACAACGGGGTCCAGCACACCTGCGACCTGGTGCCGTCGCGGTAGTGGCTGAAGATCGCCACCGGCAGCTTGTGGCCGAGCAGCAGCTCGTCCAGCCTGCCGTTGATGTCGGCCGGTCCCTCAACGAGCACGTGCGCCGGGCGCAGCTCCGCGATGGTCGCGGCGACCAGCCGGGCACAGGCCGGGCTGTGGTGGCGGACCCCGAGGAAGGTCGCGGTCACGGCGGCGTGCCCGGCAGCAGGTGCCGGGCCTGGTGCAGCTCCCGCCACTGCCCGCCGCGCTGGGCCTGCTGGTCGAGGTAGTGCCGCAGCCGGGCCAGGTCATCGGCGTTGTCCTTGGCCGCGGTGCCCGCCAGGCAGGCCACCACATCGGCCGCGGCCCCGGCCTCGCCGCGCAGGTACCAGCCGCGCAGGCCGACCGCGTGCGCCACCGACACCGCCTCCGCCGTGCTCATCACCGCGGCGGGCCGGTCCACCGGACGCCCTTCCCCGGTGCGCCCGGCCCGCAGTTCGCGGAAGGCGGTCACCAGCACCTCCAGCACCTCCCGCCGGGGCGGCGCGCTCACCCCTGACCGGCGCAGCAGGGACTGGGCCTCGGTCGCCACCAGTTCGAGCTCGGTGCCCAGGTCCGCGATCGGGAACACGGTCTCGAAGTTGAACCGGCGTTTGAGTGCCGCGCTCATCTCGTTCACCCCGCGGTCGCGGGTGTTGGCGGTGGCGATCACGTTGAACCCGTCCCTGGCGAAGACCATCGACTCCGGTCCGCTGAGCTCGGGCACCGAGAGCACCCGTTCCGACAGCGGGGACAGCAGCGAGTCCTGCACTTCCAGCGGGCAGCGGGTGATCTCCTCGAACCGCACCACCTTGCCCTCGGCCATGCCGCGCAACAGCGGCGCGGGCACCAGGGACCGGGTCGAGGGCCCCTCGGCGACCAGCAGGGCGTAGTTCCAGGAGTACTTGATCTGGTCCTCGGTGGTGGCGGCGCCGCCCTGGATGGTCAGCGTGGACACCCCGCTGACCGCGGCCGCGATCAGCTCCGAGAGCAGCGACTTGGCCGTGCCGGGCTCGCCAACCAGCATCAGGCCTCGGCTGGTGGCCAGCACGACCAGCGCCCGGTCGATCAGCGAGGGGTCGCCGACGAACTTGCGGCTGATGCCTGCGCGCTCATCGCCGAGGATGAACGCGCGGGCGGCCGATAGGCTCAGCGCCCAGCCCGGCGGCCGGGGAGCCTGGTCGACCGCGCGCAGCCGGGCCAGCTCCTCGGCGTAGCGGGCCTCGGCCGGCGGGCGCTGCACAGCGGGTTCGGTCACGTGGTGAGCTCGGTCAGTTCGGCCAGCAGCTCGGAGGCGGTCACCGGGTCCAGCTCGGCGAAGGTCCGCGCGCTCTTGCCCTTGGGGTAGCTCCAGTCGGGTTCGTCGCCGAGCCACACGGTCTCGATCCGGTGCTCCGGGTCCATGTCGATCATCCCGACCGTGATGCCGGGGTCCAGGTTCATCACCACGGCCCCGCCGGGCACCGGGCGGGAGATCCACGGCTCCCAGCCGTTGTCCTGCGCGGCCGCCCTGACCCAGCCCCGGCGCTGGAGTCCGAGCACCTTGCCCACCGACGCGACCACGCCGTGGAACCGGGCGAGCACATCGCCGCCGCGCTCCTGCTCGGTCAGCGTGTGCACCGGCCTGCCCAGCTGCGGGAACGGCTGCACGATCTCGTAGTCGGCGAAGACCTCGGCCCACTGCGCGAGCTGGCCGGGGATCGCCAGCGGGTGCGCGATGCCGACCTCGACGCCCTCGGGCAGGGTGAACGGGTCGTCGGCGGCGTCGGCCAGCGTGCGGTCCTCGGCCAGCCGGAAGGTGCCGAGGACCTGCCCGTCCCGCTCCACCAGCCAGACCAGCCGCCGCACCAGGTGCCAGAGCAGCGGATGCCCGGCCAGCAACGAGTGGAACTCCTCGGCGCGCCAACGGCGCTGGCTGGTCATCGCCCGTTCCAGCCGCACGATCTGGTCCGCGGCGATGGTGCGCACGTCCTTCTTCAACGCGCCGAACCGCTTGTGCGCCAACGGTGCCAGCTCGGCGTCGTCACGCGCGCCGGGCTTGGGCAGGTCCTTGCGGGGCTTGCCGTCGGCGTCGAGCACAAACGGTTTGAGCTGCTCGTCGAAGCCCACGGTGAACGTGCGCGGCCCGTAGTCGAGGGTCAGCGTGCCGTGCTGGTCGAGGCCGAGGTCGGGCACCAGCCGGTCGGCCAGCTCATCCGAGCTCAGCCCGAGGCCCTCGGCCACCGCCGCGATCTTCTCCACCGCCCGCTCGCGCAAGGCCTTGAACTTCACCCGCTGCGAGATCGAGTGCAGGTGCGCCAGCGCCACATCGGTGCCGATCATGGCCAGCACGGTCAGCCCGGTCACCGCGCGCGCGTGCCCGCCCTCCCCCGGCCAGGCCCGGACCACCGGGGCCAGCCTGCGCACCGTCTCGTCGTCACCGAGCCTGCCCAGTGCGGTCAGCGCCCAGCCGTCGCGCACCGGGGCGTCCGCGATCCGCCAGCGCTGGAACAGCGCCCAGGCGAACTCGGCCAAGGAGTCCGGATCGCAGGCCTGCCGGACCGGGTCGAGTCCGGGGTACTCCGCGTCGGGACTGCTCAGCGCGAGCATCGAGATCAGGTTCCGGGCCGCCGCTTCGGGCAGCGCGTGCTGCCGGTCGCGCAGCAGGACCTGGGGCAGCACAACGGGATCCGCCCAGTCGCCGACCTTCGGCGATTTGGTCCACTGTGGACTGACGAGTTCCGGGGGCAGTGCCGCCTCCGGTGCGTCGGCGACCCGGCCGCGCTGGACCTCCTCGACCACCGCCCGCAGCTCCGCGGGCAGTTCCGCCGCCAGCCCGGGTGTGGTCAGTGCCTGCATCCGCGCCAGCACCGCGACCAGCGAGGGACCCGGCCGCTCGGCCGCCGCCTTGGTGAGCACGCGCAGCGCGCGCACCGGATACCGCTCCATCACCGCCAGCAGGGCGCCGCCGACGAACTTCTGCCCCAGCCTGGGCAGCAACGCCTCGACCGCCTCGTCCGTGGGCAGCACGCCCAGCACCCCGAGGACGAACTCGCGGTGGTAGGCGTCCAGGTCTCCGTCGAGCAGGCGCCCGAGGAACGGCGCGATCGGCGGTCCCACCGCCTCGACCGCGGTGCGCAGCACGTCCGACTGGGTCAGCCCCCTCGGCAGGACGTGCTCGTGTGCGGCGAGCAGGCGGAGCTGGTCGACGGAGTCCACCGCGCAGAGCAGCAGCTCGGCGGCGGCCAGTTCCGCCCTGGCGCTCAGATCGGCGCAGAGCCGGTCCACCCAGTCCCGGCGGGTCGGGGCCAGGTAGACGGCGCACAGCCGTCGACGCTCGTTGCCCTGGAGCCCGGCCAGCGCCTCTACCGCGGCCAGGTACTCGGACTCGGTCGCGGCGGCCAGCAGCGAGCGCACCCGGATCGCGATCCCGTGGCCCTCCCAGCTCCACTCGAAGGTCTCGCCCTCGCGGGCCTTCAGCGAGCAGCCTTCCGGCTCCAGGGAGGTGGTCCGGCACTGGAGATCGGTCAGCTCACTGGTCGCGCGGGCCGCGAACGCCACACCGTGCTGCTCCGCCCACAGGTCGGCGAAGGCGACCAGGCCGTCGGCTTCCCGCCACGAGGCCCCGCGGTAGGCGGCGATCTCCGCGACCGCCGCCGCGCCCAGCGCATCCGGTTCGCCGCGCAGGTACGCCTGGGCCGCCGCGGCCAGGCGCGGCTCGCACCGGGCGGGTGCCAGCACCACCGCGAGGTCCCCGGCCAGCTCCTCGATCCGCTTGCGCGCGGAGGCGACCCGCACCGGGTCCACCGCCACCACGGGCGCTGGACCGGTCCCCCGCCTCGGGTGCATGTTCACCCGCCAGCTTTCCGGAAGCGCCCATGCCTGCTCGCGGTCCGCCACGATCTCCCCCATGTGCGTCTGTTCCCCCTCGTCTCAACCCTGTCGTCGGGTTCGGGGGAACACTAGGGGCAGGCACCGACAACGCCCGCCGCCGTCCCGCGGTCAGCGGTGCGGACGCCCGCGCCGGCCGGGCGCTCCCCCGCTACTTCCCCGCCTCGGCCTTCATCCGCGCGTTGTCCGCGGTCACCTTCCGCGCCGCGCCGAACAGCCCGATCGAGGTCAGCAGCAGCCCCAGCGGGATGACGATCAGCAGGCTCTGGCTCAGTCCCTCGGCCGCGGCCCGCGCCGGGCTCATGCCAACCGCCGCCGCGGCGAACCGGTCGGACAGCGCACCGGCGATCACCGGCCCGGCGAACCCGCCCAGCAGGTAGAAGGCGGCGAAGAACACCGACACCGCGGTCGCCCGCAGCCGGGGCTCGACCACGTCGGCCAGCGCCGGGTAGACGGAGGTGAAGTACAGGTACTGCAACAGCCAGCCCGCGGAGAACAGCAGCACGAACCAGCCGACCGAGTCCGGGCCGAGGGAGAGCGCGGCGAAGGTCAGCGGCGCGGCCAGCAGCAGGGCGATGGCGCCGGTGTAGACCCGCCCGGCCGGTGAGTGGTGGCTGGCCCGGTCGGCGATCCGGCCGCCCAGGATCAGCCCGGCCAGTCCGGTCACACCGATCACCACGCCGGTGAGCATGCCGCCGGTGGCCAGGCTGGTGCCGAAGTAGCGCTGGAACAGCGGCACGCTGAAGGTGGCCACCGAGTAGGAGGCGACCTGCGAGCCGATCCCGGCCACGATCAGCCACCACAGCGTGCGGATCCGCAGCACCCGGCGGAAGGCCTGGCCGAGCACGCCCGGCGGCGGCGCGACGGTCTCCATGGCGCCACGGGCCGGCTCGCGGATGAACATCATCAGGGCCGCGACGAACAGGCCGGGCACCGCGGCGATGTAGAACGCGGTGCGCCAGGTGCCGGAGGCCTCGGTGATCGGTCCGATGGTGAAGAAGGCCAGCACCAGGCCGAAGGGCAGGCCGAGCTGGAGCAGCGAGGTGGCGCGGGCGCGGCGCCCGGCCGGGTAGAGGTCGGCCAGCATGGAGTTGGCGGCCGGGGCGAAGCTGGCCTCGCCGACGCCGACCAGCATCCGCACCACCAGCAGGCTGATGAAGCCGCCGACCAGGCCGGTGGCCGCGGTCAGCAGGCTCCACGCGAGCAGGCCGGTGACCAGGATGGTCCGGCGGGAGGTGCGGTCGGCCAGCCTGCCCAGCGGCACCCCGAACACCGCGTAGACCACGGTGAACGCGCCGCTGAGCAGGCCGATGTGGGTGTCGGTCAGGGTGAACTCGGCCTTGAGCGGCTCGACCACGATGGCCGGGATGGTCCGGTCGTAGAAGTTGAGCAGGTTGGCCGCGAACAGCAGACTGAGGATTCCGGCGGGACTGGTCACCCTGCGGGTCTGGTCAACCGCCATGGCTCCTCCAGGTGCATCGGGAACGTCGTCGTTCCACACTGCGTGGGGAGGACTAACGTAGGTCATGGAGGGGCTGACAGGTAAGGGCGAAAAGTGGCCAACCAGGTAGAAGTGGCGCTCCGCAGGGGCGAGACCTACGCCGGCCGGTCCCGCCGGGAACGGGCGGCCGACCGGCGAGAGCGGCTGGTGGCCGCGGCGGTCCGGCTCTTCGCCGCGCGCGAGTACGACGAGGTGACCGTGGCCGAGGTGTGCGCGCAGGCCAAGGTGTCCAAGCGGTACTTCTACGAGTACTTCGCCGACCGCCAGGACCTGCTGCGCACGGTGCACCGCGAGCAGAACGACTGGCTGCTCGCCGCGGTCACCGCCGCCGCCCCCAAGACTCCGGCGAACCTGACCGAGCTGTTGCACCCCATGATGACCACCCTGGTGCGCAGCCTGCTGGCCCACCCGGAGCGGGCCAGGGTCATCTACCTCAACGCACCGCGGATGGAGCTGCGCCGCCGCGCCGCCCTGCACCGGGACGCCGAACTGCTGGGCCGCCTGGTCCGCAGGGCCACGGGCAGGCCGAGGGACCGGCTGCGGCAGGACCGCCTGCTGCTGGCCACGGTGGCCGGCATCAGCGAGATCGTCATCGACTGGCTGACCAGGGGCATGACCGACCCACCGGAGCCCCTGGCCGAACACCTCACCGACCTCGCCGTGGCCATCCTCAGCACATGAGGAACGCCGCTGTTCCGATCAGCAGTCGCGCAGGAACCGGTCCAGCACCCGGGTGCCGAACTGCAGCGCGTCCACCGGCACCCGCTCGTCCACACCGTGGAAGAGCGCGGAGAAGTCCAGGTCCGCGGGCAACCGCAGCGGCGCGAACCCGAAGCAGCGAATGCCCAGTCGGCTGAACGCCTTCGCGTCGGTGCCCCCGGAGAGCATGTAGGGCACCAGCTTCGCGCCGGGGTCCTCGGCCAGGATCGAGGCGGACATGGTGTCCACCAACCTCCCGTCGAAGGTCGTCTCCACCGCCGGCAGGCTCGCGATCCACTCACGTTCCACATCCGGCCCGAGCACCGCGTCCAGCTCCCGCTCGAAGGCCTCTTGCCGCCCCGGCAGGATCCGGCAGTCCACGGTCGCCTCCGCCGTGCTGGGGATGACGTTGGCCTTGTACCCGGCGTCGAGCATGGTGGGGTTGGCGGTGTCCCGCAGCGTCGCCCCGATCATCCGGGCCATGTTGCCCAGCTTCGCCACGGTCCCGTCCAGGTCGTCCTCCGGGAACTCCAGTCCGGTCAGCTCGCTGATCCCGGCCAGGAACTCCCGCACCGAGTCGGTCATGACCAACGGGAACCGGTGCCGTCCCAGCCGCGCGACCGCCTCGGCCAGCTTCGTCACCGCGTTGTCCTCGTGCACCATCGACCCGTGCCCGGCCCGCGCCCGGACCCGCAACCGCATCCAGGCAATGCCCTTCTCCGCGGTCTCGATCAGATAGGCCCGGACCCCGTCCTTCACCGTGATCGAGAACCCGCCCACCTCCCCGATCGCCTCGGTGACCCCCTCGAACAAGTCAGGCTTGTGATCAACCAGCCACTGCGCCCCCTGGAGCCCACCGGCCTCCTCATCAGCGAGGAACGCGAACACGATGTCCCGCGGCGGCACCACCCCGTCCCGCTTCAACCGCCGAGCGGTGGCCAGGGTCATGGCGACCATGTCCTTCATGTCAACGGCCCCGCGCCCCCACACGTACCCGTCCTGCACCGCCCCCGAGAACGGGTGCACGGACCACTCGGAAGCATCGGCGGGCACCACATCCAGATGCCCGTGCACCAGCAACGCCCCCCGGCTGGAGTCCGCCCCCGCCAGCCGCGCGACCACATTCCCGCGCCCCCGCGCACCCGACTCGACGTAGGTGGTCTCGAACCCCACCTCGGCCAACTGCTCCGCCACGTACTCAGCGGCCGCCCGCTCCCCCACCAGCGTGTCCGGATCCCCGGTGTTGGTGCTGTCGATCCGGATCAACTCACTGGCGAGGCGCACCACCTCGTCCTCGGCGACCCGCTGACTCCCTACCCGCTGCTCGCTCACCAGGCCTTTCTATCACCGGAACGGCCACTTGACCCGCCCCAGCCATCCGATTTGGAACCGGCCCAGTTGATCAGCTAACCTTCACCTGCCTGGCGGGAGACCGCCAAGTCCGGGTGGCGGAATGGCAGACGCGCTAGCTTGAGGTGCTAGTCCCCGAAAGGGGGTGGGGGTTCAAGTCCCCCCTCGGACACAAAAATGTCGCATGCCTGCACAAGGCAGGTGTTCATGCGAGCCATGATACTGACCTGACCTGCGGAAAGTCCACCTAGTCATCTCGCTGACTACTTGGCACCATAATCGGCGTCTACGAGCCTGGCTTTAGTGCCCCTGACCATGCCGAGAAGCTGCGCGCTGTCGTCCACCTCACCCGGCTAGCCGCGGTGCAGCTTCTTCTCGCATTTCGGTGTGACTCCGGCCAGCCCCCTCTGCAGCGGGCTGCCGACCGGGGCCTGCCGAATCGCCTGCGGGCTCTCTACCGCGAGCCCGCTGCGATCACTTCCCGTGCTGTCGGTTCTGCTCCGGGTCGCCGGTGTGCACGTGTCCGGTGTTAGAACAAGTCCCGCACACCGGCCTGTTGGTCTTGGCGACGTCCTTGCCGTGCTCGTAAGCCTCGCTGGTGTGGTTGCGGCAGTCCGGGCAACGGCCCGTGGCTTCGTGTTTTCCCATGCCCCGAAGCCTCACCAGGCCCCAGCCGCGACGTCGGTGATCGGCGGCGGCCGGCGGGCGGCCGCGCTGGTCGAGGCCGGGTTACCGGATGACCGGTCCGGTAGGCTCCGGTGCTTGCACCGATGAGCCAAACCGGTCGGCGCCAAGGGGGGCAGTAGGTGGGCACGGGGAACCGGACCAGCGAGCTGGCCGCCGCGCTCCGCGAGCTCCACACCCTCTCCGGTCTCACCCGCGCCCAGCTCGCCCGGGGCATCGGCAGCAACGTGCGCCGGATCGAGGATTGGTTGCGCGGCGACCACGTCCCCAGCCACGAGGCCCTCAGCAAGCTGCTGGCCGTGCTGATCCCAGCCGCGGCGCATCGTGACCTGAGCGAGCGCGGCCCGCTGAGGCGACCGGAGTTGCTGGACAGCAGCACAACGGGCCCGTAGTGGCGGATGCGGGAAGCCGCCTCAGCCCACTCCGCCAGTCCCGCTGTCCCTGACACAGCGGCTCAGCCGTCTGGTCAGCCCGCCGGGAACTCGGTCGACGGGAGCGTGACCGGCAATCTGGTCCAGGCCCGAAGCACCGGACCGATCACCTTTCAACACCACGTACATCATCCCCCGGCCACGGCGATGCAGCAGCGGTGGATGTTCGGCACCGTGCCCCGCGCGCGGCTGCTTTCCAGCACCGCGCCATCGCCACGACCCTCGCCGAGATCACTGAACGGCACGGCACCGCGATCCTGACCGGCATCAGGTCGACGCTGTTGTGCGGGATGGGCGGGGTCGGCAAGACTCAGCTGGCCGCCGATCACGCCCATCAGCTCTGGGATGCCGGCGAGCTGGATGTGCTGATGTAGGTCAACGCCGCTTCCCGGGATGCGATCGTGGCCGCCTACGCCCGCACCGCCGAGCACCTCAACGCCACCGGCTGGCACACCGACGCTCACGACGACGAAGACGCCGCGCGCCGGTGGCTGGAATGGCTGGCCACCACCCCGAAACGCTGGCTGATCGTCCTCGACAACCTTCAGACCCCCTCAGACCTAGCTGACCTGTGGCCGCCGCACACCCGCACCAGCAGGATCGTCGTCACCACCCAGCACCGCGGCTCCGCCCTCGATGGCACCGGACGCCACCGCATCGAAGTCGACCTGTTCACCCCCGCGGAATCCCTGGCTCTAATCACCGAACGCCTCGCGCGGCGACCGCGGCAAGCAGACGGCGCCGCCGAGCTGGCCGAGGCACTCGGGCATCTGCCGGTAGCCATCGCCCAAGCCGCCGCCTACCTCACCGACCGGCCCGACCTGACCTGCACCACCTACCTCCAGCTGTGGAATGACCGCCACACCACCCTGGCTGATGTCCTGCCCGAGGCCGCTGAGTTGCCCGACGGCTACCACGCCACCGTGGCCTCCACCTGGTCGCTGTCGATCGAGCTGGCCAACCAGCAGTCACCGGCCGGGTGGCACGACCGCTGATGGAGATCGCCGCCCTGCTCGACCCCAACGGCATCCCCGCCGAGCTGTTCACCCAGCCCGCAGTGCTGGCCCACCTCACCGAGCGCACCGGGCGCGAAGTCACCGGGGCGCAGGTCGCGCGGGCATTGTCCCGATTGGACCGGCTGAGCCTGCTCACCTACGAACCCGAGGCTCCCGCCACTGCCGTCCGTGTGCACGCCCTGGTGCAACGCGCCACGCAGGAGGGCATTGGAACCAAGCGGCGAGAGGACATCGCGCGCACCGCGGCTGACGCACTGGTCGAGGCCTGGCCGGAGATCGAGCGGGATGGCGGTCTTGTGGGCGTGCTGCGGGGCAACGCGCTCGCGTTGCAGGCTGGAGCCGATGCGGCGCTGTGGCGGCCGAATGCACACATAGTGCTGTTTCGGACCGGCAGGAGCCTGGGCGAAGCTGGGCAGGTAGGTGCGGCGCTCGGCTATTTCGACCAGATTCTCCAAACCTCTCAGCAACAGATGGGCCCCGACCACCCCGATACCCTCGCAGCCCGTGGCAACCTCGCCTACTGGCGCGGCGAAGCCGGAGACACCGCCGGGGTAGAACCGGATGGCCCCGCCCTCACCCGGGGCCGGGACAGCGGGTACGAGGCCGACGTGGACCTGCGGGAAACACGACCGCACTAAGGGCATCGCACTCGTCGAACCATCGAGCTCGGCGTTGCCGGTCATAACTCCCCGAGCCACCACGAGGGTGGCACGCGGGTACGTCACCGACGGCGACGGGATGCCCGGTCTGATGACGGTGCTGGCCCAACCGGGTGTTTCCACGGTCACCCAGGTCGATGTCGCACGTGGCCGCGAGTAGGTCTGGAGCCTTCGAGCCGGCACTACTCGGCGACGAAAGGCGGGGTGGAGAGATGTGGTCGTGGATACGAGCTGGGGTCACGGCGGCGGCTGCGGTGCTGGCGGGCGCCGCGCTGCCGGTCGCTGCGCACGGCGCCGAGCGGGACGGGGTGCCGTTGCGGGAGGCGGCAACATCAACGCCTACCGGCACTATTGGGAGCTGTGCGTGCTGCTCGCGCTGCGCGACGGGCTGCGCAGCGGCGACGTGTTCGTGCCCGGCTCGCGCCGCTACTCCGACCCGGCCGCCTACCTGCTCACCCCGGCGAAATGGGCCGACCATCGTGTGGAGTTCTGCCGGCTGGTCGGCAAACCCGTCGATGCGGCGCGGGCGTTGGCCGACGCGGCCGACGAGCTGGCCGAGGCGCTGGACGGGCTGGAGCGGGTCCTGGCGGCCGGGAACGGCCCGGTGCGGCTGGACGGCGACGGCGATCTGGTGATCTCGCCGTTGTCGGCGGAGGACGTCCCGGCGGAGGCGACGGCGTTGAAGGCGGAGTTGACGGAGATGCTGCCGTTCGCGCCGATCGTGTCGCTGCTGATCGAGCCATGTCCGAAGGCCGCGGCCTCGACACCTTCTACGACCGCGCCGGCTTCACCGTCCACGACCCCGGCACCCCGCTGGACCTGTTCGTCATGTTCGGCCGCGACACCATGATCTGGCCCGGGCCCGGCGAACGTCTCTTCTCCCGACAACGCCCCCACTGAACCTCGAGCCGCCCATCAGCGCAGGTCAGGCATATCCACCCGATTTCGGCGGATACTACGGCGACCCCGGGTGTAGCCACCGGCACGGCGGCTACACCCGGCGTCACCAGTGGACGGGCAGGATCAGGGGGGACCGGGCCGGGGATTCCTCTTCCCAGTTCAGGTCCGTCTCGGGCACGGCGAGGCGCAACCGGGGGAACCGGTCCAGCAGTGCCTCCAGCGCGATCTGGAGTTCGGCGCGCGCCAAGTGGCCCCCGGCGCAGGAGTGCGCCCCGCGGCCGAGCCCGAGGTGCGGGTTCGGGTTCCGACGGGGGTCGAACCGGTCCGGGTCGGGGAACACGCTCTCGTCCAGGTTGGCCGAGGCGATCACCGGCAGCACCGTCTCCCCGCTGCGGATGGGGCAGCCTGCCAGCTCCAAGTCCTCGACGGCCTTCAGCACCACGACCCCGTTCATCACCGGGATGAACCGGAGCAGCTCCTCCACCGCGCCCGGCAACAACCCGCGGTCGGCGTTCAGCGCCCGGTACTGGTCATGGGTGAGCAGCACCACGATCGAGTTCGCCAAGTACATCGTGGTGGTCCGGTAGCCGGCCACCAGCATGGACAGCCCGAACGCGAGCACCTGCTCGCGGTCGAGCAGGCCCGCCGCCCAGTGCCGGACCATCTCGGACAGCACGTCGTCGGCGGGTTCGCGGCGCTTCCGGTCGACCAGGTCGCCCATGTAGTCCAGCAGTGCCGGGGTGCTGCTGCGCCCATCCTCCAGGGTGACCACCGCCCCGAGGGCCGAGTCCGCCAACGGCAGGAAGTAGTCCCGGTCCGCGTAGGGAATGCCGACCAGCTCGCAGACCAGTCGCAGCGGGAACGGCTCGGCATAGCCGGTTACCAGGTCGCCCGGCTGCCCTGCGGCCTCGACCTGGTCCAGCAGCTCGTCGGCCACCGCCCGGATTCGCGGCAGCAGCCTGCGGACGGCCCGGATGCCGAACGCCTCCCGGACGCACCGGCTCAGCGCCAGGTGCCGGGGGCCGTCCAGCTCCATCATCGTGACCAGGTGCGGCCCCGCAGGAGCCTCGGCGTCGTCCAGGACGACGTCCTGGATGGTCGGCCGGACCAGCCGCGGGTCGGCGAGCACGGTCCGCACGTCCTGGTACCGGGTAACGAACCACGCCTCGACCGGCGGCATCGCGACCCGGACCACCGGGCACTCGCGGCGCAGTCGCGGGAACTCGACAGGCGGCCCCATCGTGTTCGGTGGCCCCAGCGGCAGACGCGGGAGCGGGTCGACGTTCATGCCACCGACCTCGGCCGGACCGGGAGCGTCGTCAGCAGTTCGGTCTCGTGCGCCTGGCCGTCGAACGCCAACCGGTGGCCGGTCGGGGCCGGGACGGCCACCTCGCGGATCTCCCGGACAGCCCACCGGGAGCCCACGCCGAGCAGGCGCTGGGCGCCGGGCTTCCTCTCGGTCATTTCGCCCCACTCATTCCAGTTGGTCACTTCGCACCGCAGCGGACGGCCATGACGGTCCGCAGGCCCAGTCGGCTCAGAAGTGCCCACCGCCGCGGGTCGTCCGGGCACGCCCCTGGCGGCACGAACGGCACGGTTCCGGCCTCCCCACGACCCGCGCAGTGCAGGCGACGGCCTGTGCCGCACGCCGGACCAGCAGGGCGCGGTCCAGCGTCGGTCCACCGCCTCGCGGGACAGCGGTGCCCAGCCGCCCTGGTCCCACCGACAGGTCCGGCACCCCGCCTGCCCCGGGCGCCCACCTCGCGGTGTCGTTCTGGTGGAGCACGTGCACCACGCCTGCAGCTCGGCGCCTCGGCCGGCGTGGCCGGGCCCGTCGGTGATCGACGTCGTGGGCTCGTCCGTGGTGGTCCCGGGCACGTGTCAACCCCTTTCCGGTGTGGGGCGGGGCAGGTAGCCGCTGTCGAACAGGTGGCCCAGGTACTTGTCCAGCAGGGCGGTGTCGACCGGCGGGCACTCCAGGCCGCTGCCTGCCAGGGCGCGCTCCGCGTTGTCCCGGCCCAGCTCCGGGAAGGTGCCCTCGAAGTACATCTCCTTCACCGAGATGTCCGCGCTGTGGCAGCGGTCCACGCACAGCGACACGAACGGCGCGGTCGGGCTGGTGGGGTGCGCGGCGACGTGCCGGACCAGTTCGCCGACCCACTCCGGGTACGGCAGGGTGCGGATGCGGCAGCCTGCGGCGCGCATCCGGTCGAGTACGTCGGCGAACGTGGCCGGGTTCGGGTTGGTCAGGTGGTAGGTCCGGTCGGTGGTGGGGTGCCGGGTGGCGATGTGCACCACCGCGTCCGCGAGGTGGTCGACCGGCACGAAGTCCATGGGCAGCGGGATGTCCGGGGCCAGCCCGGTCTCGGCCACCATCCGGAACAGCGAGCAGATCGCGGTGTCGGTGTTGCAGACACCGTGCCGCTGGTCGCCGGTGACCTCGTAGGGCCGGTGGACCGCCACCGGCAGGCCCTGCGCGGCCGCGTCCCGCAGCGCCTGCTCGGCGACCCACTTGCTCTCCGCGTAGCCCATGCTGAGCCGCTCGGCGTGGGCCAGCGGCAGGTCCTCGGGCACGTGCCGCACACCGGCGGTGCCGGTGCCTGCCAGCACCGCGACGGTGGACAGGAAGTGCACCGGGACCCGGCGGCTGGCGGCAAGCCGCACCACCTCCCGCGTTCCGTCCACGTTGGACTCGCGCAGGGCGGGGTACGGGTACAGGAAGTTCACCTGGGCACCGGCGTGGACGACCAGGTCGAGCTGGTCGGCGAGCCGGGCGGCGTGCTCCCGCGCCAGCCCCAGGCTGGGGGCGCACAGGTCGCCGGGGAAGCACTCGATCCGGTCGGCATCCGGCGACAGGCCGTAGTGGGCCAGGTTCGCCAGCACCCGTCGGCGGGCGTGGCCTGCGTCCCGTGCCCGCACCGGGCAGTGCACCACGGCCCCGGTCCGCCGCACCAGGCTGTCCAGCAGGAACGCCCCGACGAACCCGCTGGCGCCGGTCAGCAGCACGTGCTCGGGCCGCTGCCAGCACGGCAGGCGGCCCGGCCGCGGCGGCGGCAGCGGGAACCCGAGCCGCCCCTCGGCCGCGAAGTCCACTGCGGACCCACCGGTCACGTCGTGCCCCCGGCGCAGCGCGTGCACCGCGGTGGCGAACCCGTCCAGGGTGGAGTCCTGGAGCAGGCACCGGACCAGCCTGCTGCCGTGCGCGGCGTCCAGGCCAAGCACCGTCACCGTGCGGGTGACCACCTCGGCGGCCAGCAGCGAGTCGCCGCCCAGCGCGAACAGGTCGTCGGTGGGCTGCGGCCGCACCCGCAGCACCGTCTGCCAGACCTCGGCCAGGGCGTCCCGCAGCGCCCACCGGTCAGGGGCCGCAGGCCGGGCCGGGGCCGTTGCGGCCGGGGTCCGCGCCTGCGCCACCAGCGCCTTGCGGTCCACCTTGCCGCCGGTGGCCACCGGGAGCACCGGCAGCTCCACCAGCCGACCGGGCACCGCGGCGGCAGGCAGCCACGCGGCCAGGTCCCGGCGCAGCCGGTCCAGCGGCACCGACAGGCCCGGCTCGGCCGGGGTGACGTACCCGGTCAGCTCGGCACCGGCCTGCCCGGTCAGCTCCACCACGGCCTCGCCGACCGCCGGGTCGGCGCGCAGCCGGGCCTCGACCTCGTCCAGCTCGATCCGGTGGCCGCGCACCTTGACCTGCCGGTCGCGCCTGCCGCGGTACTCCAACGCGCCGTCGGCCCGCCACTCCGCGCGGTCCCCGGTGCGGTAGATCCGCACGCCCGGCCGGGTGGGGTGCGTGCCGAACCGGCGGGCGGTCAGCTCCGGGTCGCCCAGGTAGCCCAGGGCCAGGCCGTCGCCGCCCACGGCCAGCTCGCCCTCCTCCCCCACCGCGGCCTCGCTGCCGTCCTCCCGCAGCACGTAGCAGTGCGAGTGCGCCAGCGGCCTGCCGATCGGCACGCTGGTGGCGCCTGCTGGCACATCCCGGACCACCTGCGCGGTCGACACCACGGTGTTCTCCGTGGGGCCGTAGAAGTTGACCACGGTGGTGTCCTGGCAGGCGGTCAGCACCGCGCGGGCCAGGTCGGGATCCATGGCCTCGCCGCCTGCCGATGCGAACCGCAGCGGGCGCAGCGCGGCAGGGTCTGTGCGGGCCAGGTGGTGGAACACGCTGGTGGTCAGGTAGGCGACCGTGACCCGCTCGGTGCGCAGCAGCTCGGCCAGCACGGCAGGCGCCAGCAGCTCGTCCCGGTCGACCAGCACCAGGCAGGCCCCGTTCAGCAGTGCCGACCAGATCTCGATCGTGGAGGCGTCCGACGACAGCGCGTAGCCGTGCAGAATCCGGTCCGCCGCTCCCGGCGCGAACTCGGAGCGGGCCAGCCGGACCACGCCCCGGTGCGCCACCGCCACCGCCTTGGGCCGCCCGGACGACCCGGAGGTCCCCATCACGTACGCGCACGCGGTGGCTGGCGTGGGCTCCGCCTCGGGTTCCGGCATCGGCCCCGGGTCGGTGTCGTCGAGCTGCACCCAGGCGCGCAGTCGCCGGACCCGGCTGACGCCGCCCGGCAGCAGCACCGCCGTGCGCACGTCGGCGTCCTCGGCCAGCGCGGCCAGCCGGGCAGGCGGGTCGGTGTCGTCCAGCGGCACGTAGGCCGCGCCTGCGCGCAGCACGCCCAGGAACGCCACCAGCGCGGGCAGGGACCGCCTGCCGCACACGCCGACCCGGTCACCGGGCCGGACCTGGGCCGCGCGCAGCCGGGCGGCCAGCGCCACCGACCGGTTCCGGAGGTCGCGGAAGTTCAGCCGCTGGCCGTGGTGGATCGCGGCGATCGCGTCCGGGTGGGCCGCGGCGACCGCGTCGAACAGCTCGGTGAGGCAGCTGTCCCGCGGGTACGGGGCTCCGGTGCCGTTGTCCGGGGATTGTGTCGGGACTTCGGCACGATCGAGCCGCGTGGACAGCATGGGAATCCCTCGCTGATTAGCTGAACTGCTGGGCAAAGGCCGCGAAGTCGGCGGTGCGCCAGCGCTGCGGGCGCATCCGGAAGGTGATGTCGTCGGTCAGCTGGCCGCGGTTCGCGGCCAGGTACTCCCGCGCGGTGGCCGGGTCGAGGTAGCGGTGCGCCATGGCCGACAGCTCGGCCGGGTCGACCCGGTCCTCCACCGCCGCGGGGCCCTCGACGCTGACGTACCGGTACGGTGGGTTCTCGTCCTGCACGCACAGCCCGAACCGGCCTGCGGCCCGGATCAGCGCGGCCTTCCTGGATGCGCGCGCGGTCAGCACCACCACCGGCCCGCCGGGCTCGTAGGCGTACCACACCGGCACCTGGAGCACGGCAGGCGGCTCGGGCACCGCCAGCACCCCGACCCGCGCCTCGGCCAGGAACTTCTCCCGGACGTCCCGGGACATCGCCAGCTCCATCAGCTCTCCTTGGGTGTACCGAACGAATTTCCTATTCCCTGCCTAGCACCACGAATTCCGGGTGTCAGCTCCTGCCCCACTTTCGAGCGAACCAAAACTCTGGTGAATACCATGATCATCGAAAAAAGGAATCGCCGACGCCAAAACACCCCACTTCGGTGGTGAACTTCCGCCGATCGCAACGGTTAAGACCGGGTACCGGTGTTCCGTTCGTGCCGAGTCGCGACGTGGACTTGGCTACGGTCTCGGCGGCCTTGACCGTCTGGGAGCCGATGATCACAGTCACGGCGTGGGCGCTGCGCACGTATTTACGCCCGCCTGCTGGTGTGGTCGAGCATCTGTCCGACCACACCAGGCCGCCTAGAGCAACACCTGGGGCAAGCCTGGTCGAAGTCGACCACAGCGCTGCGGTGATGTCACCGGTTCAGCACTTGACCAGGTATGCGGCTCCCGTCCACCTGATCCGGTTGTTCCACAACATGCGGAATCCAGCGGTGACCTGCACCGAGGCTTGCACCTTCTCCCCCGGCGCCAGCCGCCCGACGATCGGGGCGCTGTTGTTCGGTGCGGTACGCACGTGCAGCCAGGTTAGTGCCTTGAAGCAGGCGGTGGGCCTGGAGCCGTCCGGGGCGGGGGCACGGTCGCCGACGGTCTGGACGGCCTCAGTCGGCGCCGCGGGTGCGGCGGAGGCCTGGGCGACACCGGTCAGGGCTAGAGCGGTAATCATGCCCAGCACGGTGGTAGCGGCGGTGGTGTGTTTCATGGTCCCTCCGGTCTGCGCGAACACGGTCACCGCTCGAAGTACCGCCGTAACTGGCGTCCACGCCGCCCACATGCACCGTTCACCCCGTGGTCTGCACGAACCACCTGCCCGAGCGACGGGCATTCAGGCCGGGACACGGCGGGTCAACGGCACGGCGCGGTGTCGGAACGCAACTCAAAGTCCCGCGCGGCCGCCAGGACCTCGGCGGGCAGCGAGTACGGCCGACCGACCGGCTGGACCGGGGGCAGCGCTTCGGGGCCGGATTTCGGATTCAAGTCCGGTGGTGCACGACGGTGTCACCAGCACAGCGGCTCGACTGCGCCGGCCAGGAACTCCGAGTCGACAGGCTCGGGCCGGACGAACTCCAAGCGGCTCAGCGAGCCGAAGTCGTTGAAGCGCCCCGGCTCTGTTTGGCAGTAGGTGACCTCCGTGGTGTGGGCCAGCGCGTCGGCGAAGACCTCCATGGGTGGCATCCAGGCCCGGAACACCACCGGGCTGAGCGCGCGATGGTGCAGGACCACCGTCCCGCGCAGCCGTTCTTGATCCAGCGCGCGAGCGATCGCGGTTTCGGTGACCTCTCGGCCGGTGTCCTGCTCGGCCTGCTCGGCCTGCTTGGCCAGGCGGCGGGCATGGCGACTGGTGTCGGCAGCGCTACGGTCGGCTGCTCTGGCCAGTTGGACCGCTCTTGGGGTGCCATCCGCATGGAGGGTCCTCACCGACCAGACCGTCCACGGCTTCGCGGAGCAGATCGGCGTGTCCGGAATCATCCCGCAGCGGGGCGAGCAGTTGTTTGTCCGAGGGCGCCCCGCGGCCGTGGGTAGGCCCGGCGCGGCCACCGCCGCGAGCGTAACCCACCACCGCCGGATGCTGCTGGTTAACGTGTGGATCGGCGAGACGACACCCTCCTTTGAGGGCAGCGCTTCTTTGTGTGCCAAGAATGCCACCGCGCCGGGCCGCTGCCCGTGCACGCCAGCATGTGACCTGGATCCAGATGTTCCGGGAACCCGCACGAGCCGATCGCCGAATGAACTCCTGAGCTTGGGTGGCAGCAGTCTGTGGCAGGCTCTGCACCACAGACGGACACTGCCGATTGTACCCCTTCCTTTGCCGCTTTCCGGTAAACCGCTCGATCGAGTGGGCCTGCGGCACGTGAGGTAACTATTTGCTCTTCCTCGTGCCCGTGTGATGGTTCACCGGTATGACCGGGAAAACTTGATCCCCCATCAGCGGCAGGCAAAAGGCGCTTTGAATTCTCTAGATATCGTCCACCGCATCGTGTGATGGACTGATTCTGAGACATGTGCTGAGATTAAGTGAATGCTACAGCCGCAGCTTTCCGGGCTCGTAACCGAGATCGCTTCGGAGCCGCCCATGTGGAGCCAGGAAAACACCCGGCATTTACCTGCGGCAATAACTATGATGTCAGCGTGACGCAGCACATTAACCAATCACCACCACTGGCCGTGTTAATACGAGCGGCCAGCAGAAAGCGTGAGGAAAATGTTCAACACTTTCGACTCGTTCGCAGGGGACGCAATGCAAGCACTTTCACGATACGAGGAGGCGGGGCTACGCTATTACCAAGGTCGAGACTTGTTCTCGGATAACGAATTGCGTCGAGCCTGGATGGTCTACATGGCCGCACGACAGGCATCCGAGCCGCCGGAACCGTTGGGTCTGGTCGTGGGGGGCATCCGGGACATGGAGAATGCCCCATCGAATGACCCGGGGATCGATGGCGCCTTGAAAAAGAACTTCATGACCATGGACCGGGCGACCGCAGGAGCCAACAAGGGCAGTGGAGTGCTCAGCATGAGGAAATGGTCGGTCATGGTCAACGACTCTTGGGTACTCGGTGGAGTGCACTCCAACACGTACTTCTATCTAGCCTCGCGTCGAACGAGAGAAAATCTGTACGACACTAAACACGCAAGGATTAGAGTATTCTGCCGCGAGCTGATCGGAATAGCGTCATGCGGCTACCAATTTGAAAGTCCATATGAAAACCTCGGTGAAGTTCTAAACAAACGACACGGCACGCGCTCGTTGCTACGATTCTCGCAGTATCAGGAAATCGTGACACAGCGTGCACCCGACTGGGAGGAGCTCGCTGTCCATGAAAGCGTCGCAGCTTCTACGGGAGAATCGCCGGCAGACGATTAATCGAAGCCACTGTCAAGTACACCATACTGTCAAGATCAGCTACACGTCACCGACGTGATAGGGCCACATAGACCTGACTTATTTGGGTATTCAGCCTGGCTGAATTATCAACAGAGGAGCATGACGTGGGAATCGTATCCGCAATCAGGGATCAGATCGAAAAGATGGGCCCCGACAAGGAGCAATTGAACGAGCAGCTGACATTCCTCGTCGACATAGCGAAGACCCAGGGAAGTCTTCAAAAGTCCGAGATTGAACTGGATCTCGCTGACCAAAAGGACGTCATCGGAAGCCGTCACAGCTTCAGGAGCTCAATGCGTGTCGATGTCCACAAAGGTGCCGATGACGGCATCAATCAAGCTGTCGACACGTTCTTTGGAGGCGCCGATGGAGCCGCAAAGAAGGGAATTCACCATTTGGTGAGCACGGCCGTGAGTACTATTCTCGGCAACGCGACACTCGGACAGGTGGAGGAAAAGGGCTTTATGATAGCCCTGGAGCACAATGCCATTGTTCGCGTAAACTACGCTCTTTGGCGGTACAACTTTAGCAGTAAAAGCATCATTGCCAATTGTGAAAACGCATTTGTGTTCACCTTCTGCAAGAATATCTATGATCATACTAAGGTGAGCGTCGACGAGCTTGTGTACGACGTCAGTGAGCAGATGGGCGATGCTGGTGACGTGGTAAAAGGCTACATTAAGGAGTTGCGCGGAATTTACGACATGGTCGCTGGCAGCAACGTGCCGGCTCACGCTGTACAGCATGCCTTTTACTCCGCCGACCTGGATAGCTCAGTCAGCAAAGGGGTACTCAGCCAACCTCAAGCAGAGGCGGTCAGGGAGGCCGTTGACGCTGACTTGAAGCAGGGGAACGCGCGTGACAAGCTTTCGCGCTCATCACATCATATCGAGCCTGATTTTGAGATGATCTGAATTGTTTTCTAGGGTGGCACAAGGCACCCGAAATGATGCAGGCAGCTTATCGAAAGGCCGTCACTTCGACCGATGCGGATGTATCACGTCCAAGGTTGGGGCTCGTGCGGCAAGTTCTCAAGGGCGAGCATCGAGCGGGAGTCGCGGGCCAGCCGCCCCGGGTTGCGGCTGGCCCGGCCCTCGCAGCAGCTGACCATGTTGCGCGAGGCCGGGATGCTGACCTCGCGCCGGGACGGCAAGACGGTCTACTACCGCGCGAACCCGGCGGGCATCGGGACGGCACTGACCGAGTTGCAGGCCTACCTCACGATGAGCTGCCCGTCCGAGCAGGTTGCCGGTCGCAGCCAACCTACGGCACGGCTGCGGCGTTCGATCAGGACCGTGTCCCGCCAGCGGCCGTCCAACTGAGCGATCCGCCCGGCGGCAACCACTGTCCCGGTCCTGATCAGCTTTGGATCTGTTGACGGAGGCGGTGACCGCGATCAGCGCGCTGGAGTCGCCGACGTCGTTGGCGAAGGCCTCGCGCCTGCGTGGCGTCCACGCCGAGGCACCGGAATCCCCGGCTTCGGCAAGCGGCACCATGTGGTCGATGTCCAGCTTCGACGGTCCCTGGACGTAGAGTTCGTCGTAAGCGGAGTACCACTTCCTGCCGGTGAGTGCGCACCGCGGACCCCGCTTCGGGGCGAGCACCGCTTCCTCCAGCAGCACCTCATTGCGGATGCTGCATCCGTCTCGGTCGAGGTCGGTCCAGTTTGACCGGACAGGACAGGCGGGGTGGACCGACCCCTCGTGGACAACCGCAGCACCGGCGCACGCTAGCTGTTCCCAGCGTCAACTGCCTCGCGTCGGAAAGATTTGCGTCGGCCTGCCACTTTCGCCGGCCGAGCGGTAGGGCTCTGGCCCTGTCCTCAAGAGGCGAGGAAGTCGCCGAAATGGCAACTGCCGGTGCCCACTGTCCAGTCGGTCCGGAGGGAGGGGCAAGGGCCCAGATAGGGGTCTGCGATGGTGAGGATCTCGCGGTGGTCGAGGTCGTCGGGGACGAGCAGGCCTTGGTCGGGGTGGCGCACCAGGTGGACGATGGCGGCCAGCAGTGATGCCGCGACCTGGAGCGTGGTGGCGTTGTGCGATCCCACCAGGTCCCTGGTCTGCTCGATGCTCAGCTGGGAGCCGGTCCACCAGCCGCCCAGGTCATGAGCCAGCAGCAGGACGCCGAGCTCGTCCATTCCGCTGGTGATCTCGTCGGTGAGGACCCGCCGCCGGGGTTGCAGCGCGGACCCGGCCATGCGGCACTCGTGCAGCGAGGCGAGGGCGGCATCGCAGGGCAGGTAGGTGAAGTTCACGGTTGGCCGGTATCGCACGTGTCCGCCCTCGCGGATGGTGAGGTGTTCGCCGATGGTGACGACTTCGCTGTGTCGCAGGAGCATGCCGAGGATCGGGCCGCCGGAGGGCACCCAGGACCTGAGCCAGGTGGTCATGCCGGCTTGCGCCAGCCGAAGGTGGCCGTCCTCAAGCACGGCACCGGGTGGAACGGCCGGTTCATGGGTGCCCCAGCACAGCTCGGCGGGCGCGGTACCTTCTTCGTGCAGGCCTTCGACCGACCAGGTGTTGACGAACTCGCCGACCTGCTTGGGGTGGTGGGTGATCTGGGTGTCGCGTTCGCTGATGTGGATGGTTTTGGTGCCGGTGAGCATGGCCAGGCGGGCGTGGTCGCGGTCGGCCAGCGCCTGTTCCAGCCCCGCCCGCCGCGACGGCGTCAGCGGTGCCGGCAGCAGCTGCGGTGAGGTGGTCATGGCGGTGGCGAGGTCTTCCAGCGCGGCCTTGGTCCAGTGGCTGACCAGTCCGGGGTTGGCGCCGTGGTCGAGGATGGCGGTGGGCCCCCGGTCGGTCCACCGAGACGCGGCGGTGCGCAGCGCGCGGTGCATCGAGTACAGGGTCGGCTCCGCGTCCCGGTTCACGTTGTCGTCGGGATGATCCCAGGCGTCGGTCGAGGTGTCGACGTAGCAGACTCCGTGGTCGTGGCACCAGGTGACGATGTCGGTGGTGCCGGAACCCCACAACAGGTTGATCAGGATGTCACCCGCGCCGAGGTACGTGCTCAGGGTGGCGGCGAGGTTGTCAGGCGTGATGTGGTGCCGCACGTAACGGGCGCCGGCGGCCATGACCTGCTTGCACTGGTCGCGCTTGTCCTCGGTGTCCAGCACGGTCAACCGGTCGAACGACATGTCCAGGTGCCGCAGCAGCAGTGGTTGCAGGCACTGCGACACCGAACCGGCGCCCAGCAGCAGGACACGTCCGCTGAACCGGGCTCGACTGGAACCGGGCATTTGGTATCTCCACTCCGTCGACGAGTCCGGGCTCGTGTCTTTCCGGATAGCCCGGCCGCCATGCGGCACACCACACGACGGGGTGGCGCTGGTGCGCTATCGGGCGGTGACGAGACCCGGCCGGTTGCGCTTGTGCACGGAGGGCATCCGGGTGTCTTGGTCCAGAGGCCGCCAGGTCCGCGCGGGAACGTCGGAGGGTGCATGCAGCTGCCGAAGGCACGGTGGTCGTGGTCGACGCTGCTCGGCGGGCTCACACCGGTTCGGGGTGCGCTGGTCGTGGTCCTGGTGCTGCAGACAGGCGCGCGGGCCGCGGGGTTGGTCCAGCCCCTGATAGCTCGCGAGGTGGTCGACGGCGTCGAGGCCGGTAACGGTCTCGTCGGGCCGGTGATCGGGTTGGGCGTTGTCGCGTTGATCGGCTTGGTGCTGAACTACCTCGCCTTCTACCAGCGCGGCAAGGTGAGCGAGCGGTTCGTGTGCGACCTGCGCGAAGCCGTCACCCGGCGGCTGGTCGGCGCCCCGGTGCCGGTGATCGAGCAGTGCCCGCCCGGCGACGTGCTGTCCAGGGTCGGGGCCGACACCACATTGGTGCAGCAGACGACGGTCAAGGCGTTGGTGGACGTGGTCGTCGTGCCGCTGACGGTGATCGCCGGGGTCCTGCTGATGCTGTACGTGGATGTGTTCCTCGCGCTGCTGGTGATCGGCCTGCTCAGCACGGCAGCGCTGGTGGAGGCGCGGGTGCTGCGCCGGGTCGTCACGCGCACGGAACGCGCACAGGAGCACCTGGGGAACATGACCGGGTCGATCCAGCGCGTTCTGCGCGCGTTCCGCACGGTCAAGGCCTGCCGCGCCGAGCAGCGCGAAGTGGAGTCCTTCAGCCGTCACGCGCGGTCGGCGCGCAAGGCGGGCGTGCGGGTCGCGCGGTCCGGAGCCCTGGCCGACACGGTGGCCTACGCTTCGGTCGAACTGACGTTCCTGGTCGTCCTGGCCGTGGGCATCTTCCAGGTGGGTTCCGGTCGCCTCGGCGTCGGCGACCTGGTGGCGATCCTGCTCTACGTCGAGTACATCCAGGACCCGCTGGAGTCCCTGACCGGCTCGGCCAGCCGGCTCTCGGAAGGAATGGCGGCCCTGCGCCGGACCACCGGGTTGCTCGACCTGCCGCAGGAGCCCTCCAGCGAGACCCCCGCCAACCCGGTGCCCGTGGTGCCGGGAGCCGACCGGTCGTTGCGTCTGGAGCACGTGTGGTTCCGCTACGGCGAGCGCGACGTCTTGCGCGACGTCACCATCGAGGCACGGCCGGGCCTGACCGTGCTGGTCGGCCCGTCGGGCACCGGCAAGACCACCGTGCTCAGCCTCGCCGAGCGGTTCGTCGAACCCGACCGGGGCCGCATCCTGCTCAACGGCACCGACATCCGCACACTCCCGTTGGCAGATCTGCGCCGCCACATTGCCTACGTGGAGCAGGAAGCACCGCTGCTCGGTGACACGATCCGGCAATCCCTCACCTACGGCCTCACAGACGTCAACGAACATCGTCTGTGGCACACGCTGAGTTCCGTCGGCCTGCACGAGTGGGTCGTAGGCCTCCCGGAGGGTCTGGACACCACGACGGGAGAAGGCGGCGCCACCGTGTCCGGTGGTCAGCGCCAGCGGCTGGCTGTCGCGCGAGCACTGCTTCAGGACGCCGACGTCCTGCTGCTGGACGAGGCCACCTCCCAACTGGACCCCGCTAACGAACACACGCTGGTGCGCACACTGGTGCGCCACCACGGCGACCGCATCGTCATCGCCGTGACCCACCGCATGCCACTGGCCCAACAGGCCGATCAGGTGATCATGCTGTGTGACGGCACCGTGCACGCGGGCGGGCCGCACACCACACTGCTGCACGACCCCGCTTACCAGAGGCTCGTCGCCTCCACCACGAACACCCGCCAACGCTGACGCGAAGTCCTTACGCCGCGGGCACCCCGCACATGGCGGTCAACCTCTCGGCCGACACCCGCGTGCTGGCCGTGGAGACCGGCACCGACCCGGATTTCAGACGGCGACGTGGTGCTCATGCCGGAGCTGGACGAACTGGTCTCCGGCCGTGCTCACCGGAAGAACCTATCGGCGAGACCGAAGACCCGTGGCCCTGTGGGCATCTGAAGCTCACCGTCCGCGAGGTTGACGTGCCGGCGAACTGGTTCCCCTGCGGGTCCAAGGGGATGGTGGCCCACAGGCTCGGGATCACCCCGCGGACCGGGAATAGCTACATCGGCCATGCGACGCCACGCAGGGGTGCTTCGACGATTTTCTCGATCGGCACCAGCCGACGGCTCGGCGACTGCACGCGTTCCGCTCAAGCGATCACGTGGGCGCAGCGGTGCACGGAGACGAATGGGCCGATGCGGCGACACCAGCGCCCGTGACTTGATGATCATCGACGGCGAAAGTCGTTAGCTGCGGCGCTGGCATCAAGGAAGCTGCAGGTCAGTGAAGTACACCAGGTTGGGGATATGGTTCAACTCGCCTCGGACACTCCTTTACCCCACGGATTGTGTCGTCCCCGCGCACGCCGTGGATGACGCAGCCGGAGCCAACCAGCTTGACCTTCCGTGTGGAACAGCCAGACGCTGGTGAGGGGTCCTCAATTCGAGAGCCCCTCGCCGACAGTGCCGAGTTCGTCATGTTGGCCTGCTGCAAACCAGCCCGGTCCGATATTGACCTGCCCGGCCTCACCCGGCCAGCGAATCCCGCAACGCCTTCGCCTCCGCGAGCCGCTGGCCGTACTGGTCCGGATCCACCAGTACCAGCTGCTCGTAGAGCGCGACCGCCTGCTGTGCCACGGTGAACGCCTCCACACGCTGGCCCACCGTGGCCAGGGTGCCGGCGAGCAGCAGCGTGGTCTCCGCGAACGCGGACCGGTAGCCGGCGTCCTGCTCGGTCAGCAGCGCGTAGAGGTCGCGGGCCTCCAGCAGCGGAGCCACCGCTTCGGGATGACGGCCCACCTGACCGAGCCGGTAGGCGAGGTTCTTCAGCGCCCAGGCGAGCGCGGACTGGTCGCCCAGCTCGCGGAAGAGATCGGCGCCTTCCCGGGTGACGGTGATGGCTTCCTCGTGCGCCCCGGCCGCGGCGAGGAAAGCGCCGAGGTCGACCGAGCTGCGGGCGAGCGCGTCTCGGTAGTGGGGCTGGGTCTGGGCGAGTTGCCGGTGGATGTCGCAGGCTTCTCGTTGTGGCGCAGGGGCTTCGGCGTGCCGCCCGGCGGAGAAGAACCGGTGGGCCAGGTTGTGCAGTGCCCAGGCCAGCTGGTGCTGGTTGCCGAGTTCACGGAAGATCGCCACGGCCTCCTCGGTGACCGCGATGGCCTCCCCGTGTGTGCCCACCGGGGTCAGGAAAGCGCCCAGCAACACCGAACTGGTGCCCAGCGGTTCCCGGAACTGGGGCTGGTTCCGGGACAGGTGCCGGTAGATGTCACGGGCTTCGCGTTGCGGTCCTGGCGACTCAGCGGGCAGCCCGGCGCTGAAGTACCGGTGCGCCAGGTTGCTCAGCGCCCAGGCGAGCTGCGGCTGGTCGTCGAGTTCGCGGAAGAGCCGGATGCACTCCTTGGTGCTGTCGATGCTCTCCTCGTGCAGTTCGGCCAGCGAGTAGTACACGCCGAGCACAACCGCGCTCACCGCCCAAAGCGCCCTACCGCGATCTCCGGCAGCGGCTCGGTTGCGGCTGAACCCGCGGTGCTGAGCTCATCCGTGCTGTCGGCCAGGTGTCGGCGAGCCCGGCCGAGCTGCTTCAGGGCGGAGACCAGCTGGCGATGACCTTCCCCCGAGGCACCAGGGAACCGTGGCCCGAACCGGGCTGCCGCGGAACACTGGCACGCCGCACCGATGCCGCTGCGCACCGGGCAGCTGCCGCGCCGTACTCAGGCAGGTTGACCAGCCTTGACGATGAGGGGGATGTAGGGGCAGGCGGCGGCCATCTCGGTCGAGGCCCTCCGGAGAATGCCGGCTTGGTTTACGGCCGTGAACGCCGTGGCGCGAAACGCCCCTAGCTTCGGGTCGTTCCAGTCCTCCTCGCACGAAATCCCGAGGTGCTGCGATGATCCGAAGACCAGCCTCCGTCCGACTACTGCTCGCGCTGCTGGCGGCCTGCGTTGGCCTGCTTGCCGCGCCCGTGCCTGCCGGGGCGAGCCCACAACCGGCGCCCGATCCCGACTTCACGCTGTCGTGGGACCCGGAATGGGGCACGTTCCGAGCCGAGAACTACACCACCTTTATCCAGGACATCCGCGAGCGGCTAGGCCGCGGTGGCGCGCCGGTGGTGGTGCAGGCCGCAGGCGGTGAGCCCACGCGGATTCTGAGCATCCCAGAACCGGCGCAGGCGCCCGGTTTCCTGCGTCTGCGCATCGAGGACGAGGGCTACGCGGTGACGTTGTTCATGCGCCTGCAGAACGCCTACATCCTCGGCTACACCGCATTCGACGCCCGCACCCGCCGAACCACCTACTACCGCCTGCAGGAGGGTGAGCCGATGCCGGCGGTGCCCGAGGCGGACGAGACGGTGAGCCTCGGGTTCAACGGCAACTACGGCTCGCTGGAACGCGCGGCCGAGCGCGGCCGCCAGGACATCGCCCTCGGGCCCAACCGCCTGCACCACATCCTGCACAACCCCCGCCCGGTGCGCGAGGACGGGACGGTCAACCAGAACGAGATCGCCGGCTACTTGCTCACGCTGATCCAGATGTTCGCTGAAGCCGCTCGCTTCCGGGAGATCGAAAGCTTCATCACCACCGGCCTGGACCAGTACCTGGATGTGCACCCCTCAGGGGCGGTGGTGGACCTGGAGAACTCCTGGGACCCGCTGTCGAGCCGGGTGCGCGGCGCGGTGGACGGCAGGCTCGATCCGCCGGTGCTCATCGACGGCGTCCAGTACGGGCAGGTGGCCAATGTGGCGGCGTTGCTGGGGATCCTGGCCTATGCCTGCCACCCCTCCGGCGCGGCCAGGGCGGCCGAGCCGGAGTGCCCGGCGCCACGGTGGGCGGGCGCCGTGGTGTCCTGGGTCAACCGGGCCAGCGGGCAGTTCATGGACAACGGCGGCAGCGCCGATGACCGGGCCCCGATCGGGCAGCGGGCCGGCACAGGTAACGCCCAGCAGCAGTGGCGGTTGGAGGACGCCGGTGGCGGACTGGTCAACCTGGTCAACGCGGCCAGCGGCAAGGCCGTGGAGAACGGCAACGACTCCGGCGAGGACGTGGTGCTGTTCCAGTGGTCCAGGAACAGCGAGAACTGGCAGAAGTGGCGGGTGGAGGACGCAGGCGACGGCGCCTACCTCCTGGTCAACGATGCCAGCGGCAAGGTAGCCGACAGCCTGGGCGGAACGGGGGAAGACCCCCTGGTGCAGCGGAGCAAGTCGGGGAAGGACTCGCAGAAGTGGCTGCCCCAGTTCATCGACACCGTGCCGACCTACGCCGGTGCGGTGGCCAACCTGCTCAACATCGGCACCACGATGGCCGCCTCCACCGACGGCAGCGACCAGGACGGTGACCACCTGACCATGGACAGCTTCCAGTGGTCCTCCCGCTCGGCCTGGCGGCTGGAGAATGCCGGTGACAACTCCTACTACCTGGTCAACGCGCTCACCGGCAAGGTCGTGGAGAACGCCAAGAGCTCGGGCGAGCGCACCCGGCTGATCCAGTGGTCCAAGAACGGCAAGCCCTGGCAGAAGTGGCGGTTGCGGCAGGTCCCGAAGAAGCAGGGGTACTCGCTGGTCAACGTGGACAGCGGGAAAGTGGTGCAGGGCGTCTACGACAGCATGCACGAGGGCGCTTACCTGGTGCAGGCCAGTGCCACCGGTGAGGCCTCCCAGCTGTGGCTGCTCAGCCTGCTCTCCGGGCACCGGGCCCTGGCCGGGCGTCCGCTGACCTTCACCAACGTCGACACCGGCAAGGTCATCGACAACAACGGCGATCCGGCGGACAAGGCGCTGATCTACCAGCGGACAGCGGAACCGGGGACGAACAGGCAGCAGTGGCGGCTGGAGTACCGCGACGTGTCCCAGGCCTGGATCACCAACGTGGCCAGCGGCAAGGCGCTGGAGAACGGTAACGACTCCGATTCCGGCGCTCCGCTGATCCAGTGGAGCCGGAACGAGCAGCCGTGGCAGCAGTGGCGGCTCACCAGCTCCGGTGACCACGTGGTGTTGCAGCACGTCACCAGCAGACTGGTGGCCGCCACCTCGGAGATGGGCATGAACGCCGCGCTGACCCTGCGGGAGAGCGCCACCGGGCAGACCGGTCAGCGGTGGACGGTGGCCGTGCAGGACGACCTGCCGGTCCCGTGAGCCAACTGAGGGGGTGCGGGCCACCGCACCCCCTCAGCGCGGCGCTCACAACTGGACACCCAGGCGCAGGGCGAACTCGTGCACTGTCCCCGGTGGCAGTGCGCCCAGGGCTTCGACGGCCTTGGCGGTGGTGCCCGGCAGAGCCCCGCGCAGCAGGTGGCGCACGGCGCGGGGGGCCCGCCCCTGCGCCACCAGCGCGGCCAGTAGCACCACCTGCAGGGTGTGCTGCCACGGCGGTAGCAGCCGCACCTGGCCGAGCAGGGGCGCCGCGGCCGCGATCGCCTCGTCGTAGCGGCCCATCTCGTAGCGCAGCTTGACCTGGTCGACGGCCAGCGCGCCCGCGTCCATCCCCCGGGGCGGCCCACCCAGAGCGGTGCGGTCGGCGCACCGCTGTGCGGCCTGCTGGGCCTCCTGGAAGTGCGCGATGGCCGCCGCCTCGGCGCCGAGGTGGGCGTGGGCGTAGGCGAGCCGCTTGTGCAGACGGGCGTAGGTCAGCAGCTCCCGGCTGGTCCGCAGCCGCAACCCCTCGGCCGCGGCCGTGGTCGGTGCCAGCATCAGCGGTTCGCCACCGCAGCCGCGCAGCGCCCACGCCCGCCAGAACACCAGCTCCGCGGCGTGCACCGGGTCATCGAACTCGGCAACGGCCTGCTCGGCCCGGTGCAGTGCCAGCCCGGCCAGGTCGGGACAGCCCGCGCCAACCAGCAGCGGTACGCAGGCGGTGCGGTAGAGGTGGGCCAGCAGTCTTCGGCTGAGCCGGTCCCGCCCTGCCTGGTGGTGCAACCCGGTCAGCGCGGCCGGGAGCAGTGCCGCCGCCCGCTCGTGCGCACCGGCATCGACCAGTCCGACGATCACCGCCACCCGGCTGGCGGCCACCGGCGGGGGCGGGGCACCCGGCTGCGGGGCCGCGCCGTGCTCGATGGCCGCGCGCAGGAACGGCAGCACCGCGCGCAATTCCGGAGCCACCTCCGGCACCCGCGGCCCCGGTAGCAGATCCGCCGCGGGAGTTCCCAGCACCCGGGCGATGGCGGCCAGGTGGGTCCAGCGGTCGAGCGCGCGTTCCCCGGTTTCCACCATGGACACGAAGCCCGGGGACAGCCCGGCCAGACCGGCGAGCGCGCGCACGCTCAGACCTCGCCTCAGCCGATGCCACCGGATCCGCTTGCCCAGGTCCACACCGCACCCTAGGAGACCGCGGGTCGTGGTCGACGCTGATCGGAAAAGTGAAAAGCTGGGGCTGGACAACCGGGGCGCCGCCGCCACCATGGTGATCGTGCCCTCGATGCAGGGAACCGAACCGGTTCTGGTGGGCGGCCGGGTGCGGTCCTGCCGCCGGATGCGCGGGCTGAGCCTGCGCGAGACCGCCCTGCGCACCGGGTTGTCGGTGGCCTTCCTGTCCATGGTGGAGAACGGGCAGCGGCTGCTCGACCGCCGGGCGCACATCCTGAGCCTGGCCGCGGCGCTGGCGGTGTCCCCGGCCGAGCTGACCGGGTGGCCGGGCTGGCCGCCGGCCAGCGTGCCCATCCCGGCGCTGCTGGGTGCGCTGCGGGTGTTCCTGGTGGCCGGGCCGACCGAACCAGCGCCGCACGCCGACCGCGTGGCGCCGGCCCCAGCGGTGCGCGCGGCCGCCGCGCTGGCCGACCGCTGCGACTACGAGGCGGTGCTCGACCTCCTGCCCGGCCTGCTCACCCGGCTGCACGACCACCTCGCGGCCGAGCCGGACCGGGCACGCACCCGGCGGATGCTGGCGCAGGCCTACCTCGCGGCCGCGGTGCCGGTGCTGCTCGAACTCGGGCTGACCGATCTCGCCCGGCTCGCGCTCGAGCGCGCCTGCCCGCACCTCGACGCGCTGGACGACCCGCTGCTGCTGGCCCAGTGCGGCTACTGGCGCGCCCGGATCGAGCTGCGCTCCGGACGGACCGCGGCCGGGCACCGGGAGCTGGCGGCCGTGCACGACCTGCTTGGCGACCGCCGGATCACCGGCGCCCAGGCCCACCAACTGGCCGGCGCCGCGCACCTGCTCACCGCGTTCACCCTGGCCGGCGCCGGGGACGCCACCGGCGCGCGGCAGGGTCTGGCCACGGCCGCCCGGCACGCCACCGCGATGGGGAGGGCCACCGCGGGACTGCCCTTCGGCCCCACCCACCTGGGCACCAACCAGCTCGAGGTGCTGGCACTGCTCGGCCGCGCCGACGAGGTGTGCGCCCGGGGCCCGGCCGTGCTCGCCGCAGCCGATCCCGGACCGATGTGCCGGGCGGTGACGCACAACGTGATCGGCGTGTGCCTAAGCGCGGTGCGCGGCCGCGAACAGGAAGCCCTGCGCCACCTCCTACTCGCCGAATCCTCTGCGCCACAACGGATCCAGTGCAACGCGCACACCCGGTCGGCGGTCGCCGCGCTGCTGGCCCGCCCACCCGGCGGCCGCGGCGCGGGCCGGAGCCTGCGCGGTCTCGCCTTCCGCCTGGCGATGCCGTAGACCAGGGTCAGGCGAGCAGTGAGGTCACCCATGACTGGGAAACTCGTGTCCGCCAATGGGGAGATCCACAATCCGCGACTAGGGACCTCCTCATAACCGTTGACAACTCACTGTCTGCGTCGCGGTCAGCGAGCTTGATCGGTGTTCAATAGCCATCGATACCAGGACCTGAACAGCTTGATCACAACGTCTGCGAGTTCTCTCCTCTTAGAAGATCCCCGGGTGCGCCTCATCGTCACGAAGAAAGATCAACAGCGAACACCGATGCAGGACCCTCCATTGAGGGAATCTGCCACATTCGAAACTACGAAGGCTGCTCCAGCTCGGTGACCTCGGCTGTGCGATCTCCCGGTACGGGCCCGCCAGCGGCGCATGGCGGTGATCAGCTTCGTGCGGCGAGTTCAGGGCATGAACCTGCGCGACGACCTGTGTCAGCTCATCCACGACCACGGCACGCAGTCGGTCACGGCGCTCGAACTGAGCTTCCCCCGATAACCCGAGGCGGTTATTACCCGGCTGCGGTCGGTGCTGCCGGGATGGTAGTCGGTTCCGTCTAGGCGGTGTGCCAGGCGGTTTCGTACTCGTCAGGGCTGAGCCAGCCGAGGTCCTTCTGGATGCGCTCGGTGTTGTAGAACCCGTCGATATAGCGGAATAGCTCGTTCTCGGCCTCGTCGTGGGTGCGCCAGGACCGTCGGTAGACCAGTTCGATCTTCAGTGTGGAGAAGAAGTTCTCCATCAGGGCGTTGTCATACGAGTCGCCGACCGACCCCATCGAAGGAAGGATTCCGTTGTCCGCCAACCGTTCTGCGAATCGGAAGGCCGTGTAGGTCGACCCGCGGTCGCTGTGGTGGATCAGCTGCCCGTCGCGTACGTCGCGGGACCAGATCGCGTATTCCAGGGCGCCGAGCACGAGGTCGGTGTCGCAGCGGTCGGAGGTTTTCCAGCCCACGATCCGGTTGGAGAACGCGTCGCGCACGGCCGCGAGCCAGGCAGACCTCCAGGCTGTCTCAGTCCGCGAACCAGGGCTGGAACACCGGGGGGGATCGCGGACACCAGGAGCCAGCAGGTCGACGCCACCATCGGCCGGTCCCAGGGCGTCACCCCGGTCAAAGTCTGTCTACATCGGACTCAACCTCGGCAGGGCAGCTGCGCTCCGCGAATTCCAACAGCGCCGCGTCAACCAGCGCCTCCCTGGCCGCGGACTGCCTCGTCCGCCGCCCGCCTCACGGCAGTCATCCATGCATGTCCGTGTGCAAGCTGCCGATTGACTTAGTCATGGAACGACTAGTAAGTTTATGACTATTAGCCCTGCTGTCATGAGCAGAGAGAACCGCCGCTCGGCGCTGGGGCTGACCGTCCTCAGCGTGCTCGCCGAGGAGCCCATGCACGCCTATCGCATCCAGGAGGTGATCAGGGAGCGCGGAAAGGACCGGGTGGTCAACATCCGCCAGCGGGCCAGCATCTACCAGGCCATCGACCGACTGCTGCGGCTCGGCCTGATCGCCGTGCACAGCACCGGCCGGGTGGCGGGCTGGCCTGAACGCACCGTCTACGAACTCGCCCCGGCCGGGCGGGAAACCGCACGCACCTGGGTCAAGGAAATGCTGTCCAGTACCGGAAACGAGCTTCCGGAGTTTCCGGTCGGACTGTCTTTTGTCATGGCGCTTGCCCCGGAAGAAGCTCTCGAGCAGCTCCAGCTCCGGGTGGACGCGATCGCCGCGGACCTGGCCGACATCGAGGCCGCCCGCCCGGCGGCCGAGGTGCCCCGGCTTTTCCTGCTGGAGGAGGAATACCGGCAGGTCATCAGGAAAGCCGAGCTGGACTGGCTGCGCTCGGTGCTCACTGACCTGCGCACCGGCCGGCTGGCCTGGACCGAGGAGTGGATCCGGCGGCTGGCCGTCGAATACAACCAGAGACAGAGAGAATTTCGTGACCGAAACTGAAGAGCGCTTTTCCGTCCTGATCTGCGGCGGCGGGCTGGTTGGCCTGGCCGGCGCGGTTTTCCTGGCCCGGCAGGGCGTACGCTCGCTGCTGGTCGACCGCCACCCCGGCGTCTCCATCCACGGCCGGGCCCGCGGGATCAACCAGCGGACGATGGAAATCTATCGCGCGTACGGGATGGACCAGCAGGTGCACGCGGCTGGCAAGCTCTTTGACGCGGAGGCTGGGGTCGCCAGCTGTGAAACGCTGGCAAGTGAATGGCACTGGCTCTACGACGCCGAAGAACCACGGGAATGGCCGAAGCTGACCGCTGGCGCCTTTTGCATGGCCGACCAGAACACCATCGAACCGATCCTGGTCGACGCCGCCCGCCGCGACGGCGCCGTTACACCGTTTCAACACCGAGCTGACTTCCTTCGAGGCCACCGAAAACGGCGTCATCGCGGCGACGACCGATCGTCTGACCGGAGAAAAGCGCACCATCCGCGCCGACTACCTGATCGCCGCCGACGGACACCGCAGCCCGATCCGGCGAAAGCTCGGCATCAACCGGACCGGCGAGACCACCTTCATGCACTCCATGAACATCGTCTTCCGCGCCGACCTCAGTGCCTTCCTGCCCAGAAGTGCGCTGTTCTGGATCATCACCGGCGTCGGCGGTGGCCTCGTCAGCACCGCCGATCCGCACCGCTGGCAGCTGACCGTCTCGTACGACCCGGCCGCCGAAGGCGTCAAAGACTTCACCGACAGCCGGTGTGTTTCGCTGGTGCGCGGCGCGGTCGGCAAGCCTGACCTCGACGTCACTATCGAGGATGTGGCTGCTTGGGAGCAGGGCGTCGGCGTCGCCGAACGCTACCGGGACGGCTACGTCTTCCTGGCCGGCGACAGCGCCCACACCTGGCCGCCGGCCGGCGCGCTGGGCGCGAACACCGGTGTGCAGGACATCCACAACCTGGCCTGGAAAATCGCCGCTGTCGTCAAGGGCTGGTCCGAGCCGGCCCTGCTCGACACGTATGAAAAGGAGCGGCTGCCGATCGCCCGCGAACTGGCTCCGATGATCGTCCGCCACCAGCAGGCCCGGATGGGCGGTGAAGCCGCCGAGGAAATGGATCCCCAGCGGCAGACCCTCGGCCAGCTCTACGGCCACGAAAAGGTCTTCACCCACGACCTGAACGCGCCGGCGACCGAAGGAGCAAGGGCGCCACACCTGTGGCTGACAGTCGACGGCAAACGAACCGCCGTCCACGACCTGTTCGTCGACAAGTACGTCCTCCTCTGCGACAGCCCGGAGTGGGAACAGGCAGCCGCCAGGCAGCCATTCCCGATCAAAGCCGTGCGCGCCGAACACGCCGACGGCTGGAGTGCCCGCTACGGCGGCGGTGCCACCTTGGTCCGCCCAGACGGCTACGTAGCCCAGCAGTACGCGGCATTGCCCGCCGACCCTGTCCAAGCCCTTCGGCGAGCTGCTTACTCAACATCCTGACGGAATGCTGACCGCGACCACGTTGCGGTGCTTGTCAAGCTCGGCATCCAAGACCGGTGGACGCCCACCGCGTGACCCTGTGGCCACGCGGTGGGCGATCTGGTCGTCCCGCGACCGCGGACGTCGCGGCCCGTCACGACGAACGCGGATACCGTCCAGCAGCACCCGCATCGGCAGGCCACGCCTCTCGGCCACCAGACGGATCTTTATGCTCAGCGGCTGTTTGCATTCCTGGACCACCGCGAACCACCGATGGCTGAGGCGGCTCCCACGAAGGCCACACCCAGCGCTGCGCCATTGGGGGTGAGTTCGAGGCTCGAACGGCGCGGCACGCCCGACCGTGATGATGCTCGTCTAGAACTGCGCGATGCCCGATGACACCACCGACACCCGGCCTCGTTTCACACCCGACTGGCCCACCTGCACCGAGGACGCGGGACGGTGCACAGGCCGGCGGATTGAGGACTTCGACCAGTGCCTTGCGCACCTGACTGCCGACGACCTCGACACCGCACTCACCCGGTTCACCCCGGGAGCCGATGTGGACCTTCGCGGCACGACCCTGACCCCGGAGCTTCTCCACCGGCTGCTAGCAGGCATGTCCGAGGGGGAAGACCCCGCACCCCGCACCCCTCGCCTTGGCCATGCAGACTTCCGACACTGCTTCTTCTCCGGTGCTGCCCCACAGCACACCGACCAAGCCACTTCCAACGACCACACCACCGCAATCTTCAAGTTCAACGGCGTGAAGGTCGGCGGGGACGCCTGGTTCAACCGCGTGAAGTTCGGCGGACGCACCATGATCGGGCCGCTGGTGGCGAGCACGCTCTCGATGGATGGCTCGTCGTTCGCGAAGCGAGTCATGGTTGAGGTGGAGACGGGCACGCTTTCGGCCACGGACACGCGGTTTGAAGGCGGGGTCGAGCTTCGTGTGCGGTACGCAAGGATCGATGTGCGGCGCACGTTCTTCGGCGCGCCCTCCTCGCTAGCGGCGCACCAACACCGTTCAGTTCTCGATACAAGGCTGTGGTGGCCGGGCAGGAGCAGATCAACGCGTGGGTGACTGAGCGGGACGGTGCTGGCTCCGCGACCCGATCCCGCCGTCGCGGTGCTGGTCTTGAGGAGTGGGTTCCGCAGTTGCTGTCGGTGCGGGAGAGCGATGTGTCGCAGCTGACACTGTCTGATGTGGATCTGCGGTGGTGCCGCTTCGCTGGAGCCCACCAGTTGGACAAGCTGCGCCTGGAAGGGCGTAGCCCGTTCAATCGGCCACCCGGCGGCTGGCAGACCGACTGGGCTTGGCCACCGGTGTGGCGGTGGACCTCCCGGCGCGTGCTGGCCGAAGAGCACCCCTGGCGCGCCGAGCGCGGCAAGCCCGGCGGCTGGATGAGCGACCTCCCCGCACTCGAGGGTGGCGTTGAGGAGCCGCCGGTGGGCCCGGAGCGGCGGGCGGTGGTGTACCGGTCGCTGCGCAAAGCCGCCGAGGACGCCAAGAACGAGGCCGGTGCCGGGGACTTCTACTACGGCGAGATGGAGGCCCGCCGCCACGCCCCCTCCACCAGCCTCCCGGAGCGCATCCTGCTCACCGTGTACTGGCTGGTCTCCGGCTACGGGCAGCGGGCCAGCCGCGGGCTGAGCGTGCTGGCCGCGCCGTTGGTGTCCTGTTCGTGCTGCTGACCACCTGCGGGCTGCCGCAGGAGGCCGCGGTGCAGCAGGTGACCGGCACGATCCCGGCGGCGGTGGCTGAGCGGCCGCAGCCGATCACCCTGGAGGTCAAGCCTGTGCCCGCGGTGCTGGCGCCGCCGGATCAGCGGTGGACGGCGGAGCGGGCCGGGAAGGCGATCCGCATCGTTCTCGGCTCGGTGATCTTCCGCGACACCGATCAGCGCCTCACCGCGGCCGGGACGTGGACGGTCATGGCCGGCCGCGCCCTCGGTCCGTTGCTGCTTGCCTTGGCGGCGTTAGCGATTCGTGCCCGGGTGAAGCGGTAGAGACACCACCCTGCGGGGGACGGCATCACCGGTGACCAGCCTGTTCAGCGCCGCCATCCGTGATGGCGATTGGGTGCCGGCCCAGGGCATCCGAGGCTCACCGTCCGCGAGGTTGACGTGCCGGTGAGCTGGTTCCGTGCGAGGCCAAGGGGATAGTGGCGCACAGGCTCGGGATCACCGGGCGGACCGGGAATAGCTACTTCGACCGTGCGACGCCGCGCAGGAGTGCTCGACGATCTTCTCGATCGGCACCAGCCGACGGCTCGGCGACTGCACGCGTTCCACTCAAGCGATCACGTGGGCGCAGCGGTGCACGGAGACGAATGCGCCGATGTGCCGACATCAGCGCCCGCGACTCGATGATCATCGACGGCGAAAGCCGGTAGCTGCGGCACTGGCATCAAGGAAGCTGCAGGTCAGTGGCGTACACCAGGTTGGGGATGTGGTTCAACTCCCTCGGACACTCTGTTTAACCCACGGATTCTTAGTCGTCTCCGCGCAGGCGGGATGGTCCGCAGCCCACGCGGCACGGCCGACGCACCAGCGTCGGCGCAGTTCTGCAGCGGGTGGATCGCGCTGTCGGTGGTGATCGCGGTTGAGCTTCGCGGTTGTGCGACCCGACGGGACCGGTACCCAATACCGTTAGCGGGTGCAGCACAACGAGGTCTCCGGCACCGTGCACGGCACCGTGATCCAGGCGCGCGACATCCACCTCCACCTAGATGCCGGACAGCTGTCGTCTTCGTCACCCACGACCCGCTGGAGGCGGTGCTGCTGGCCGACCGGGTGGTGGTCTTCGCGCTGACCGGCCACCTGGCCGCCGACCACCAGGTCGACCTGCCGCACCCGCGCACTTTCGACGACCTGCTGGTCTCGCCGCTGGCCGATGTGGTGCACGCGGTCCGCCGCTCGCTCACCGGCCAGGACAGCACAACCGCCGGTCACCCCGAGGCGCGCTGAGCCCCGGCCGCGGCTACGGACGTCGCTGTTCCCGCGAGGCCGTGGCTGCCGTGGCCAGCCGCTCGGCCATCCGGCGCGCCGCGGCCGTCCGGCGCTGGGACCGATACAGCTCCAGCGCCTGCTGCCAAGCGCTGTTCGCATCTCGCTGCCGGCCGCGGGCGTGTTCGGTGTCGCCGAGCTGCGCCAGCAGACTGGCCTCGGTGTAGGGGTGATCCAGCCTGCGGCACAGGGTCAGCGCCTCGGTGTAGTGCCGCGCGGCGTCGGCCAGTCTGCCGGTGCGGACCGCGAGGTAGCCCAGGCTCTTCAGCGAGTGCACTGCGCCGTCGGTGTGCTGGTGCCGCTGCGATATGGCCAGTGCGGCCGAGCAGTGCTCCTGGGCCAGCTCGTAGTTGCCCAGTTTGATGTGGCACCAGCCGACGCAGTTGAGCATGTCGGCCTGCCACTGCGCCCCGGCCACCTCGCGGTAGAGGTCCAGGGCCCTGCAGGCGTGGTCCAGGGCCCGCCGGTGATCGTTGTGCTGGTCGTACTGCCAGGCCAGCGAGCTGTGCGCGTGCGCCTCCTCCATTCGGTTGCCCAGCCTGCGGGCCAGTACCACGGCCCGGTCCAGGTGGTGCTGGGCGGCGGTGAAGTCGGCCACGCTGGCGTAGCTGTCGCCGAGGGAGCGGTGCGCGCTCATCGTCTCGGTCGGATCGGCCAGCCGCACCGCCTCCGCCAGCGCGGACCGCCACACCTCGACCGTGTCGTGGATCCGGCCCCGGCGCCACAGGTACACCCGCATTGCCTTGGCCAGCTGCCAGCTGGTGGCGCCCTCCAGTCGCTGCGCGGCGATCAGGCAGTCGTACTCGGCGCTGAACCAGGCCATCGCCGCGGCCGCGTCCGCGTGGGTCTGCGGCACACAGCCGGGCGGCAGCTCGGGCAGGGCGAACGGCGGGCGGTGCGGGAAGAGCACCCGGTCGGTGGCCAGCGCGCTGCGCAGGTAGAACTGCACCACCCGGTGGCCGGCCGCTTGCTTCTCCCCGGCGGCGGCCAGTTCCGCGGCGTACAGCTTGGTCAGGTCGTGCATGCGGAAACGCCCCGGCAGGTGCTGCCGCGCCAGGTTGGCCGTCTCCAGGGCGGCCAGCAGTGCGGCGGCATCGGCGGGCGGCACCCCGGCCAGGCTGGCCGCCGCGGTCACGCCGATGTCCGGGCCAGGCGCCACGCCCAGCAATCGGAACAGCCGGGCCACTGGTGGCGGCAGCGCCTGGTATGACACCTTGAACACCACTCGGAGGTCCACCGACATCTCACCGGCGTCCAGCGCGTCCAGGCGGGCCGCGGCGGTGCGCAGCGAGTGCGCGATCTCCGCGGGCGAGCAGTCCGGTTCGGTGGCCACCCGCGCGGCCACGATGCTCAGCGCCAGCGGCAGTCCGGCGCACCAGCGCAGCACGTCCAGCACGTCCTGCGGCTGGCCGGTCAGCTGGGCCGCGGTGAAGTGTTGCCCGAGCAGCTCGCACGATTCCTGCTCGCCGAGCACATCTAGGGCGACCACGGTGGCGTCGTGCGCGGAGACCAGCCCCGGCAGCTGCCTGCGGCTGGTGACCAGCACCGTGCACCCGTCGTTGGCCGGTAGCAGCGGGGCCACTTGCGCGGTGTCCCTGGCATTGTCCAGCAGGACCAGCATCTTCTTGCGCGCCAACAGACTCCGGTACAGCGCCAGCTGCGCCTGCGCGGTGGTGGGCATCTCGGCCGACGTCACCCCCAGCGACTCCAGGAAGCCCCGCACCGCCGTCTCCGGCGCCAGCGGTGGTTCCACCGGGTCGAACCCACGCAGGTTGACGTGCAGTTGGCCGTCCGGGAAGCGGTGCAGGTTGTCGTGCGCCCAGCGCAGCGCCAGCCAGGTCTTGCCGACACCGCCCGCGCCGCAGATGGCCGACACCCGGCCCCGGCCCAGCCTGGCCAGCTGGTCGCGCCTGCCGATGAACGACCCCGGCGCGGCGGGCAACTGGTGCGGCGCGGAGTCCTCGGCGGCGGCGTGCACCTCCTGCCGCAGCACGCGTAGGTGCGCGGCGCCCAGTTCCGGCCCCGGTTCCACCCCGAGCTCCTCGGCCAGCCTGGCCCGGATCTCCGTGTGCAGGGTCAGCGCGTCGCCCTGCTGCCCGGCGATGGCCAGGGCCAGCATCAGCCGGGCGTGCAGCCCCTCGTGCAGCGGCTCGGCCGCGGCCAGTTCGCGCAACGGACCGATCGCGGCGGCGGTCTTCCCCGCGGCGATAGCCTCATCGGCCAGTGCTAGCGCCACGGTGAGCCTGCGCTGGGTCACTGCCATGGCGGTGGCGGTGGCGCGGACCGTCTCCGGCAGGTCCGCCAGCACCGGGCCACGCCAGCAGACCAGCGCCTCCTCCCAGCGGGACAGCCGGGCGAGTTCCTCGAACCGCAGCAGGTCGAGCTGGCCGGGGTCCAGCCGCAGCGTGTACCCCGAGCCCGCGACGGTCTCGATCCGGTGCCCGGTCACCCGGCGCAGGCGGGAGATGTAGGTGTGCAGCAGCTGCCGGTGGGTGGGCGGCGGGTTGTCCGGCCACAGCACGTCGGTGATCACCGACTTTGGCACGATCCGGTTGGGGTGCAAGGCGAGCAGGCCGAGCAGGGTGCGCAGCTTGAGCGGTCCGAGCTCCACCGGCCGCCCGGCCTGGCGGACGGTGAGCGGCCCGAGCACGCCGATGACCGAGCCGGTGCGGACCGGGGCGCCATCGACCACCCGCGCCAGCTGCCGAAGCGAGGCCTGGCGCGGATTGCGCACGTGTCCCTGTTCAATCGCGCGTACGGTGCGGACACTGACCCCGGCCAGCGTGCCGAGCTCGCTCTGGGTGAGCCCGGCCCGGATCCGGTAGGCGCGCAGGTCCGTGACCAGGAGCTGCAGATCGATGCCCATGCGGTACTCCCCCCATATGCTCCGGTATAGCCACCGGCAGTTCTGCCCCTCTCGATTCTGCCCCCCGGACTCCGGAAACGACCAGCGCTGGACGTGTTCGCTGTTCAACCGGACGGTGTCCGGGCCGGCGACGGCCGGTCCGGCGGAAGAGCTTTTCTCCAGCCCGGCTCCGTAATGTCAGTGATCGATCATGTGCGGCGGACAACCCACGCAACACGACACTGGGGGTCGGTGAGTTTGCACTTCAACGTCGAGGCCGCGAAGACGGCACGACAGCAACGATGGGCGGACGGGCGACGTTCGGTCGCTTTTGCGGATCAGGTGGTATCGGAGGTGGTGCTGGTTCCGCTGGGCGACTTGCGGATCGGCACGGATGTGCGCCAGGGCGGCGCGGATTCCGCGCACGTGCGGCTGCTCGCGGAATCGACTGAGCCGTTCCCACCCATCGTGGTGCGCCGGGCGAGCATGCGGGTGGTGGACGGGGTGCACCGGTTGCAGGCGGCACGACTGCGCGGCACCACCGACATCGCGGTCCGGTTCTTCGACGGCGACGAGCACGAGTCGTTCGTGCTCGCGGTGCGGCTCAACGTCCGGCACGGCCTGCCGCTGTCCCTGGCCGACCGGATCGCAGCGGCCACCCGGATCATGGCGCTGTACCCGCACTGGTCCGACCGCGCCATCGGGGTCGCGACCGGCCTGTCCGGCAAGACGGTCGGCAAGATCCGGCACCGATCAACCGCGGAAGTTCCGCAGTCGGCCACCAGGATCGGCCAGGACGGGCGGGCCCGGCCGGTGAACGCCGTGCAGGGCAGGCTTCAGGCCAGCCGGTTGCTCACCGAGAACCCGGACACCTCCCTGCGCGCGGTGGCCAAGGCCGCCGGGATCTCCCCCTCCACCGTGCTGGACGTGCGCAACCGACTGCGCCGCGGCGAGGACCCGGTGCCCGCACCACGCGAGCGCCCGAACGGCAAGCGGCCGGCCGCGGACCGCGAACCGGGCGCGGGGCACCCGCGGTTCCGCCATCCGCGTAGCGCGCGCTCCGCGGGAATCCGGCAGAGCCTGCGCCAGGACCCGGCGTTGCGGTTCACCGAGTCGGGCCGGAATCTGCTCCGCTGGCTGGACACCCAGGCGGTGGACCCGCAGCGGTGGGCAGGTATCGCCGACAGCGTGCCCACGCACTGCGCGCCGGTGGTGGCCGAACTCGCCCGGCAGACCGCCGACGCCTGGCTGAAGCTGGCCCAGCACCTGGACCAATCGAGGCCGGGCGCCTGAGGTCGCCCAGCCCACCGCGTTCCGGATGAGTCGACGGGTCGCCGACCACCGGACTTCGACCCCGAGGTCTACCGCCGGCGCCACGCCGTGGAGCGCGGCGTCAACCGGCTCAAGCGCCACCGCGCTGTGGCCACCGCCTGTGGACTCCGACGGCGTCAACCTCATGCTCCGCCCCCTGCCCGGGACACGGTCGCCCGCGACAGCCTGCTCGTTCACGCGGTGCGGAAGCCGTGCCTGATCGAGCTGGTGGACCTGCGGCGGTGGGCGGATCGGCTGGATGTGCGCGATGCCGTCGAGCCGTTGCGCAACTCCTCCGCCTCCCGCCTGCTACCCGATCACCGGCGGCGCGATCGACCTCTCGATCCACTCGCACGAGCTGATCGCCGCGACCACGAACCGGCCAGGCCAACGGCGGTGCCGGACCACATCGAGCTGTCCGCGCCGCGCGCCTGCTGGATTTCGCCACGGGCTGTGAGCCGGCTCGCCGGTTCCCTGGCCCGCCGACCGGAATCGGCGGGCCAGGGCTCCTCAGTCCTCCGCGAGACCGCGGGCCTGATCCCGCAGCAGCTCGTGGAAGGTGTAGCGGCCAGGCGCCGGTTGCAACAGCAGGTGGTTGTCCACCAATGCTTCCAGCATCTCCTCGGCCCGCACCAGGGTGAGGCCGGCCAGTGTGGCTGCCTCGACGGGGTCGAAGACCTCCCCACCGTGCCTGCCGAGCAGGCGGAACAATCGGAGCTGGTGCTGGTCCAGCAATCGGTAGGACAGAGTGAACGTCGTTGCCACGCCGGGCATCCCGGCCACGGCGAGCTCACTCAGCCTGCGGTTGTCGTCCCGGAGCCGGTCCGCGAGATGACCGGTGGTCCAGCTGGGCCGGTTGGCCAGCCGGACCGCGGCGATGCGCACCGCCATCGGCAGGAAACCGCACAGTTTGACGATCTCGGCCGCGCTGGCCTCCTCGTCTCGCAGCCGGTCCCGGCCGGCCACGCGGGTGAACAGTCGCAGGGCATCCCCGGGCGGAAGAACGTCCAACGACAACGGAATCGCACCGGCCAGGGCGGGTAGCCGGCGACGGGAAGTGACCAGGACCAGACTGCCCGCAGTGCCCGGCAGCAGCGGGCGGACCTGATCGGTGTCCAAGACGTTGTCCAGCACCACCAGAACCCGTTGTCCGGCAACGCTGGCCCGCCACCGGGCAGCTCGTTCGTCCACTGTGGACGGAATCTGCCAGGACGGCACGTTCACCATCCGCAGCAACGCCTCCAGGGCTTCGGCCGGGTCCAATGGCTGGTGGCCCTGGCTGAAACCCCTGAGATCGCAGTAGAACTGGCCATCCGGGTACAGCGCGGTGAGCGCGTGCCCGGCGTGCACGACCAGTGCCGATTTGCCGATGCCCGCCATGCCGTCGACCACGGCGATCACCGTGCTCGCCGACAGACTGGCCAAGTGCCGCAACCGGTTCAGCTCCGGGTCGCGACCGACGAAGTCGGGCACGCCATAGGGCAGGAACCCGTGCGACCCCACCCGGACCGCTGTCTCGGTCCCGGTGGTGCGCTCGCCTGTCTGCTGCGTGGGCAGCAGGCCGGTCACCTCACCGCGGGTCGCCGCGAACAGCGCCCCGCGTTCCTCCACCGGCAGGGACAGTGCCTCGGCCAGCAACCTCGCCGAGGCCAGCCGAGGCGCCTCACGCCTCCCGGTCTCCAGCAAGCTGATCGTCCGGGCCGACACGCCCGAACCCTCGGCTAGCTCCTCCTGCGTCATTCCGGCGCGCAGGCGAAACTCACGTAACAAGAACCCGAATAAACTTGAGTGATCCACTCCGTGAACGCCCCCCAGCGGCGAACTGGCCCTTCAACAGGAGCCAAACGTGGATATAATGCAACTATTTTCTGAAGCGACAGACGCTTCACACATAGCTTAACAACTGGCGGCACCTCCATTGGTTGTGGTAGTGGCCTGCAGCGGTCCGCTCGTGACAGAACCACAGGTGAGTGTGCCAGCGCAGGCTGAGGCAAGGCAAGAACAGGCCACATAGAGAAATCTGGACAGGTAAGCACCCGCTTTCCTGGTGGTAACTTGAGCACAGAACAGGCACAAGACAGGAACAAGAGCTAGAATTTCGTCCCGTCGCGCGCGCATATGCCTATTGCGACTCATTGTCCGGACCGCTGAAGTTAGGACTTCGGGACAACCATGACTGACGATCTCTGGGTGCGTCGTTTTCACCCAGCGCCACAGGCGCCCGCCCGGCTGCTCTGCCTTCCGCACGCGGGCGGGTCGGCCAGCTACTTCTTCCCGGTCTCCCGCTCGCTCGCGCCGGGGGTCGAGGTGCTCGCCGTGCAGTACCCAGGCCGGCAGGACCGCAGGCTGGAACCGGGCATCGACTCCATCGAGGCGCTGGCCGATGAGGTGACCAAGGCGGTGCGGCCCTGGCTGGACCGCCCGGTCACCCTGTTCGGCCACAGCATGGGCGCCTCGCTGGCCTTCGAGGTCGCGCGCAGGCTGGAGGCCGACGGGATCCGGCCGGCCGGGCTGTTCGCCTCCGGCCGCCGCGCGCCCTCACAGCACCGCGACGAGCGCACGCACCTGCTCGACGACGACCGGCTGATCGCCGACGTCCGGAAGCTGGCGGGCACCGACGCCGCGCTGCTCGGGGACGAGGACGTGCTGCGCATGGTGCTGCCGGCGATCCGCACCGACTACAAGGCCGCCGAGACCTACCGCTACCGGCCGGGGCCACCGTTGTCCTGCCCGGTGATCGCGCTGACCGGGGACGCCGATCCGAAGGCCACCGTGGAAGAGGTGCGCTCCTGGGGTGAGCACACCTCTGGCTCCTTCGAGCTGCGGGTCTTCCCCGGCGGGCACTTCTTCCTCAACGACGTGGTGCCGGAAATCCTGCGGATGATCTCCGCGCACATCGACGGCCACCTGGCCACCACGGGCTGAGGCGGGACCGGCCGGCGCCCACGCGGGCGCCGGCCCGGCGCTCACAGCTTGGCCATCCTCGGGATGAAGGTGAAGTCCTTCGGGAAGTCGGTGTTGACCTGCACCCGGGACGGGTCCAGCCGCAGCACCTCGAAGGCCGGGTTCTCCGGGCTGTCGATGCCGAACAGCCGCAGGTCGTACCCGTCACCGCGGCCGTTGATCAGCTCGTACACATGCTTCTTGGTCTCCGGATCCTCCACCCAGCTAGCCACGCACTCGGCGAGCACGACCTCGCCGATCGCGCTTAGGTAGGACACCGCGACGTTCGGGTTCCCGGCCAGGTGCTTGGTCTTCACCGGGGATCGGGAGGTGAAGACCCAGCCGACCGGGCGACCGTCCACGACCTCCCACACCGGGTGCAACACCCGGGAACGCGGGGCCCCGTTACCGTCCACGGTGGTCACCGTGGCCAGCACGACCTGGCTGGTGACCTTCAAGAAGTCCTCCTCAAGCGCGGAGAACGGTTCTGACATGGTGGTACTCCTTCTCATCTGCCGGACTGAGCCGGTGGTCACGGGTTGAGGAACTTCTGTTGCAGGGACGGGAAGGCGGTCAGCAGCCGGGATGCGACGCCGAAGGCCAGTCGGGCGAAGGCGTTGTCGGCCAGGAACATCCGGGAGGCGCGGCGGGAGTCGGCGACCGCGGCGAAGCCGTAGTCGAGCATCTCCCGCTCGTACTCCCCCACCGCTTCCAGCAGATCCCGGCCACCCCGGGCCACCTCGATGATCCGGTCGGTGAGCAGCCGGGCGTCGCGCAGCGCGGTGCCCGCGCCGAGGCCCAGGAACGGAGTCATGCTGTGGATGGCGTCGCCGAGCAGGGTGACGGTGGTGGTGGGCCAGGGCCGCACCGGGTCGGCGGTGTGCACGGGCAGCAGCGAGATGGTGTCCGGGTGGGTGTCGGCGACCATCCGGCGCAGTCCGGGGTGCCAGTCGGCGATGAGGGAGCCGACGAGTTCGCGCAGGGCGTGCGGGTCAGCGCCCCTGGCCAGTCCGGGGTGGTGGCTGGGGCCGGCGTTGTAGGACCAGAGCAGGTAGTCGACAGTGTTGTCGAAGAGCACCGGGTTGTGCTGGTAGGTCTCGTCGTTGACGCCGCCGTTCTTGTTCTGCCGGATGGGCATGGACATCAGGCTGCAGCCGCGCATCTCCAGCGCGCCGGTGATGCCGGTGCGCAGCTGGGCGGGCAGGTTCTGCGCCCGTTCCTCGGTGAGCAGGTACTTCCCGGCGACGATGAACATCCCGGTGTCGACCCGCTTCGCCGCGGGCAGCAGCTGGGCGCGGACCCGGGAGCGGCCGCCGTCGGCGCCGACCACCAGGTCCGCGGTGGTGCTGCTGCCGTCGGCGAAGTGGCAGCGCACCCGGCCGTCGGCGAGTCGTTCGTAGCGCACGAAGTCCTGGTCGTAGCGGACGATGTCCTCCAGTCCGCTGGCGAGCAGGGTTTGCAGGGTGCTGCGCTGGATGTCGTTGGTGGCCTCGGCCCGGTCGGCGACCACCTTCCTGGGCGCGGCGCGCAGCCGCAACCGTTCCCTCAACTGGGTGTCGGTGAGCACTTGGTCGCCGTAGTCGGCCTCCACGCAGTGGTCCAGGAACTTCTGCCAGAGCCGGGCGGAGAGGCACTGGCTGAGCGCGCGGGAGCCTGCCGGGTTGAGGCTGACCCGGTAGCCCTGCAAGCGTTCGGTGCGCACCCGGTGCCGCTCGTGCACGCTGACGCTGATCCCGGCGTTGTGCAGGGCGTGCGCCAGGCCGAGGCCGCCGGTGCCGCCGCCGATGACCGCGATGTGCGGGGAGGACATCAGAAACTCCGATCCGGGACGCGCTGCTGCCCCAAGGTGGTGAGCCAGTCCAGGATGTGCGCGGCGGTGCTCGCCGCGTGTTCCTCCATCAGGGAGAAGTGGTCGCCGGGCAGGTCGCTGGTGGTGTGCGCGCCCGGCCAGGAGGTCTGCCACTGGGCCGGGTCCAGCGCCGTGCCCTCGGGCCCGGTGGCGAAGGAGGATTCGGGGCGCAGGAACAGGATCGGCGCGCTGATCTGCTCCGCGCCGAGCCAGTCCTCCAGCAGCCGGGCGTAGCGGGCCATCGCGGAGAGCCGGGCGCTGGTGAACGGGCCGATCCACTCCTCCCTGGTGAGCAGGCCGTCCAGCATCAACGCGATGACCTGGCCGAGGCCGGCGCCGTTGTCCCGGAAGGTGTCCAGCAGGATCACCGCGGCCGGGGCCGGGCCGTCCTGTTCCAGCCGACGCGCGACGGCCTGCGCGAGCAGGCCGCCGCTGGAGGCGCCGAGCAGGGCGAACGGCGCGTTGCCCGCGGTCTGCCGGGCCAGGGTGGCCAGCACCTCGACCGCGGCTTCGGCGGTGGCGGGCAGGGGCTCCTCGTCGGCGAATCCGGGCAGCGGCAGCACGGAGACAGCGAGCTGGCCGCGCAGCGCGGCGGCGAAGCGGGCGTACTGGCGGGCTCCGCCCATGCCCATCGGCGAGGGCAGGCAGATCAGCCGCAGCCCGTCGGCTTCGGCCAGGTGCACGGGGCTGGGCACGGGGTGCAGGTCGGCGGCGGTGTGGAAGACCGGGCGCAGTGCGGCGACGGCCTGGAGGAGGTCGAAGGCGGCGAAGTGCTGCCCGGTCTGGACCGCGGTGCGGAACAGGGTGCGCACGGTTTCGCCGTCCTCGGCGGCGGGGGTGGCGGTGGTGGTGGTCAGCGCGGTGTCGAGGTGCCGGGCCAGGCGTTGCGCGGTGGGTTCCTCGAAGGCCACGGTCATCGGCAGTCGCAGGCCGGTGGCTTCGTTGAGGCCGTTGCGCAGTTCGATCGCGGTGAGCGAGTCCAGGCCGAGTTCCAGGAAGTCCTGTTCGGGGGCGACCTCGGCGGTGTCCGGGTAGCCGAGCACGGCGGCGGCCCGGCTGCGGACCAGGTCGACCAGGGCGGTGTGCCGGGCTTCGGCGTCAAGTCCGGCCAGGCGGTTCCGCAGGGTGTCCGCGGCTTCCGGGGCGCCGGCGCCGGCACTGCGGCGGGCGGTGGGGACCAGGCCGCGCAGCAGGGCGGGGAATGCGCCCGTGGCCGCGGCGGGACCGACTCGCATGGGCAGCAGCAGTGGGCGGGTGGCGCGGCAGGTGGCGTCGAACAACGCCATTCCGTCCTCAGTGGACAGTGCTTGCACGCCGCCGCGGGTGAGCCGGGCCCGGTCGGTGTCGGCGAGTTCGCCGGTCATGCCGCCGTGCTGGGCCCACAGGCCCCAGGCCAGGGACACCGCGGGCAGGCCAAGGGTGTGCCGGTGCTGGGCAACGGCGTCCAGGACGGTGTTGGCGGTGGCGTAGCTGCCCTGGCCGGGCGCGCCGAGCACTCCGGCGGCGGAGGAGAACAGCACGAACAGCGACAGGTCGAGGTCGCGGGTCAGCTCGTGCAGGTGCCAGGCGGCATCGGCCTTGGGGCGCAGCACGGTGTCCAGGCGGTCGGGGGTGAGCGCGGTGAGCACGCCGTCGTCGAGCACGCCCGCGGTGTGCACCACGCCGGTGAGCGGGTGTTCGGCCGGGATGCCGTCGAGCAGGGCGGCCAGCTGGTCGCGGTCGGCGACGTCGCAGGCGGCGATGGTGGTTTCGGCGCCGAGTTCCGTCAGTTCGGCGAGCAGTTCCCGCGCGCCGGGGGCGGCGAGGCCGCGGCGGCTGGTGAGCAGCAGGCGGCGGTGGCCGTGGGTGCGGGCAAGGTGGCGGGCCAGTTCCGCGCCGAGCGCGCCGGTGCCGCCGGTGATCAGCACCGTGTGGTCCGGATCCGGTGGCAGGGCGGTGGTTTCGGGGTCGGCGGCGCGGGCCAGGCGGGGTGCGTACGGCTTGCCGTCGCGGACGGCGAGCTGGGGTTCGCCGTGGTCGATCGCGGTGCGCAAGGCCGAGGGGGTGGGGTCGCCGTCGAGCAAGATGATCCGGTCCGGGTGTTCGGACTGGGCTGAGCGGACCAGGCCCCAGATCGCGGCGGCGGCCGGGTCGACCTCTTCCGTGTCAACAGCGACGGCCTGCTGGGTGTGCAGGACGAGGTAGCCGGGCGCCTCGGTGGCCAGCCAGTCCTGCACGGTGGTGAGCGCGGTGTGCGCGGCGGCGTGGATCCGTTCCGGGACGGTGGTCCCGGCTGGGTCCAGGCGGATGATCGTGACCTCGGGTTCGGGGCCCGCGGACTCGGGCAGTGGCACCCAGTCGAGCTGGAACAGGGCGTCCCGGCGGGTGTTCCCGGCCAGCTGGGCCGGATTGACCTGGCGGACCAGCAGGGACTCGACGGTGGCGACCGGGCGGCCCGCGCCGTCGGCCAGGTGCAGGGTCACGCCGTCCTCGGCCGGGGTGATCCGCACCCGCAGCCGGTCGGCGCCGGTGGCGTGCAGGGTGACGCCGCGCCAGGCGAAGGGCAGGCCGGGGCCGTCGGCGGGTTGGGCGGGCAGGGCCAGTCCGGCGGCTTGCAGGGCGGCGTCGAGCAGGGCTGGGTGCAGGCCGAACCGGCCGGGTTCGGTGGGCAGCACGATTTCGGCGAGGATGTCCCGGTCCCGGCGCCAGGCCCGGTGCAGGCCCTGGAACAGCGGGCCGTAGCCGAGGCCGACCTCGCCGAACCGGTCGTACAACCCGGTCAGGTCAACGGGTTCGGCGGTGGGTGGCCAGGTTTCAGTGAATGCGGGTTCGGCGGTGGCGGGGACCAGGCGGCCGCGGGCGTGGCAGGTCCATGGGAGGCCCGCGCCGTCGGGGCGGGCGTGCACGGCGACCGGTCGGCCGCCGTCTTCCGCGGCGCCGTCGACGGTGACCTGGAGCCGGAGGCCACCGCGTTCGGGCAGCACCAGTGGTGCCTGCAGCACGAGCTCGTCGATCCGGCCACAGTCGAGCAGGCCGCCGGCGTGGGTGATCAATTCGATCATCCCGGCGCCGGGGAACAGTGGCAGGCCGTTGACGGTGTGCTCGGCCAGCCAGGGTTGGGCGGCCAGGGACAGTCGGCCGGTGAGGACGAGGCCGCCGGTGTCGGGCAGTGCGATGGGGTCGCCGAGCAGGGGGTGGCCGGTGGCACCGAAGGAGGTGGTGGGCAGTGCGCCTTCGGGCCAGTAGCGGCGGCGTTCGAATGGGTAGGTGGGCAGGTCGATGGTGTGGGCGTGCGAGCCGAACAGCGGCCGCCAGTCCACGGTGACGCCGCTGACCTGGAGCCGGGTCACGGCTTCCAGCAGCGAGCGGGCTTCGGCCCGGTCCTTGCGCAGGGCGGGGACGAGCAGGGCGGTTTCGCCTTCGGGCAGGCATTCCTGGCCGAGGGCCGTGAGCGAACCGCCGGGGCCCAGTTCCAGACAACGGGTGACGCCGTTGGCCAGGAGGGTGTGGAAGGCGTCGGCGAACCGGACCGGCGCGCGGGCCTGGCCCACCCAGTAGCCGGGGTCCGCGGGCTCGACGAGCACTTTTCCGTCCACAGTGGACACGATGGGGATGGCGGGTTTGTGGTAGGTGACGCGCTCGGCCACCGCGTGGAATTCGGCCAGCATCGGTTCGATCAGCGGAGAGTGGAAGGCGTGTGAGACCGGTAGCCGCCTGGTCTTCACGCCGCGCTCGGCCAGGGTCGCGGCGATGACCTCGACCTCCTCTTCGACGCCGGAGAGGACCACGGAGGTGGGGCCATTGACCGCAGCCAGGTCGACACCGGCGGTGAGCAGTGGGCGTACCGCGTCCTCGCCTGCCTGCACGGAGACCATCGCACCGCCGGTGGGCAGGGCCTGCATCAGGCGGGCGCGGGCGGTGACCAGGCGGCAGGCGTCGGGCAGGGTCAGCACGTCGGCGAGGTGAGCGGCGGCGAGTTCGCCGCTGGAGTGGCCGAGCAGGAAGTCCGGGCGCAGGCCCCAGGTTTCCAGGAGCCGGAACAGGGCGACCTCGATGGCGAACAGGGCGGGCTGGGTGAACTCGGTGTGATCCAGGCGTTCCGGGTCCATCCACAGCACCGTGCGCAGCTCCGGGTCCAGTTCGGCACAGACCGCCTTGAACGCTTCGGCGAACACCGGGAAGGCCTGGTGCAGCTCCCGGCCCATGCCGAGGCGCTGCGAACCCTGGCCGGTGCACAGGAAAGCGAGTCTGCCGGGTCCGGTCACATCGGTGAGTCCGCCGCCCTCGGCAAGGGTCTGCAGGCCGCGCAGCAACTCGCCCCGGTCCGCGCCGACCACGGCGGCGCGGTGCGGCAGCGCGGCGCGACCGATGGCCAACGAGAATCCCACATCCACTGTGGACAGTTCGGGTTCGGTGACGAGCCGGGCGGCCAGACGGGCGGCCTGGGTGCGCAGGGCGGTGGCGGTTCGGGCGGAGAGCAGCCAGGGCACCGGTCCGGCCTCGGCGGTGGGTTCCGCGGGCTGGTCCGGGGCTTGTTCCAGGATGATGTGCGCGTTGGTGCCGGAGATGCCGAAGGAGGACACGCCCGCCCGGCGGGGGCGGCCGGGGTCGGGCCAGTCCTGGGCTTCGGTGAGCAGCCGGACCTCGCCGGCCGACCAGTCCACGTGCGGGGTGGGCTCGTCCACGTGCAGGGTGCGGGGTAGGTGCCGGTGCCGCAACGCCTGCACCATCTTGATCACGCCCGCGACCCCGGCGGCGGCTTGGGTGTGGCCGAGGTTGGATTTGATCGATCCGAGCCACAGCGGGGTGTCCCGGCTCTGGCCGTAGGCCGCCAGCAGGGCCTGGGCCTCGATCGGGTCGCCCAGGGTGGTGCCGGTGCCGTGCGCCTCCACAACGTCCACTTCGGACGGTTTGAGCCGGGCGTCGGCCAGGGCCTGGCGGATCATGCGTTGCTGGGCAGGGCCGTTGGGGGCGGTGAGGCCGTTGCTGGCGCCATCCTGGTTGATCGCGCTGCCGCGCAGCACGGCCAGCACCGGGTAGCCGAACCGCTGCGCGTCGGCGAGCCGGGCGACGAGCAGCATGCCCACGCCCTCGGACCAGCCGGTGCCGTCGGCGGCCCCGGCGAAGGATTTGCAGCGGCCGTCCGGGGCCAGTCCGCCCTGCCGGGAGAACTCGACGAACCCGGTCGGGGTGGCCATCACGGTGACGCCACCGGCCAGTGCCAGTTCGCATTCGCCGTTGCGCAGGGCCCGGATCGCCAGATGCAGGGCCACCAGGGAGGAGGAGCACGCGGTGTCGATGGTGACCGCCGGGCCCTCCAGGCCGAGGCTGTAGGCGATCCGGCCGGTGGCCACGCTGCCCGCGTTGCCGTTGCCGGCGAAGCCGCCGACCTCGGCGGGCAGGGTGGCCGCCCAAGCGGTGTAGTCGTGGTTCATCAGCCCGGCGAAGACGCCGGTCCGGCTGCCGCGCAAGGACTCCGGGTTGATGCCGGCGCGCTCGACGACCTCCCAGGAAGTCTCCAGCAGCAGGCGTTGTTGCGGGTCCATGGCCAGGGCTTCGCGCGGGGAGATGCCGAAGAAGGCGGCGTCGAACTCGGCCGCGCCCGCCATGAACCCGCCGTGCCGGACGTAGCTGGTGCCGAGCCGGCCGCGGTCGGGGTCGTAGAGGCCGTCGGTGTCCCAGCCGCGATCGCCGGGGAACTCCGAGATGGCGTCCCGGCCCTGTTCGACCAGCCGCCACAGGTCTTCTGGCGAGCTGATCCCGCCGGGGTAGCGGCAGGCCATGGCGATCAGCGCGACCGGCTCGTGGCCGCGGCCCTCGACCTCGGTCAGCCTGGCTTTGGTCTCGTGCAGGTCCACGGTGACCCGCTTGAGGTAGTCCAGCAGGCGCGTGTCGTTCTCGCTCATCGGTTCTCCCCCGTCGACTGACCGAACTCCCGGTCGATGAAACTGAGCACGTCCTCGGCGCTGGCCGCGGCCATCTCCCCGGCCAGGTCCCCTCCGGCGGCGGGTGCGGTCCGGGCAAGCAGGGCCTGCAACCGGGCCCGCACGGTGCCGAGCAGTTGCTCGTCGGCACCGGTGAGCGCGGTGTCGAGCTGGTCGAGCCCGTCCAGCAGCAGTTCACTCGCGGTCCGGGCCGCCGGGACCAGTTGCTCGCGCAGGTAACCGGCCAGCGCGACCGGGGTCGGGTAGTCGAAGACGAGCGTGGCGGGCAGCCGCAGGCCGGTGCCCGCGGTGAGGCCGTTGCGCAGTTCGAGGGCGGTCAGCGAGTCGAAGCCGACCTCCTGGAACTTCTGGGTGGCCTCGATCGCGGATCCGGAGGCGTGTCCGAGCACCCCGGCGGCCAGGTTGCGGACCAGCGCCAGCAGCAGCTCCTGCTGGGCCTTCTCCGCCAGCCCGGCCAGCTTGTCCCGCAGGCCTGCGACCTCGGCCGGTCCGCCGGTGGCCGCGGTGCGCCGCCGGGACGGGAGAAGTCCGCGCAGCAGTGGCGGCACCGGGCCGCGGGTGGCCTGTGCCCTCGGGTCGACCCGCATCGGCACCAGCAGCGCCTGGTCGAGGGCGGCTCCGGTGTCCAGCAGCGCCATTCCCTCCACTGTGGACAGTGCGACGGCGCCGTCCCTGCGGATCCGGGAGCGGTCGGTGTCGCTGAGGGATTCGGTCAGGCCGGTGTCCTTGGCCCACAGGCCCCAGGCCAGCGAGACAGCGGGCAGGCCGAGCGCGCGGCGGTGTCCGGCCAGGGCGTCCAGGAAGGTGTTGGCCGCCGCGTAGTTGCCCTGTCCGGCCGCGCCGAGCAGTCCGGCCACCGAGGAGAACAGCACGAACGCGGACAGGTTCGCCTCGCGGGTGAGTTCGTGCAGGTGCCAGGCGGCGTCGACCTTCGGGCGGAACACCCGGTCCAGGCGTTCCGGCGTGAGTGAGCCGAGCACACCGTCGTCGAGCGCCCCGGCGGTGTGCACCACCGCGGCCAGGTCGACGCCGTGCAGGACGGCGGCCAGCGCAGTCCGGTCAGCGGCGTCGCAGGCGCGGATGGTCACCCGCGCGCCGAGATCGGTCAGTTCGTCCCGCAACTCGGCCGCGCCGGGGGCGTCCGGGCCGCGGCGGCTGAGCAGCAGCAGGTCACGGACGCCGTGGTTGGCGGTGAGGTGCCGGGCGACGTCGGCGCCGAGTGCGCCGGTGCCGCCGGTGATCAGCACCGTCCCCTGGGTCGGCCAGACCGGTCCGGTCTCGGCGCGCGGCACCCTAATGAGCCGGGGCACGGTCAGCACCCCGTCGCGCACCGCCTGCTGGGGTTCCTCGGGGGCGAGCAGGGCGGGCAGGGTCCGGCGGTCGGGTTCGGGGCTGTCCAGCAGGATGATCCGGTCCGGGTTCTCCGACTGGGCCGAGCGGACCAGTCCCCAGACCGCGGCTCCGGCGAGGTCGGCGACCTCTTCCCCGGCCATCGACACCGCGCCCTGGGTGAGCACGACCAGTCGGCTGGCGGTCAGTCGTTCATCGGCGCACCAGGCCTGCACGATGGCCAGTACTCGACCGGTGGCCGCACGGGCGGCCGCGGGCAGGTCGCCGGTGATCGGCGGGCAGGGCAGGAACACCAGTTCGGGCGCGGCCTCGGCGAGTGCGTTCAGGTCGGGTTCGGTGTCCGCGGCCAGCCAGGCGTGCGACGGGGCGGGGTGCTCCGTCGCGGGCAGCGGGGTCCAGGCCAGGCCGAACAGGCTTTCGTGGTGCCTACCGACCGTTCGGTCGGCAGTCGGAATCGCGCGCACCAGCAGACTGTCCGCGGTGGCCACCGGGTTGCCCTCAGGGTCGGCCAGGGTGACGGACAGGGTGTCCGCACCGGTGATCCGCACCCTGGCGCGCAGGGCCGCGGCCCCGACGGCATGCAGGGTGACGCCGGTCCAGGAGAACGGCAGGGCCGCGCCCGACTCGACCAGTTCGCTGAGGCCGACGGTGTGCAGGACGGCATCGAACAGCGCCGGGTGCAGGGCGAACCGGTCGGCTTCGGCGTCCGCGGACAGGGTGACCTCGGCGTACAGCTCGCTGTCCCGCCGCCACACCGTGTGCAGGCCCTGGAAGGCGGGCCCGTACTCGATGCCGCCGTTGAGGCTGTCGTAGAACCCGTCCACGTCGATGGGTTCCGCCGCCGGTGGCCACTCGGTCAACGCGGTCCCGGCGTGGCCCGCCGGGGTGAGCGCGCCATGGGCGTGGCTGGTCCAGGCATCCTCGGCGCCGGGCTGGTCCGGGCGAGAGTGCACGGTGAGCGCGCGCCGCCCGTTCTCCTCGGCCGCGCCGAGGGCGAGCTGGACGAGCACGCCGCCGCGCTCGGGCAGCACCAGCGGGGCGGCCAGGGTGAGTTCCTCGATCCGGTCGCAGCCGACGTGCCCGCCTGCGTGCAGGGCCAGTTCGAGGAATCCGGTGCCGGGGAAGACGGCCAGACCGCCGACCCGGTGGTCGGTCAGCCAGGGGTGGGTGGTCAAGGACAGCCGTCCGGTGAACACCATGCCGCCGGAGCCGGGCAGCGCGACCGCGGCGCCCAGCAGTGGGTGGCCGGTGTTCTGCTGGCCGACCGAGGTCAGGTCGCCGGTCCAGCCGGTGGCCGCCTCCAGCCAGTAGCGCTGGTGCTGAAAGGCGTACGTGGGCAGGTCCACCCGGGTGGCCCCGGGGAAGACCGGCCGCCAGTCGACTGGGACACCACGCACGTGCAGTTCGGCCAACGAGGTCAGGAACCGGGACCGGCCGCCGTCCTCCCGGCGCAGTGATCCGGTCACCACCGCCTCGGCTCCGGCGGCGTCCAGGATTTCCTGCACCGCCATGGTGAGCACCGGGTGCGGGCTGACCTCGATGAAGACCTCGTGCCCGGATTCGGCCAGGGCCTGGGTGGTCTCGGCGAAGCGCACGGTGGTGCGCAGGTTGCGGTACCAGTAGGCCGCATCCAGTTCAGCGCCGTCCAGCCAGTCACCGTCCACTGTGGACAGGAACGGGATGGTCGCGGTGCGCGGGCTGACCGGGGCGAGCAGTTCCAGGAGTTCGGTTTCGATCCGTTCGACCTGGGCGGAGTGCGAGGCGTAGTCCACCGCGATCCGCCGGGCCCGCACCTGGTCCCTGACGCATTCGTCGAGCAGTTCGTCCAGTGCGCCCACCTCGCCGGAGACCACCACGGTGGCCGGTCCGTTGACCGCGGCGACCGAGAGCGCGCCGCCCCAGCGGGTGATCCGCTCGGTGACCTGGTCGACCGGCAGGTGCACCGAGACCATGCCGCCGTGTCCTGCCAGGGCGCGGATGGCCTTGCTGCGCAGGGCGACCACGCGCGCACCGTCCGCCAGGGACAGTGCCCCGGCCACGCAGGCGGCGGCGATCTCACCCTGGGAGTGCCCGATCACCGCGGCCGGTTCGACGCCGTGTGCGCGCCACAGTTCGGCCAGCGAGACCATCACCGCCCACAGCGCGGGCTGCACCACGTCGACCCGGGTGAGCGCCTCCTCGTCGGTGAGCACCGCCAGTAGTTTCCAGTCCACGAAGGACGACAGGGCGGCCGCGCACTCGGCCATCCTGGCCGCGAACACCGGTTCCTCGGCGAGCAGCGCGGCGGCCATACCGGTCCACTGCGCGCCCTGCCCGGGGAAGACGAACACGGTCTTGCCAGTGGCGCGGGCGGCGCCGACGGGGAGGTCTGCGGCGAACTCGCCACGGGCCAGGGCGTCCAGCTTGGCGAGGAGCTCGGTGCGGTCGGCGCCGATCACCGCGGCCCGGTGGGTGAACCGGGTGCGACCGGTGGCCAGGGAGAAGCCGATGTCGGCCGGGTCGATCTCGTTCTCGGCGAAGGTCCGCAGCCGGGCGGCCTGGTCCCGCAGCGCTGCCTCGGTGCGGCCGGAGAACAGCCAGGGCACCGGGAGCGTGCTGGGTGCGCTGGGTCGCGGGGCGGGGGTGTCCGGGAGTTCCAGGATCACGTGGGCGTTGGTGCCGCTGATCCCGAAAGAGGACACCGCACTGCGGCGGGGTCGTCCGGTTTCCGGCCACTCGATCGGTTCGGTAAGCAGCCGTACCTCACCGGCGGACCAGTCGATGTGCGGGGACGGTTCGTCCACGTGCAGGGTGCGCGGCAGTGTGCCGTGCCGCATGGCCTGCACCATCTTGATGATCCCGGCGACGCCCGCGGCGGCCTGGGTGTGGCCCATGTTGGACTTGATCGAGCCCAGCCACAGCGGGATCTCCCGGTCCTGCCCGTAGGTCGCGATGAGCGCCTGGGCCTCGATCGGGTCGCCGAGGGTGGTGCCGGTGCCGTGCGCCTCCACCGCGTCCACATCGGATGGTCGCAAGCCGGCGGTGGCCAGGGCCTGGCGGATGACGCGTTGCTGGGACGGGCCGTTGGGCGCGGTGAGCCCGTTGCTCGCGCCGTCCTGGTTGACCGCGCTACCGCGCACCACGGCGAGGACCTGGTGGCCGTTGCGCCGGGCGTCGGAGAGGCGTTCCACCAGCAGCAGGCCGACGCCCTCGGACCAGCCGGTGCCGTCGGCAGCGGCGGCGAAGGACTTGCACCGGCCGTTGCGGGCCAGTCCGCCCTGCAAGGAGAACTCCACGAACGGTCCGGGCAGCGCCATCACGGTGACGCCACCGGCCAGCGCCAGATCGCACTCCCCCGACCGCAGGGCCTGCACGGCCAGGTGCAGGGCGACCAGCGAGGAGGAGCAGGCGGTGTCCACGGTGACCGCGGGGCCCTCCAGACCGAGGGTGTAGGCGAGGCGGCCGGAGAGGATGGAGCCGGAGTTCCCGTTGCCCAGGAAGCCGAGCAGGTCCTCGGGGATGGCGTGCATGACCCGGCTGCCGTAGTCATGGTACATCAGCCCGGCGAACACCCCGGTCCGGCTGCCGCGCAACGTGCTGGGGTCGATGCCGGCCCGTTCCACGGTCTCCCAGGCGGTTTCCAGCAGCAGGCGCTGCTGCGGGTCCATCGCGATGGCCTCGCGCGGGGAGATACCGAAGAAGGCCGGGTCGAAATCGGCGGCCTCGTGCAGGAATCCGCCCTCGCGCACGTAGGAGCCGTTGCGGTCGGAGTCGGGGTCGTAGAGCAGTTCCAGGTCCCATCCCCGGTTGTCTGGGAAGCCGCTGATGGCGTCGCCGTCCCTGGCCACCAGCTGCCACAGGTCCTCGGGTGTGCTGATCCCGCCGGGATAGCGGCAGGCCATGCCGACGATGACGATCGGGTCCTCGCCGACACGGGCCCGGGGCGCGGTGGTGACAACCTGGTCGGCGCCGAAGAGTTCGCCGTGCAGGTACCCGGCGAGCGCGGTGGCGGTCGGATAGTCGAAGACCAGGGTGGCGGGCAGTCGCAGGCCGCTGACCGCGGTGAGGCCGTTGCGCAGTTCGACCGCGGTCAGCGAGTCGAAGCCGAGGTCGGCAAAGGACTTCCCGGCCTCGATCTCGGCCACGCCGCGGTAGCCGAGCACGGCCGCGACCTGTTCCCGCACCAGGGCGAGCAACGCCGCCAGCCGAGCGCTCTCCTCCATTGTGGACAGTCGCTCGCGGAGTTCCCCGGCCCCGGCCTGGTTGCGGGCGGCAGCACTGCGCCGACCCTGCGGCACCAGGCCGCGGAGCAGGGCGGGCACCGCGACCGGGTTGGCCGGGGCGGCGACCCGCATGGGTAGCAGCACCGCGTCGGGCAGGGCGCGGGCGGTGTCCAGCAGGGCCAGACCCTCCTCGACCGCCAGGGCCGCACCGCCGCCGCGGGCAATGCGGTTCCGGTCGGCCTCGCTGAGCCGACCGGCCATGCCGTCTCCTGCCCACATACCCCAGGCCAGGGACTGGGCGGGCAGACCGAGGCCGTGCCGGTGCCGGGCCAGGCCGTCCAGGTAGGCGTTGGCGGCGGCGTAGTTGGCCTGACCTGCTCCGCCGATGGTGGCCGCGGTGGAGGAGAACAGCACGAACGCGGATAGGTCGAGGTCGCGGGTGAGTTCATGCAGGTGCCAGGCGGCCTCGGCCTTGGCGTGCGACACGGTGTCCAGCCGCTCGGGGGTGAGCGAGCCGAGCACACCGTCATCGAGCACGCCCGCGGTGTGCACCACGGCGGTGAGCGGGTGCTCGGCCGGGATCCGGTCCAGCAGGGCGGCCAGGGCCACCCGGTTCCCGGCGTCGCAGGCGACCACCCAGGCGTGCGCGCCGAACTCGGCCAGCTCGGCCTGGAGTTCCGCCGCGCCTGGGGCATCGGGTCCGCGGCGGCTGGTGAGCAGCAGTCGCCGCACCCCGTGCACGGTGACCAGGTGTCGGGCCACGGCCGCGCCAAGCTGGCCGGTGCCGCCGGTGATCAGCGTGGTGCCCTCGGCGGACCAACCGCCGTGCTCCTCGACCCGCGGCATCCTGGCCAGCCGGGGTGCGCGGATCTCGTTCTCGTGCACGGAGATCTCGGGTTCACCGGCGGCGACGGCGGCGGTGACGATGGCGGGCAGAGTGTCGCTGGGGTCGGCGGTGAGGTCAACCAGGGTGATGCGGCCGGGGTTTTCGGACTGGGCGGAGCGGACGAGTCCGGCCACCGCGGCGGCCACCGGGTCGGCGGCGGGTGGGGCGGCGTGCCGGGTGAGCACGGCCAGGTGGGCGTTGCCGAAGTGCTCGTCGGCCAGCCAGGTCTGGAGGGTGGCCAGGACCTGGTGGGTGGCGGTGCGCAGCCGGGCGGGCTCGTCGCCGTCGGGGATGTTGCCGGACAGGAGGACCAGGTCGGGAGCGGACCCGGTGGCGCGCAGCTCGGACAGGGCGGCGTGGTTGCTGTCGAGCCAGGCCACCGATCCCGGGTCGGCCTGGCCGAGGTCGGGCAACTCTGTCCAGTCCAGGCGGAACAGCGAGTCGTGGTGCGCGGCGGCCTGCGGCGCGGCGGTGGTCATCGGGCGGGAGACCAGTGATTCCAGGGTCGCCACCGGGGCGCCGGTGTGGTCGGCGACGGTCAGCGACACCGAGCCCTCGCCGGTGCTGCGGGCGTGCACCCGGAGCAGGGCCGCGCCGCCGGCGTGCAGCCGGTAGCCGGTCCAGGCGAACGGCAGGCTGACCTGGTCCAGGGATTCGGCGAGCACGCCCGCGCTTTGCAGGGCGGCGTCGAGCAGGGCCGGGTGCAGGCCGTAGCGGGCGGCCTCGGTGTCGGCCTGCTCGGGCAGGCTCACCTCGGCGAAGACCTCGTCACCCCGGCGCCAGGCGGTTTTGAGGCCCTGGAACATCGGGCCGTAGGCCAGGCCCGCCCGCTCGCACACCGGGTAGTACTCGGTGAGGTCGACCGGTTCGGCGTCCGCCGGTGGCCACCGCGGGTGGTCGAAGACGCCCTGCCGGGTCTGGTCGCTGAGCAGGCCGGTGGCGTGCAGGGTCCACGGGGTCTGCTCGTCGGGGCGGGCGTGCACGGTCACCGGGTGCAGGCCGGTGGCGTCGGGGGCGGCCACCGCGACCTGGATCCGCACCGAGCCGTCGGCGGGCAGCACCAGCGGCACGGGCAGGGTCAGCTCTTCCAGGACCGGTACCCCGGCCTGGTCCCCGGCCCTGGTGGCCAGTTCGACAAAACCGGTGCCGGGGAACAGGATCGCGCCGCCGATCACGTGATCGGCCAGCCAAGGGCAGGTGCGGGTGGAGAGCCTGCCGGTGAGCACCACGCCACCGGCGGCGGGCAGTTCGACCGCGGCGGCCAGCAGCGGGTGGTCGGTGGCCTGCTGACCGGCCGCGGCCAGATCGCCGGGCCGCTGCAAGGGAGCATCCGGCCAGAAGCGTTCGCGCTGGAACGGGTAGGTGGGCAGGTCGATCCGGCGTGCGCCCAGACCGGTGACCAGCATTCGCCAGTCCACCGGCACGCCGTGCGCGGACAGTCCGGCCAGCGCCTCGGCGAAGGCGGACGGCTCGGCGCGGTCCTTGCGCAGGGCGGCGAAGGCGGGGGTGTCCGCGGGCAGGGACTGGCGGGCCATCGCGGTGAGCACGCCGTCCGGGCCCAGTTCCAGCAGCCGGTTGACCTTCTCCCCGGCCAGCCAGCCGATGCCGTCGGCGAAACGCACGGTGTCCCGCACGTTGCGCACCCAGTGCTCCGCCGACCCCAGTTCCGCCGGGGTGGCCGGGCGTCCGTACACAGTGGACACTACTGGAATGCGCGGCGGCTGGTAGCGCACGGATTCGGCCACCGCGCGGAACTCGGCCAGCATGGGTTCCAGCAGCGGCGAGTGGAAGGCGTGCGAGACCCGCAGTCCGGTGGTCTTGCGGCCCTGCCCGGCGAACGCCGCGGCGATCTCCGCCACGGCGTCCGCCTCGCCGGAGAGCACCACCGAGTCCGGGCCGTTGACCGCGGCCAGGCTCACCAGGTCCGTGAGCAGCGGCCGGACTTCCTCCTCGGTGGCGCGCACCGAGATCATCGCCCCACCCGTGGGCAGGGCCTGCATGAGCCGGGCGCGGGCGGTGACCAGCCGGCAGGCGTCGGCCAGGTCGAACACCCCGGCCACGTGCGCGGCGGCCAGTTCGCCGATGGAGTGGCCGAGCAGGTACGCCGGGCTCAGGCCGAAGGACTCGGCCAGCCGGAACAACGCGACCTCGATCGCGAACAACGCGGGCTGGGCGAATTCGGTGTGGTCCAGGCGATCCGGATCCGACCGCAACACCTCGGGCAGGGCCGGGTCCAGTCCGGCGCACACCTCGTCGAAGGCAGCGGCGAACACCGGGAAGGCCGCGTGCAGTTCCCGGCCCATGCCGAGTCGTTGCGAGCCCTGGCCGGAGAACAGCACGGCCAGGCGGCCGCGGGTGGCGATGCCGGTGGCGAGTCCGGCGGCCGGGCGGCCCTCGGCGAGTGCGGCCAGTGCGGCGCGCAGGTCCCCGGCGCCGGAACCGGTGAGCACGGCGCGGTGTTCCAGAGTGGTCCTGGTGGTCACCAGCGAGTAGGCCAGGTCGGCCGGATCAACATCCCCAGTCGAGAGAAGTTGGCTCGCCTGATCACGCAGGGCGTTCTCGGTGCGCCCGGACAGCGGCCAGACCAGCACGGCGGGTTCGGTTCGCTCTTCGGTGACCGGGGTCCGAGCCGGGGCCGCCTCGATGATCACGTGCGCGTTGGTGCCGCTGATCCCGAAGGAGGAGACTCCCGCGCGGCGCGGCCGACCGGCCTCCGGCCAGGCGACGGGTTCGGTGAGCAGGTCGACCTTGCCCGCGGTCCAGTCCACGTGCGGCGAGGGCTCGTCCACGTGCAGCGTGCGCGGCAAGTGGTTGTGGCGCAACGCCAGCACCATCTTGATCACGCCGGCGACCCCGGAGGCGGCCTGGGTGTGGCCCAGGTTGGACTTGACCGAACCCAGCCGCAGCGGCACCTCCCGGTCCTGCCCGTAGGTGGCCAGCAACGCCTGCGCCTCAATGGGATCGCCCAGCGAGGTACCGGTGCCGTGTGCCTCGACGACGTCCACATCGGACGATCGCAGGCCGGAGTTGGCCAGGGCCTGGCGGATCACCCGTTGCTGGGACGGCCCGTTGGGCGCGGTGAGGCCGTTGGACGCGCCGTCCTGGTTGACCGCACTCCCCCGCACCACCGCGAGCACCGGGTAACCCAGGCGATGGGCCTCGGAGAGCCGGGCCAGCATCAGCATGCCCACGCCCTCGGCCATGCCGATGCCGTCCGCGGCGGCGGAGAAGGCCTTGCACCGGCCGTCCTGGGCCAGACCGCGCTGCCGGGAGAAGTCGATCAGGCCGAACGGGTTGGACAGCACGGTGACGCCACCGGCCAGCGCGGTGGTGCACTCCCCCGCCCGCAGTGCCTGGCAGGCCAGGTGCAGTGCGACCAGCGAGGACGAGCACGCGGTGTCCACGGTGAGGGTCGGGCCCTCCAGGCCGAAGGTGTAGGCCAGGCGGCCGGAGGCGACGCTGGCCGCGCCGCCGGTGAGGCCGTCGCCGAGCGCGCCGTAGCCCTGGAACCCGGCGCCGATGAACACACCGGTGTGGCTGCCGCGCAGGGTGGCCGGGTCGATCCCGGCGCGCTCGAAGGCCTCCCAGCTGGTTTCCAGCAACAGTCGTTGCTGCGGGTCCATGCCCAGTGCTTCGCGCGGGGAGATGCCGAAGAAGGTGGGGTCGAAGCCGTCCACACCGCGGACGAAGCCCCCTTCGCGGGCGTAGCAGGTGCCGAGGTTGTCCGGGTCGGGGTGGTAGAGGGCGTCCAGGTCCCAGCCGCGGTCGGTGGGGAACGGGGCGATCGCGTCGCCGTCGGTGGTGAGCAGGGTCCACAGGTCCTCGGGGGAGGTGACCCCGCCGGGCAGGCGGCAGCTCATGCCGAGGATGGCGATCGGTTCGTCGTTGGTCGCGGTGACGGTCGGCGCGGTCACCGGCGCGGCGGCCGCGCCGAGCAGTTCGGCGCGCAGAAACGCGGCCAGTTCGCGCGGGGTTGGGTAGTCGAAGGCGAGGGTGGCGGGCAGCCGCAGGCCGGTGACCGTCTTCAGATCGTTGCGCAGGTCGACCGCGCTGAGCGAGTCGAAGCCGAGGTCCCGGAAGGCCCGGTCCTCCTCGACCGCGTCCGCGCCGGCGTGGCCGAGCACGGTGGCGGCGCGGGCCCGCACCAGGTCGAGCAGTTCGCGTTCCTGGTCGGCCTCGGGCAGGGCGGTGATCCGGGTGGCCAGTTCGCCGGCGCCCGCGGTGTCACCGGGGCCCTCCACCCGCTGGGCGTCGGGGACCTCGGTGAACAGGAAGCTGGGCCGCTTCAGGGTGAACACCGGCAGGAACCGGTCCCAGTCGATCTCGCAGATGGCCAGTGCGGCGTCGTCGTGATCGAGTGCCGCGCGCAGGCCCTGGAAGCCCAGCTGCGGGTCGAAGGAGGGCAGCCCCTGCCGCCGCAACCGTTCCCCGGCCTGGACCGCGCTCTCCGCGGTGGCCCCGTGGCGCGGGTTGGCGGCGTGCCAGACACCCCAGGCGACGGACATGGCCGGGATGCCGCGGGCGCGCTGGCGCTGGGCGAGCGCGTCCAGGTAGGCGTTGGCCGCGCCGTAGGCGGCGTGGTCGGAGCTGCCCCAGAGTCCGGCCAGCGAGGAGAACAGCACCACCGAGTCCAGTTCGGCGGGGTCGAGCAGTTCGTCCAGATGGCGGGCGCCGAGCACCTTCGCGGCCAGGATCTCGGCGACCTCGGGCAGGTCGGTGCCCGCGATCGGGGCAAGCCCGATCAGGGCGGCGGCGTGCACCACCGAGCGCACGGTGTGGCCCTGTTCGCGCAGGCCGGTCAACAAGTCGGCGACCTGCTCGCGCTGGGTGATGTCGCAGGAAGCCATGAGCACGTCCGCGCCTGACTCGGTCAGTTCGGCACGCAGTTCGGCCGCGCCAGGGGAGTCCTGGCCACCGCGACTGACCAGGACCAGGTGCTGGGCACCCTGTTCGACCAGCCAGCGGGCCAGCAGCGGGCCGAGCGCGCCGGTGGCGCCGGTGACCAGCACGGTGCCGCGCGGCCGCCAGTGCCGGACCGG
>NZ_JBSFUA010000042.1:0-79883 GCF_053591555.1 Crossiella sp. NPDC003009 | reverse complement strand
CTTTGTTGGCGGCGGTTGCTGTGAGCGTCTGCTCGCGGGGATGTGGTGCGATGTCTCCAGGTTGACGGGCATGGGGAACCTCAAGACTTCGGACATGTTTTGAAAAGCCAGCCCGGCTGCTGGTCTCTTGTCGCGAACCCCGGGGGGACTACGCCGAGCGCCCCGGACCTTTCGGCCCGGGGCGCTCGGCGGTGTTCTTTGTTTGTCTGTCTGTCCGTCAGCTCTCGAAGGCGCTGATCGGCGGGCAGGAGCAGACCAGGTTGCGGTCGCCCTTGGCGCCGTCGATGCGGCGGACCGGGGGCCAGATCTTCGGGCGGTCGGTCTTGACCGGGAAGGCGGCCTCGGCGCGGGTGTAGGGGTGGTTCCAGTCGCCGGTCAGGCTTTCGGCGGTGTGCGGGGCGTTGCGGAGGGGGTTGTCCTCCACCGGCCACTCGCCTGCGCCGACCTTGTCGATCTCCTTGCGGATGGCGATCATGGCCTCGCAGAAGCGGTCCAGCTCGGCCAGGTCTTCGCTCTCGGTGGGTTCGACCATGAGGGTGCCCGCCACGGGGAAGGACATGGTGGGGGCGTGCAGGCCGTAGTCGGCCAGGCGCTTGGCCACGTCGTCGACGGTGACGCCGGTGGCCTTGGTGATGGGGCGCAGGTCCAGGATGCACTCGTGGGCGACGAAGCCGCCCTCGCCGGTGTAGAGGACCGGGAAGTGCTCGTCGAGCTTGCGGGCCACGTAGTTCGCCGCGGCGACGGCGGTCAGGGTGGCGCGGCGCAGGCCGTCGGGGCCCATCATCCGGACGTAGGCCCAGGAGATGGGCAGGATCGAGGCGCTGCCCCACGGGGCGGCGCTGATCGGGCCGACGCCGGTGGCCGGGCCCGCGGTGGGCTGGAGCGGGTGGTTGGGCAGGAACGGCGCGAGGTGCTCACGGACGCCGATCGGGCCGACGCCGGGGCCGCCGCCGCCGTGCGGGATGCAGAAGGTCTTGTGCAGGTTCAGGTGCGAGACGTCGCTGCCGAACTTGCCGGGACGGGCCAGGCCGACCAGGGCGTTGAGGTTCGCGCCGTCGACGTAGACCTGGCCGCCCGCCTCGTGCACCAGCGCGCACACCTCGGCCACCGTCTCCTCGTACACGCCGTGCGTGGACGGGTAGGTGATCATGATGGCGGCCAGGTCGTCGCGGTGGGCCTGAACGGTCTCGCGCAGGTGGCCCAGGTCGATGTTGCCCTTGTCATCGCATCGGACCACGATCACCCGCATGCCGGCCATCACCGCGCTGGCGGCGTTGGTGCCGTGCGCCGAGGACGGGATCAGGCAGACGTCGCGGGCCTGCTCACCGCGGCTGCGGTGGTAGGCGCGGATGGCCAGCAGGCCGGCGAACTCGCCCTGGCTGCCCGCGTTGGGCTGCACGCTGACCGCGTCGTAGCCGGTGACCTCGGCCAGCCAGGCCTCCAGGTCGTGCACCAGGGACAGCAGGCCCGCGGCGTCGGCGGCGGGTGCGAAGGGGTGCAGGTTGGCGAACTCCGGCCAGGTGATGGACTCCATCTCCGTGGTGGCGTTCAGCTTCATCGTGCAGGAGCCCAGCGGGATCATGCTGCGGTCCAGGGCCACGTCCTTGTCGGAGAGGCCACGCAGGTAGCGCAGCAGCGCGGTCTCCGAGCGGTGGGTGTGGAACACCGGGTGGGTCAGGTAGTCGGAGGTGCGGACCAGCTCGGCCGGCAGCGCGTCGGCGGTCTCTGCGTCCAGCGCGTCGACCTCGCCGGTGACGCCGAAGGCCTGCCACACCAGGGCGAGGTGCTCGCGGGTGGTGGTCTCGTCGCAGGCGATGCCGACGTGGTCGTTGTCGGCGAAGCGCAGGTTGACGCCGAGGGCGCGGGCGTTCGCCACGACCTCGGCGGCGCGGCCCGGCACGTGCGCGAGCACGGTGTCGAAGAAGCGGTCGTGCTTGGTGTCCACGCCACCGGCGCGCAGGCCCGCGGCGAGCACCGCGGCCAGGCGGTGCACCCTGGTGGCGATGGCGCGCAGGCCGTCGGGGCCGTGGTAGACCGCGTACATCGCGGCGATCACCGCGAGCAGCACCTGGGCGGTGCAGATGTTGCTGGTCGCCTTCTCCCGGCGGATGTGCTGCTCACGGGTCTGCAGCGCGAGCCGGTAGGCCGGGTTGCCGTCGGCGTCCACGCTCACCCCGACCAGGCGGCCGGGCAGCTGCCGCTCCAGGCCGGAGCGCACCGCCATGAACCCGGCGTGCGGGCCGCCGAAGCCCATCGGCACACCGAAGCGCTGCGTGGTGCCCACCACCACGTCCGCGCCCCACTCCCCCGGCGGGGTCAGCAGGGTCAGCGCGAGCAGGTCGGCGGCCACCGCGACCTGGGCGCCGCGCTCGTGCGCCTGCTCCACCAGCGCCCGGTAGTCGCGGACCTCGCCGCCGGCGCCGGGGTAGGACAGCAGCACGCCGAAGAACTCGCCCTCGGGCAGGCCCTGCGCCAGGTCGGCGAGCACGATCTCGATGCCCAGCGGCTCGGCGCGGGTCTCGATCACCGCGATGGTCTGCGGCAGGCTGTCCGCGTCCACCACGAACCGCGGCGACTTGGCCTTGCCCGCCCGGCGCACCAGCGTCATGGCCTCGGCGGCCGCGGTGCCCTCGTCCAGCATGGAGGCGTTCGCGGTCTCCAGGCCGGTCAGGTCGGCGACCATGGTCTGGAAGTTGAGCAGCGCCTCCAGGCGGCCCTGCGAGATCTCCGGCTGGTACGGGGTGTAGGCGGTGTACCAGGCCGGGCTCTCCAGCACGTTCCGCTTGATCACCGGCGGGGTGATGGTGCCGTAGTAGCCGAGGCCGATCATCGGGGTGCGCAGCGTGTTCCGGTCGGCCAGCGCGCGCAGCTCGGCCAGCGCCTCGAACTCGGTGGCCGGCGCGGGCAGCGCGAGGGACAGCTCACCCTCGCGGATCACCCGGGGCACCGCCCGCTGGGCCAGCTCCTCCAGCGAGCCGACCCCGATGACGTCGAGCATCCGGGCCAGCTCAGCCGGCCGCGGACCGACGTGCCGGTCGGCGAAAGGAGTGCCGTGCTCCAGCGCGGCCAAGGGGATGCGATCGGGGTTCGGCTGGGTCATGCTCTCGCCTCCGGCGCCTAGGGGTGGGCATGCGGAACTGCCCTCCCCCTCTGTCCGTACCCGGTTTCCGGGCGCCTGAGAGCTTCACCCGGCCAGTGCGGCGCCGGACTTGCACCGTCGGCGGGTCCACGCGAACGCGGACCGCTTTCCAGAGGTGTCTGCCCACACGGTCCGCTTGGCCTGAGAGGTTCCGGGGAGGAGTTGCTCCTTCGGCGCCGGACCGATGGCTCCGGTCCGGGCTCTCCCGCGTGGGGATCACGACTACGCGCGAATCCTACCCCGCCTGAGTTAACCGGAAGTTTCCGACGTGCCCGAGAACACCAGGTCACCGGCCGTGGTCGCGAACGGACACAGGGCGTGGCCGGGCCGCCACCGCGCGCAGCCTGCCGGGATGCGCGCGGCGGCGGCGCGGGTCAGGAAGCCTGCTGGGCGCCGCAGGAACGCACCGCGCCGTCCGAGCTGACCAGGCACAGCCGGAACGCGGTCGGGCGGGCGCCCGGCCACGGGAAGCCGCGGGCCACCCGGTGCTCGCCGGCGCCGCAGGCCGGCGGCACGTTGACCGCGCCCCAGCCGCTGCCCGCGGTCCACTGGACCTGGTAGCAGTCCGCGCCCGCGGTGCTGAGCGTGCCCTCGAGCTTGTAGGTGCAACCGATGATCGGGTTGCACACCGTGTCCTTGGTGCCGGTGAACTTGCCCTGCTCGTGCCCGAAGCTGATCGGCGCGGGCGCGGCCTGGGCCAGCGGAGCGGAGACGCCGAAAGCGGCCAGGGCGAGCGCGGCCACAGTCAGCAGACGTCGAGTCATGGTGGAACCCCCAAGTGCGGGCGGCTGCTCCCTGGGCAGCCGTCAGCGGGAGCTTAAGCAGCGGCGAACGGCCGCTCCGAGGGGTTTCAGCCAGAACTGAACCAGGGTGTGTCCGCTGGGTCACGTCTGCGAGAGTCGTGATCGGTTTGGTCGCTGGCGGCGCGGCCGGGACGCCCTCATACCGGGCGTATCCGGGTGTTCCGGCCGTGCCGTCAGCGGCCAAACCGGCGCGGCTATCGCAGGCGTGACCCGGCGGACACACCCTAGGGGCAGAACTGGTTCAGCCGGTCTGCCGGTCGCGGCGCTTGCGGGCCAGCTCGTCGTCCTCGCCGGGCAGCAGCTCCACGCCGTCGGCCCGTTCGGCCGGGAACTCGTGGATGGTGCCGCTGATCTCGCGCATCGCCCCGCTGACCGCGATGCCGAACACGCCCTGACCGCCCTGCAGCAGGTCGACCACCTCCTCGGGGGAGGTGCACTCGTAGACCGTGGTGCCGTCGCTGAACAGCGTGATCCGGGCCAGGTCGCGCACGCCCCTGCGGCGCAGGTGGTCCACCGCGACCCGGATGTTCTGCAGCGAGACGCCGGTGTCGAGCAGCCGCTTGACCACCTTCAGGACCAGGATGTCCTTGAAGGAGTACAGGCGCTGGCTGCCGGAGCCGTGGGCACTCCTTATGGTCGGCGAGACCAGTCCGGTGCGGGCCCAGTAGTCCAGCTGGCGGTAGGTGATGCCGGCGATCTGGCAGGCCGCCGGGCCCCGATAGCCGACCAGCTCGTCCGGCAACGACAGGTCAGGGAACAAAGCACCCTGCTCGGGCGCGCCTCGATGGCTTGGCGCTTCCTCGACCACGCGTGCCTCCCCTCGGCCGACCCTCCGGTCGGCAACGGCGACCGCACGCCCGTGTCCCCACCGGCGTGTCGGTCCTGAGCAGGCGGCCGGGAAACTGGTTCTGCCCCGGCGCGATTGACTCGCCACCGACGGTAAGACGGGCCATCCCCCGGGTCAACGCGACGCGCGGGGAAGGGACCACCGTCCCGCCCGGCGCCTCGGTCGTCCTCACTCTTCTGAACCGATACCCGCGCCGTCACCTGGTCGGACGGTGACGACCGGTCCGGCATCCCAGCACAACCGCCACAAGATCACAGCTTGACCACACGATGGTGTGACGGCGGAGAGTGGTTGATCACTGAACGACTCGGGCCCCTGGACCGTCGGTGACGGCGGTCCAGGGGCCCGAGTGGAAAGTATGCGTTGTCTCTAGGTGTCCGCCCCGCGGAAGTCCTCCGGTGACACGGAGTCCAGGAACTCGCGGAACTTCTCCACCTCGTCCTCCTGCTCGTCCGGGATGACCAGGCCCGCCTCGGCGAGCACCGCCTCCTCGGCGTGGATGGGCACGCCGACCCGCAGCGCGAGCGCCACCGAGTCGCTCGGCCGGGCCGAGACCCGCACATCCCCGTCGAAGACCAGCTCCGCGAAGAACGTGCCCTCCTGCAGGTCGGTGATCCGGACCTGTTCGAGCTGCCGCCCCAGTGCCCCGATCACGTCCTTGAGCAGGTCGTGGGTCAGCGGCCGGGAGGGCCGCACCCCCTGCTGCTCCAGCGCGATCGCGGTCGCCTCCACCGAGCCGATCCAGATCGGCAGATAGCGGTCACCTTCGGTTTCACGCAGCAGCAGGATCGGCTGGTTCGCGGGCAGCTCCACCCGCACACCGACGACGCGCATCTCGCTCATCGGAACTCGCCTCCTCCAGTGCGTTGGACCGCAATATCCCCGCCACTACGAGGATCGCGTACCGACTCCTCCGACGCTACCCGCCGCAGGACACGGTTGCCTGCTCCAGCCCATGTCATCGCGGGCACGAACATCACGTTTCGGCCGCGACCTGCGCGGGAGTCACCCGCCGGTCACGCCCCGCAGGCCGATCTTGACCAGCAACGTGTGCAGCGTCACGGACAGCGCGGCCAGCTCTCTGACCACCTCGTCCGCCCTCGCCCGCGCGTCGCGGTCGCGCTGCCGGGCAAGTGGCGCAGCGATTTGCTCCACCAGCCCTACTTCCCGGTCGGCGGAGGAACGAAACGCGCGCAGGTGCCTGGGTTCGATGCCGAACTCGGTCATCGCGCGCACGGTGCGCACCAGCGCGGCGGTGTCGGAGTCGTAGAACCCGGCCGCCCCGGCCCTGACCAGGCCGTAGCGCTCCAGCTCGACCAGGGTCGCGCCGTCGATGCCGGTGCGTTCCAGCAGCTCCTCGCGGGTCAGCCGGACCTCACCGCCGGGCGAGAACGCCTCGGCGCCGGGCAGGCCGTCCACCGCGACCAGGGTGCGCGGCGGGCGCGGGGAGGCGCCCGCAGGCACGTCACCGCTGTCGAATGCCTCCAGCTGCTCCTTGATCACCTTGAGCGGCAGGTAGTGGTCCCGCTGCGCGGCGAGCACGAAGCGGAGGCGTTCGACGTCGACCGGCGAGAACTGGCGGTACCCCGACGGGGTACGCGCCGGGCGGACCAAGCCTTCCGACTCCAGGAACCGGATCTTGGAGATGGTCACCTCGGGGAACTCGGCCCGGAGCTGCGAGAGCACCGTGCCGATGCTGAGGCCACCATGCTGGGGCCGCCCGGCCGCCGTCACTGAGCCGGTGCGCCGGGGCCGGTCAGGAAGACCAGTCGGAACTTGCCGATCTGGACCTCGTCCCCGTTGGCCAGCACCGCGGTGTCCACCGGGGCCCGGTTGACGTAGGTGCCGTTGAGGCTGCCGACGTCGACCACGACGAACTCCCCGCCCTCACGGCGGAACTCGGCGTGCCGCCGGGAGACGGTGACGTCGTCGAGGAAGATGTCGCTGTCGGGGTGACGGCCCGAGCTGGTGGTGTCGCGGTCGAGCAGGAAGCGCGAGCCCGCGTTCGGGCCGCGCTTGACCACCAGCAGGGCGGACCCGGCCGGCAGCGCGTCGACACCGGAGATCGCCGGCTCTGGGGCCGCGGTCTCGGTGCCCTCGACCTCGGCGAGGAAGTCGGCCCGGAAGACCGAAGTGGACTCTGCGGGACGCTCCGGCGGAACGCCGGGCCCGTCGTGCGTGCTCACCTGAGTGCTCCTCGTGCCCGATGGATCTTGCGAAGTGTCCTGCCAACGTACCGTGTTGGTCTGTTCGTTCCCTGAGCGGCTCCTGCGCTTGCCGAAGAGCCGGCGAAAGATCGAGATCACGCTTCGCTGATCTTCTCGGCGTAGGCGGCCGCGTCCAGCAGGCCGTCCAGCGCGGCGGCGTCGTCGAGGCGCACCTCGAACAGCCAGCCCTCGCCGAAGGGATCGGAGTTGATCGTCTCCGGCGCGGTGACCACGGCTTCGTTGACCGCGGTGACCTCGCCGCCGACCGGCGCGTAGATATCGGAGACGCTCTTGGTCGACTCGACCTCGCCGATGCTGTCGCCGGCCTTGACCGTGTCACCCACCGAGGGCGGCTGCACGAACACCACGTCGCCCAGTGCGCTCTGCGCGTAGTCGGTGATGCCGACGCGCACCACGCCATCGCCGGTGACCTGCACCCACTCGTGGTCGTCCGTGTACTTCAACTGCTCGGGCACATTCACCGAGTGTTCCCCTTCCGTGCCGGTGCGACGTGCCGACCAACCCTTGTGTCAACCGGCTGGTCGAGCGTATTTCTGCTTGCGTTCCGCCCGCAACGCGGTGATCTCCACGCGGTCCTGTTGCTGGATGCGTGTCGAGCCGCCCTTGCGTTCCACTGTGTCCACCACCCCGCCGGGGATGTTCAGTGCCGCGGCAAGAGTAGGGGGATCGCCGATGGCCGTGATCACGTAGGGCAGGGTCAGGGTGGTCCCGTCGATCCGGATCAGCCCGTCCGCGCCGGTCAGCGCGGTGTCCACACCCACCCGGACCGGACCGGCCTGCAGCGCCTCGGCGCCGGCGTTGCGCAGTTCCTGGATCACGTCCAGCAGCACCTCCGGCCCCAGCTTGCCCGAGCCGTCGCCGATCTCCACCCGGAGTCCGGGTCCGGTCACCGGCACCGTGCCGGTGAGCACGGCCAGCGCGGTGGCCCTGCGCCTGGCCTCCTCCAGCGCGGCCGCCGAGGCGGTGCCGCCCTCCTGGAGCTTGCGCAGGGTGGCCTCGGACTCGGCGATCTCCTTGCGCAGCGCGGCCTCGCGCTCCTGCAGCCCGTCCAGCAGCACCACCAGGTCCTGCGGGCGGGCCTCGGCCAGGCCCTCGCCGGTCTGGGTACGCCGGACCTGGGCGACCAGCGCGACGCCGAGCACCACGCACAGCACCACCATGGTCGACCCGGTGACCCAGCGGTTGTCCCTGATCTTGATCAGCCGGTGTTTCGCGCCGGTGCGCTTGGGCAGCCCGTTGCCGGTCATCTCAGGCCTTGAACAGGTGTCGACGGATGGCCGCGGCGTTGCCGAAGATCCGGATGCCGAAGACCACCACCACCGCGGTGGACAGCTGCGCGCCCACGCCCAGCTCGTCGCCCAGCCACACGATGAGCGCGGCGATGACCACGTTGGAGACGAAGGAGACCACGAAGACCTTGGCGTCGAACTTGCCGTCCAGCCGGGCCCTGATGCCGCCGAAGAGCGCGTCCAGCGCGGCGACCACGGCGATCGGCAGGTAGGGCTGGGCCCATTCGGGCACCGTGGGGTCCAGCCACAGGCCGAGCAGGACCCCCATCGCGAGGGCGAACAGGGCGATCACCGTTTTCCTCCCGGTGTGCTCGTGGGCGGCGGTGTGCTCTTGGCCGATGAGGTCGGGGGCGGGGCCGGGGTGAGGGTGGCGGCCAGGCGGCCCTCGGTGATCCCGGCGGCGGGCAGGCGCAGCTCGTCCCGGTTCTCCACGGTGAACACCGTGCCGTAGTCGGCGGCGAAGGCGAGGAAGCGTCGGTAGGCCTCGGTGTGCGAGAGCGCCTCGCGCATCTCGGCAGGCGGGCCGATCGCCTCCAGCAGGTAGGGCTGGGTGATCGGCCGGTTGTCCACCAGCATCGCGCCACCGGCCTGCCGGATGGTGGCCCTGGGCTGCAACCGGACGCCGCCCACCGCGACCGCCTCGGCCCCGCTCGACCACAGCGCGTTGACCAGCACCTGCAGGTCGCGGTCCAGCACGTTCTGGTGGTTCTGCTCGCCGCGGGCGATCGGGTCGCGCACGGTGATGGCCAGTCCCGGCCCGCGCACCGCGATCGCGCCCGCGGCCTCGGTGAGCGCGCTGAGCCGCTCCAGCTCGGCCCGGCCGGCCTCGTCGCCGTCGAGGGCCTTGCCGCGGGCCCGGTCCAGCGCGGCGGCCAGCTCGGCGGCGCGGCGGCTCAGCTCCTCGGTCTCGGCCCTGGCCGCGGCCACGTCGTCGGCCAGGCTGCGCCGGGTCTGGTCCGCGCCGGGCGCGCGCTGGGTGGCGTCGGAGGCGGCCACGCCCATCAACAGCCCGGCCACCAGCGCGCCGGTGACCAGCCAGAGCTTGTGGCCGCGCCGCTTGGCGGGTTCGCCGTCGCGGCGGCGGTGGGCCTCGTCGTAGCCCGCGTCCAGGTGGTCACCGAGCAGCTGGCCGAGGATGCCCAGCTCGCCCGGTTTCGGATCAGCCGCCACTGGCCTGGGCGAGCCGGGCCGGGCTGCCCGCGCGCAGCGCGCCGCCGAGCTGGATCAGGTAGAGCACGGCCGCCCACACGTACATCGCGCCGCCCCAGATGGTGAAGGCGTAGGCCAGCGGCCGGAACCACTCCGCGCCGGTGTAGGTGCCGTCGGTGAGCAGCAGCAGCGGGAAGGCGTACATCAGGCAGAAGGTGGCCGCCTTGCCGACGTAGTGCACCGGGAACGGCCCGTAGCCCAGGCGGCCCAGCACGAGCACCGCGATGCCGAGCACGACCTCCCGGCCGACCAGCACCGCGACCACCCACCAGGGCACGATGTCGCGGATCAGGAAGGCGATCAGGGTGGCCAGGATGTAGAGCCGGTCGGCCGCCGGGTCCAGCAGGGCGCCGAGGCGGCTGGACTGGTTGAGCCAGCGGGCCAGCTTGCCGTCCAGCCAGTCGGAGAGACCGGCGACGACGAGCACGATCAGCGCGAGGATGTCCGCTTTCGGGCCCAGCAACAGCCACAGGAACAGCGGGACTCCGGCGAGCCGGAGGAAGCTCAGGATGTTCGGAACGGTCCACACCCGGTCCGGCAGCTCGGCCTCGGCCGGTTCCTGCCTGGTGCTGCTCACTCGTCCCCTCCAGCCACCCGTCTGATCCGCGCTGCTCAGGGTGCCACACCGGTTCGGGGTCGATGTGGGGTGGCCCGAGGGGATCAGACGGGTGGCGAGGGCGCCGCGACTCAGATGTCGCGGCGGGTGCTCCACCCCTGACGCTGCAGATCCGCATTCGTCAGCAACTGCGCGCGGCCCCGGTCATCGACGCCGGCCCAGCGGGAGCGGCCGAAGCCCTGCTCCAGGACGTACGCGTGTCCGCCGCTCCAGACCACGCTGCACGGCGCGGTGGGCAGGCTGGACCGGCGCGTCGTACTCGCCGGGTCGTCGATGGTCGCGGAGACCGTCTGTGCGCTCATGGTGGGCGGCACCTCCATCAGGTAGTTCGGCTCGCCGCGGTTGAGCGTTGGCGGCGATGAACCAATGATGTGGTGCGCACGACAGGTTTAGGGCCGAATCGGGTTGGGTAGCGGTGACCGGCGCCACGGCGTCGGTGAGCTGTCGGGCACACTTCGTCCCGACTAAAGAGTTGATGTGCCCTGGACCGTATTTCCGCAGGTAGAACTGCTGATCGAAAAAAGCGACGGAGCCGCGCGCACTGCGCACGGCTCCGTCGGTGAACGGTTGAGCGGGCCTCAGCCGGCCAGCTCCTCCAGTGCCTGCTTGGCGGCTTCCAGCTCCGCCTGGAGCTGTTCGACGCGCTGACGGTGCCGCTCACGGGCGGCGTCGATGACGGCCTGGACGGCCTCGGCCGCCTCCTCCGGCAGCTCGGCGGCCAGGTTCGCCACGTTCGCCGCGGCGACCGGTGCGGGCTTGACCTTCTTCTTGCCGCTGACCACCTCGACGCTCCACTCGCCGTCGGCGGTGGCGGTGAGGGTGACGGTCAGCTCGGCCGCCCCGGCGGCAGCGGCCTTCTTGGCCGCGGGCTTGGCCGGCTTCGGCTTCTCGACGGGCTTCTCGGCGGCGGCGGGCGTGGCGGACTCGGCCGCGGGGGCGGCCGGTGCCGCGGACTCGGCCGCGGGCGCCGGCGCGGGGGACGCGGGCGCCTCGTTGGGGGACTCGGCCTCGGCCGTGGTCACGGGAACCTCCTCGGTTGGGGGCGCCGTCCGCTTGCGGGACGGCTTGACGATGGTGACTTCGCTCGGTGAGAAGGACAGCACGTCCATCGACCCGGTCGGCCGGACCTGGATGAAGTCGCCCTCCGACTCATCACCCAGGGCCAGCACCTTGCCGGAACGACCTTCCTCGACGCCAACGGCCGAGGAGGTGAACCACACGATCGGAAGCCTGCCCTCGGCGAGCTCACCGCGAACGTGCTCCAGATCCTGCTCCGACAATGCCTGGGGCATCGACAACTCTTCTCCTCGCAGGGGGTTTGATCTTGATGATCTTGGCCAGCGCGAGAAAGCTTGCCGCACACCCCCGACAAAACATATCGGGAGGGTCCGAAGCGCTGCGGGCGGCCGTCGGCAGGCATGATCGGGGCATGACGCAGCAGAACGTGTGGCTGGCCGACGCCGACGGCAACCTGGTCCGGGCCGCCCAGGTGACCGGCCTGACCGTGTACGCCCTCGGCGGCTACCCGGTCGGCAAGGACGCTCCCGGCGAGGTCACCCTTCGCGCCGACCTGGCCGCCACCGCCCCCGACGGCTCCGCGCTGACCCGCACCCTGACCCCCGCGCTGCCCTTCGCGGTGGTGGACGAGCTGCGCAAGCACCTGGTGCAGCAGCTGGCCAAGCTGGGCGCCTCGGCCGATCCGGTGGTGCTGCGGGTGGAGCTGAAGGACAACGTGATCCGCTGGACGGTGGACCGCTTCGGGGCTCGCGCCGAGGCCGCGCCCGCTCCGGCCGAGCCCGCGCCGGCGACGTCCGCCCCGGCCTAACAGCCCAGCTGCCGGACCGCGCCGGTCAGCTGGAACACCTTGCGCACCAGCCCGCGCGCGCCGGTGCAGCGCAGGCTGCCGCCGAGCGCGTGCTGGGTGCGCTGGGCGGTCAGCAGCACGCGCAGGGTCGCGCAGTCCAGGAAGGCCACCTGGCGGAGGTCGACCACCAGTTCGGTGCCCCCGCCGGCGTTGCCCGCCAGCGCGCGCCCCAGCTCCGGCGCGGCCGCCAGGTCGATGTCGCCGCGGACGAACACCGTGGTGGTCGCTCCCACGCGCACCACTTCGACTTCGATCTTCGAGGCCGCCGCCGCCATGCACAGGATGTTTCCCGGTCCGGCGGCCGGGGAAACGGCCATTCGGCCGATGTCGGTTCGACCCAGCCCATCGTGGGTAGTTTGCAGCCATGACCCGCCGGGATGTGGTGGCCATCGGGGCTTCCGCGGGTGGGGTCGAGGCGTTGTGCGCCGTGGTCGGCGCCCTCCCCCCTGCCCTGCCCGCCGTGGTGCTCGTGGTGTTGCACGTCCCGCGCAACGCGCCCAGCGCGCTGCCCCGGATCCTGAGCCGCTGCGGACCGGTGCCCGCCCGCCACGCCGTGCACGGCGACCTGGCCCGGCCCGGCCACATCTACGTGGCGCCGGCCAACCACCACCTGCTGCTCACCGACGGCCGGATCCAGCTCTCCCACGGCCCCGCGGAGAACAACCACCGGCCCGCGGTCGACCCGCTGTTCCGCTCGGTGGCCAGGGCGGTCGGGCCAAGGGCGGTCGGGGTGGTGCTCTCCGGGGCGCGGGATGACGGCACCGCGGGGCTGGCCTCGATCAAGGCGGTCGGCGGGCTGGCGGTGGTGCAGGACCCGGCCGAGGCGGTGCACCCCTCGATGCCGGTCAGTGCCAGGGAACACAACGACGTCGACCACGTGCTGTCCGCGACCGAGATCGGCGAGCTGATCGGCAAGCTCGCGGTGGCCTCGGCGCCCTCGGCCGCCGGGACCGTGGACGACCTGCTCACCGCGGAGGCGGAGATGGCCGAGTTCTCGCCCATGACCACCGACGAGCTGGGCGCGGCGCCCGCGGGCCTGGGCTGTCCGTCCTGCCACGGCGCGCTGTTCGACCTGCCGGGCGAACCGGCGCCCCGGTTTCGCTGCCGGGTGGGGCACGCCTGGTCCCCCGAGACGTTGATGGCCGAGCAGGGCGTGGCGATGGAGAACGCGCTGTGGGTGGCGTTGCGCGCGCTGGAGGAGAAGAGCGCGCTGGGCCGCCGGATGGCCGAGTCGGCCACCGAGCGCGGCAACACCTGGGCGGCGCGCCGCTTCGCCGACAACGCCGCCGAGGCCAAGGCCGCGGGCAGACTGGTGCGCGACCTGATCAACCGGGTCGCGACCGGACCGCCGGATCCAGGAGAGGGCTGAGCCGATGAGCGGCGAGCTGACCTGCCAGGTAGACCAGAGCCATCCGGTGACGGTGGTGCGGCCGCGCGGGACGCTGCGGGTCGGCAGCGCGCCCGCGCTGCGCGCGACGGTGGCCAAGTGCCTTGCCGAGCAGCCCGCGGGGGTGCTGCTGGACCTGACCGGGCTCCAGCTGGGCGATGAGGTGGCGCTGACGGTGTTCCCGGCGCTGAGCCGCCGGGCCGCGGAGTGGCCGGCCGTGCCGGTGGCGCTGTGCTCGGTGCCGCAGGCGATCTACGCGCCGATGGCGCGGATCGGGCTGGTCCGGCACCTGCAGCTGTTCCCCGGCCCGGCCGAGGCGCTGGCCACGCTGGCCAAGGGACCGCCGCCGACGGTGCTGCGCGACTGGTATCCGCCGGAGGCCACCGCCTGTCATCAGGCGCGCCTGGTGGTGGCCGATGCCTGCGCGGCCTGGCGGGTGGAGGAGCTGTCCGAGGACGCGGTCATGGTGGTGAACGAGCTGGTGGCCAACGCGGTCCGCCACGCGGGCACCCGGTTCGAGCTGACCGTGGCCATGCGCGGGACCTACCTGTGCCTGTCCGTGCGCGACGGCAGCGCCGCGCCGCCGGTGCTGGCCAGGCGGCCGGACCGGCCCGGCGGCAAGGGCATGGTGTTGATCTCCAAGATGGCCACGGCGTGGGGGCACCTTTCCGCGGTGGGCGGCAAGGTGGTGTGGGCTACGCTGCGGTCACGGCAGCCGGGTGCCGGTCGTAATGGGCGGTAGCCGCGGCGCGGCAGGCGCACCGGAAGGGCACACGTGACCGAGACCGAGCCCCAGTTCGAGGCACTCCTGGTCTACCTCAAGGAAACCAGGGGGTTCGACTTCACCGGGTACAAGCGGTCGAGTCTGGTGCGCAGGGTGCAGCGGCGGATGGCGCAGCTGCGGGTGGAGGACTACACGGAGTACCTGGACCAGCTCCAGGTGCACCCGAAGGAGTTCACCACGCTGTTCAACACCATCCTGATCAACGTCACCAACTTCTTCCGGGACACCGACGCGTGGGACTACCTGCGCGCGGAGGTGCTGCCGGAGCTGCTGGCCGACAAGGACCCGGACAGCCCGATCCGGGTGTGGAGCGCGGGCTGCGCCTCCGGCGAGGAGGCCTACACCCTGGCCATGGTGCTGGCCGAGCTGCTCGGTCCCGAGGAGTTCCGGCGCCGGGTGAAGATCTACGCCACCGACGTGGACGAGGAGGGCCTTGCCCAGTCCCGGCAGGCCACCTACACCGACCGGGAAGTCCGCGACGTGCCGCCGGAGCTGCTGGAGCGCTACTTCGAGGCCACCGGCAACCGGTACACCTTCCGCCAGGACCTGCGCCGCTCGGTCATCTTCGGCCGCAACGACCTGGTGCAAGACGCGCCGATCTCCCGGATCGACCTGCTGGTCTGCCGCAACGCGCTGATGTACTTCAACGCCGAGACCCAGGGCCGGATCCTGTCCCGGCTGCACTTCGCGCTGAGCGAGACCGGGGTGCTGTTCCTGGGCAAGGCCGAGATGCTGCTCAGCCACAGCACCCTGTTCACCCCGATCGACCTGAAGCGGCGGGTCTTCCGCAAGGTCCCCCGGCAGCTGCCGGTGAACGGCGTCATGTTCGCCGAGCTGCCCGTTCCGCTGCCCAGGGCCGAGCTGACCGGCCTCGACCGGCTGCGGGACGAGGCGCTGGCGAACAGCCCGGTGGCGCAGATCGTGGTCAACTCCGACGGCCTGGTCGCGGTGACCAACCGGGCGGCGGAGACCTTCTTCGGCGTCACGGCCAAGGACATGGGGCGGCCCTTCCGCGATCTGGAGATCTCCTACCGGCCGGTGGAGCTGCGGCGCTACATCGAGCAGGCGCAGCTGGACCGGCGCACGGTGCTGGTCGCCGACGTGGAGTACCACCGCGCCGCCGGTGAGCTGCTCTACCTGGAGATCCAGGTGAACCCTTTGGTGGACAGCGAATCCGGGCTGCTGGGGGTCACACTGGTCTTCCACGACGTGACCTCGGCCCGCCGGTTGCAGGACGAGCTGGAGCACGCCAACCGGCAGCTGGAGACCGCCTACGAGGAGCTCCAGTCGACCAACGAGGAGTTGGAGACCACGAACGAGGAGCTCCAGTCCACGGTGGAGGAGCTGGAGACGACCAACGAGGAGCTCCAGTCCACCAACGAAGAGCTGGAGACCATGAACGAGGAGCTGCAGTCCACGAACGACGAGCTGCAGTCGATCAACGATGAGCTGCGGGAGCGCTCCGGCGAGCTGGACGCGGCCAACGGTTTCCTGGCGGCGATCCTGACCAGCCTGCGCTCCGGGGTGGCCGTGCTCAACCGGGACCTGCACGTGCAGGTGTGGAACCGGCGGGCCGAGGACCTGTGGGGGCTGCGGCCGGAGGAGACCGTCGGCCAGCACTTCCTGAACCTGGACATCGGCCTGCCCGTCGACCAGATCCGCCCGACCATCAAGCAGATCCTCAACGGCGGCGGGGACAGTCAGGAGCTGGAGCTGGCCGCGGTCAACCGCCGGGGGCGCGCCATCACCGTGCGGGTGCTGTGCTCGGCGCTGCGCGCCCCCGGCGCGGAGACCACCGGGGTGATACTGCTGATGGAGCCCGAGGAGTCCGCGGCCTAGGTCACTCCACGGTCAGGCTCTTGGCCAGGTTGCGCGGCCGGTCGATGTCGCGGCCCAGCTTCTCCGCGATGTGGTGGGCGAACAGCTGCAGCGGGATGCCCAGCAGCACCGGGTCCAGCTGCACCTCGTTGCGCGGCACGAACAGCACGTCGTCGGCCAGCCCTGCGGGCAGCTCGGTGTTGGTCACCGCGATCACCGGGCCGCCGCGGGCCTTGATCTCCTCGATGGTGGCCAGGTTCTTGCCGAAGGTCTCATCGGCGGGGATGACCACCACCGAGGGCATCTCCGGGTTGATCAGCGCCAGCGGGCCGTGCTTGAGCTCGGCCGACTGGTAGGCCTCGGCGTGGATGTAGGAGATCTCCTTGAGCTTCTGCGCGCCCTCGCGGGCCACCGGGTAGCCGCGCACCCGGCCCACGAAGAACATGTGCCTGGCCTCGGCGTACTTGTGCGCGACGGTGCGGACCGCGTCCTCGGCGGCCAGGATCTCGCTGAGCTGGTCCGGCAGCCTGCGCAGGCCCTCGACCAGGCGCTTGCCGTCAGCCAGGCTCAGGTCGCGGACCCGGCCCAGATGCAGGGCGAGCAGGGCGAAGGAGGCGGCCATGTTGGTGAAGGACTTGGTGGCCGCGACCGAGACCTCGGGCCCGGCGTGCAGGAACAGGCCGCTGCCGCACTCGCGGGCGATGGCGCTGCCGACCACGTTGACCACGCCGAGCAGGCGGCCGCCCTTGCGCTTGAGCTCGGCCACCGCGGCCAGCGTGTCGGCGGTCTCGCCGGACTGGCTGACCGCGATGTAGAGGGTGTCGGGGTCGATCACCGGGTTGCGGTAGCGGAACTCGGAGGAGGGTTCGGCGTCGGCGGGGATCCGGGCCAGCTCCTCGACCAGGGTGGCGCCGATCTGGCCCGCGTAGTAGGAGGATCCGCTGCCGAGGAACTTGACCCGGCGGATCGAGCGCACCTCGCGGGCGTCCAGGCCGACCCCGCCCAGGCGGGCGGTGGAGAACCGCTCGTCCAGGCGGCCGCGCAGGGCCCGGTCGAGTGCGGCCGGCTGCTCGTGGATCTCCTTGTGCAGGAAGGTCTCGTGGCCGCCGCGGTCGTAGTCCTCCACGCTCATGGCCAGCGTGGTGGGCGTCTTGGCCACGGCGGAGCGGTCCAGGCGGCTGGTGCGGTACTCCCCCGCGCGCACGGTGGCCAGCTCGCCGTCGTCGAGGTAGACCACCTGCTGGGTGAAGCGGACCAGGGCGGCCACGTCGGAGGCGATGAACATCTCGTCGTTGCCGATGCCCAGCACCACCGGGGAGCCCTGCCTGGCCACCACCAGCTCCTGCGGGAACCTGGTGTCCAGCACCACGATCCCGTAGGTTCCCTCCACATCGGACAGCACCTCGCGGACCGCGTCCTCCAAGCGCTCGGCCTGGCTGCGCGCGATCAGGTGGGCCAGCACCTCGGTGTCGGTCTCGGAGCTGAACTCCACACCCGCCGCGGCCAGCTTGGCCCGCAGCACCTCGGCGTTCTCGATGATGCCGTTGTGCACCACCGAGATCCGGCCGGTGGTGTCGGTGTGCGGGTGCGCGTTGGCGTCGGTGGGCTCGCCGTGGGTGGCCCAGCGGGTGTGCGCGATGCCGATGCCGCCGGTGAGCTTGTCCGGCACCAGCTCGCGCAGCTCGGCCACCCGCACCGCGGCCTTGACGACCTTGGCCTTGTTCTTGCTCAGCACGGCCAGCCCGGTGGAGTCATAACCCCGGTACTCCAGCCGATGCAGGCCCTCCAGCAGCACCTCGGCGGCATCCCGATGCCCGACGTACCCGACAAGTCCGCACATGCGCGATTTCTCCCTATCCGTAGACCATCCGGCGAAGCTGCCGGGCGGACAGCCGCGGCGCCGCCACCGGGCGCGCGGCCAGCTCCGCCGCCACGATCGACCAGATGTCGTCGTTGCGCCGGTTCCGCCGCCTCAGCTCCCGGTGCCGCCGCCGGACGTAGTCCTCGACCGGCTCGGCGTAGTACCCGATGACGTCACTGACCACCCTGGCCGCGACCGCGGCGGGCAGGCCGGTGCTGGCGGCCACGTGCCGCACCAGCTCCTCCGGCAGCGGCGCCACGCCCACAGGTACCTCCGAGGCCTGAGACTGCCCGGCGTGGGGCCGGGCGAGCAACTTCCCTGCCCGAATCCGGGCAAGCCAGCCTCCCATACTCGGTTGACCGGCGGTGTTAGCGTCGCGGCGTGGCCGACTCGCGTGACGTGCTGACCCGCCCAGCGCCCGCCCCCGACCGGGTGCTGCGCTACGGCCCCGGACCGGACCGGGTGATCGACCTCCGGTACCCGGTGGCCGAGGGCCCGCACCCGGTGATCGTGGTGGTGCACGGCGGTTTCTGGCTCGCCGAGTACGACCGCACGCACACCGGCCCGATGTGCGCCGCGCTGGCCGACGAGGGCTACCTGGTGGCCACGATCGAGTACAACCGGGTGGGTCAGCCAGACGGTGGCTGGCCCGGCACCCTGGACGACGTGGCCGCCGCGATCGACGCGCTGCCCGGCCTGCTCGGCGCGTCGGCCGATCCCGATCGGGTGGTTCTGCTCGGCCACTCCGCGGGCGGGCACCTGGCGATGTGGGCGGCCAGCCGGCACCGGCTGCCCGCGCACAACCCGTGGCACCTGCCCCGGCGGCCCGCGATCCGGGGCGTGCTGTCCCTGGCCGGGGTGCTGGACCTGGTGCTGGCCAACGAGGAGCACCTGGGCGACGGGGCGGTGGCCGGGCTGCTCGGCGGCCAGCCCGACGCCCACTGGGAGCGCTACGCCGCGGCCGACCCGACCCGGCTGGTGCCCACCGGGGTGCGCGGCATCCTGCTGCACGGCCTGGCCGACCCGTGGGTGCCGCCGGAGGTCAGCCGCTCCTACGCGGCCACCGCCGTCGCCTCCGGCGATCCCACCGAGCTGCGCGAACTGCCCGGTGAGGACCACTACGGCGTGATCGACCCGGAGTCGGCGGCCTGGCCCTCGGTGCTCAAGGCGCTCTCCGACCTCACCGCCTGACGCGGACCGCCTTGAACACCAGGTCCTTGGTGTGCCGCGCGTCCGGCGGCAGCGGTTCCGGGCGCGGCCGGAGCTCGTCGATCACCACCTCCCAGCCCTCGTCCAGCAGCGGCCGGAAGTCGGCCGGCCGGTAGAAGTCGGCCATCCGCACCACTCGCCCGTCGTGGCCCTCGTGGTCGCCGATCTCGTCGAAGTGGTGGTTGGTCACCAGCAGCGTGCCGCCGGGGGCCACCGCCTCGGCCAGCGCGCGCAGCGGGGCGGTGCCGTTGGCCTTGAACAGCGGCAGGAAGCTCGCGGTGACCAGGTCGAAGGCGGCCGCGGGCGGCGCGGCGACGGCCAAGTCCAGGTGCAGGGTGTCCACCGACCAGCCCCTGACCTGCGCCGCAGCGGCCACCTTGGCCAGCGCGACCGAGGAGATGTCGGCGGCGGTGACCTGCCAGCCCTGTCCGGCCAGCCAGAGCGCGTCGCCGCCCTCACCCGCGCCCACGTCCAGGGCGCGGCCCGGCGGCCGGCCCTGGACCTCGGTCACCAGCACGCCGTTGGCCGCGCCGCTGAACACCTGCTCCCGCTCGCGGTAGAGCGTGTCCCAGTACTTCTCGTCCATGCCGCTCACCTTGCGCCCGGCTCGACACTAGCGGCAAGTTTCGTTGCCGAAGCGGCAACTCCTCAGAGCACGTCGGCGATGACCTGCACCGCGGTCAGCGCGTCGGTGTAGCGGACGTAGAGCGGGGCGAAGCCGAAGCGCAGCACGTCCGGCGGCCGGTAGTCGCCGATGACCTCGCGGGAGATCAGCTCCTTCATCACCTGGCCTGCCTCGGGCACGGACAGCGCGATGTGGTTGCCCCGGTTCTCGGTGCGCGGGGTGCGCACGGTGACCCGGTCGCCGAGCAGTTCGTCCACACAGGACAGGAAGAAGTCGGTGAGCCGCAGGCCCTTGGTGCGCACCTCGGCGATGCTGGCCTTGTCCCAGACGTCGAGTGCGGCGTCCAAGGCCAGCATGGACAGGATGTCCGGGGTGCCGGTGCGGCCACGGGTGACGCCGCTGTCCGGGGTGTAGCCGGCGGCCATCGCGAACGGGTCGGCGTGCCCGCACCAGCCTGACAGCGGCTGGTCGAAGCTGGCCTGGAGTCGTTGCGGCACATAGAGGAACGCCGGTGCGCCCGGTCCGCCGTTGAGGAACTTGTAGGTGCAGCCCACCGCCAGGTCGACCTGGTGCGCGTCCAGCTCCACCGGCAGCGCGCCGACGCTGTGGCACAGGTCCCAGACCACCAGCGCGCCGGCCCGGTGCGCGGCCTCGGTGATCGAGCCCATGTCGTGCAGCACGCCGGAGCGGAAGTCGACGTGGTTGGCCAGCAGCACCGCGGTGCGCTCGCTGACCGCCTCCGCCGCCTCGGGCATCGGGACCTGCCGGAGCTCCACCCCGGTGAGGCGGGCCACCGACTCGGCGATGTAGCCGTCGGTGGGGAAGGTCGCGGCGTCCACCAGCAGTTCCGGGCGGCCGGGGTTGAGCCGGATCGCGGCCACCAGGGCCTTGAACAGGTTGACGCTGGTGGAGTCGCCGACCACCACCTGGCCGGGCGCGCTGCCCACCAGCGGGGCGATCCGCTCGCCGATGCGTTCCGGCGCGCGCCACCAGCCCTCGCCCCAGCCGCGGATCAGCCTGCGGCCCCACTGCTCGTTGACCACCTCGGCCAGCCTCGGCGCGACCGCGCTGGGCAACGCGCCGAGGGAGTTCCCGTTGAGGTAGACCACTTCCGGGTCCAGGTCGAACTCGTCCCGGCAGTGCGCGATCGGGTCCAGCGCGTCCAGTTTCCTCGCCGTGTCGGCCAAACTCATGGTTTCCTCCACACTCAGACGTAGCTGCGCGCGGTCCACAGCTCGGGGAACACGGTGCGCTGCACGCGTTTCTCCAGCCAGGCCACCCCGGCCGAGCCGCCGGTGCCGACCTTGGCGCCCATCGCGCGGCGGGTGGCCAGCAGGTGGTCGTAGCGCCAGCGGGCGAACTCCTCGGCGATGTCGGTGAGCACCTCGCCCAGTCGCTGCTCGTCGTGGTGCTCGGCGCGGTCGGAGTAGATCAGCGTCCAGACCTTCTCCACCTCGGGATCCGGTTGGTACGCCTGGGTGAAGTCGCGTTCCAGGGCCGAGCGCGGCACCGGGTAGCCGCGCCGGTGCAGCAGGGCCAGCGCGTCGTCGTAGAGGCTGGGCTTGGCCAGCGCCGCCTCCAGTTCGGCGTGCATCGCGGGCACCGCGCGGTGCGGCACGATCAGCGAGGCGGACTTCTCCCCGAGCAGGAACTCCACGTGCCGGTACATGCCGGACTGGAACCCGGAGCCCTCACCGAGGTTGGCGCGGAAGGCGTTGAACTCCTCCGGCGTCATCCTGGCGATGGAGCGCCAGGCCGCGTTGAGGCCCTGCACGTGCAGCACGCTGCGGTGCAGGGTGCGCACCGTGGAGTCCAGGTCGTCGGCGCGCATCTCGGTCTGCGCCTGCCGCCACTCGAAGCACAGCAGTCCAAAGTAGAGCTCCATGATCTGCGTGATGACCAGGAAGGACATCTCGCCGGGGTCGCTGGACCAGCGCTGCTGCAAGGAATGCAGCACCGATGCGTGCACATAGTCTTCGTACGGGGTGGTGCCGCCGAAGTCCAGCTTCGGCTCGGCCATGATCGGACAGCCGCCGGTTTCGGTCATGGTTCCTCCCTTCGTGGCAGACCTCCATTCCATCGCTGTCCCCGGCAAACCGGAATGGGCGGCGGGATCGATTCCGGCGGCCCTGCCTTGCGTTCGAAACCGGTTGGTGCGCTTAGGCTCACGTTCGTGAACTCGGAGCTGGACAAGGTGGACTGGGCGCTGCTGGAGGCGCTGCAGGCGGACGCGCGCCTGTCCTACAACGAGCTGTCGCGCCGGGTGCACGTCTCGCCACCCACGGTGGCGCAGCGGGTGCGCAGGCTGGAGCAGCTCGGTGTGATCGCCGGGTACCACGCGCGGGTGGACCCGACCGCGGCCGGGCGACCGGTGATCGCGCTGGTGCGGATGAAGTGTTACGGCGCGCGCTGCATCACCGTGCACCCCGAGCTGCTCGACGACTGCCCCGAGGTGCTCGAGGTGGTGCGGCTGACCGGCGACATCTGCTCGGTGGTCAAGGTCGCCGCCGCCTCCATCCGGGCCCTGGAACGCCTGCTGGAGCGGCTGGCGACCTACGGCGAGACCTCCAGCGCGATGGTCCTGTCCACCCCGGTGGACTGGCGGCCGGTGACCGAACCGAGCGACTGACGCCACCAGGCGATCCCCAGTCCCAGCACCCACAGCTGCACCAGCCCGGCCAGCGGCGCCACCACCGGGAAGCCGACGCCGGGCACCCGCAGGAACATCAGGCAGCCGCCGAGGAACCAGCCGGTCGCCGGAACGAGCCCGGCCAGGCACAGCCAGCCCGGCGCGCGCCGGGCGCGCCACAGCACCACCGCCCACACCGCGAAGGACAGGCCGAAGAGCACCTGCACCAGCATCGTGGTGGAGCCGACTACGGCCCGGAACAGCAGGTCCAGCCCGGCCATCGCCTGCGCCCGGTCGGCGTGATCGCCGTGCGCGCCGGCCTCGGCGAGCTGGGCGAAACCGAAACCGTCCAGGGCGAAGTCGATGGCGAAGACGGTGAAGGCGATGCCCAGCAGCGGCCGGGCGAAGCGGGCCAGCAACGCGCCCGGACCGGTGGTGATCAGCGAGCCGACCGCGGTGAAGGCGAACACCCACAGCAGCAGGGCCAGGATCGTGCCCAGGTGGATGGCCCGCCAGTCCCGGCCGAGCACGTGCCCGGCCAGCTCGTGCGCGGTGCCGGGCAGGAAGCCGTGCACCAGGGTGAGCAGCACGTAGGCCAGCGAGCCGATGATCGCGCTCGCGGCGGCGGCGCGCAGTGCCGTCTTCTGCATCAGAGACCCCCTCTATCAGTGATAGGGAGAAATCTATCACTGATAGAGTGCAGGCTGTGGCGATCGACCTCCCCCAGATCACCGCGGCCGCGGTGCGGCTGCTGGACGAGCACGGCCTGGCCGGGCTGAGCACCCGGAAGCTGGCCGCCGAGCTGGGCGTCCAGTCACCGACGCTGTACTGGCACGTGCGCGACAAGGACGAGCTCCTCGACCTGGTGGCCGAGGCAATCTGCGCGGAGGCCTTCGACATCGACGAGTCGCTGCCCTGGCGGGAGCAGCTGGCCACCGGGCTGCGCCAGTTCCGGGCGCTGCTGCGCTCGCACCGGGACGCCGCGCAGCTGCTGCGCGCCCGCCCGCCGCGCGGCCCGCACCGGCTGGGGCACATCGAGACCACCACCCGGATCCTGCTGGACGCGGGCTTCTCCCCCGCCGACACGGCCGCGATCTCGGTGCTGCTGGCCGACCACGTGCTCGCCTCCGCCGCCGAGGACGACCGCAGGGCGGGCACGGCTCCGCGCGCCGGACTCAGCCCGCCGGAAGGCTTTCCGCACCTGGCGCGGGTGGCCCCGGCCTACCGGGAGCTGACCGGGGAGGCGCTGTTCGAGCTGGGCGTGCAGGTGCTGCTGGACGGCCTGGCCGCGCGGCTCAACGGTACGGCTTGAAGTCCGGGCTCCGCTTCTCCGCGAACGCGGCCGCGCCCTCCCGGCCCTCCGGCGTCTCGGTGAACAGCTCAAGCCCGTCGAAGGCCAGGTGCGAGATGCCGCCGATGTGGTCGGTGTCGGCGTTGAAGGAGTGCTTGAGGAAGCGCAGCGCGGTCGGCGAGTAGGAGCCGATCTTGCGCGCCCAGGCGCGGGCGGTGTCCAACAGCTCGGCGGCCGGGACGACCTGGTTGACCAGGTTCCAGCGCTCGGCGGTGTGCGCGTCGAAGAGGTCCAGCAGGAACCAGATCTGGCGGGCCCGCTTCTCCCCCACCACCCTGGCCAGGTAGGCCGAGCCGAACCCGGCGTCGAAGGAGCCGACCCTGGGCCCGGACTGGCCGAAGCGGGCGTGCTCGGCGGCCACGGTCAGGTCGCAGAGCACGTGCAGCACGTGGCCGCCGCCGACCGCGACGCCGTTGACCGCGGCGATCACCGGCTTCGGCACGTCCCGGATGATCCGGTGCAGCCGCTCGATCTCGAAGGTGCCCCACTCGGTCTCGCCGTAGCCGCCGGTCTCGGCGCGTTCCTTGACGTCGCCGCCGGCGCAGAAGGCCTTCTCCCCCGCGCCGGTGAGGATGATCGCGGCCACCCGCTTGTCCGCCCAGGCGTGCTTGAACGCCGCGATCAGCTCGTCCACCGTGCGGCCGCGGAAGGAGTTCATCCGCTCCGGCCGGTTGATGGTGATCACCGCGTGGTTGTCCTCTTCCACGGTGTAGCCGATGTCGGTGAAGTCCTCGATGCGCACGACTCGTCCTCTCAGTCCGTCTCGACGAGCACGGCCATGCCCTGCCCGACTCCGATGCAGGCCGCGACCACGCCGAGGCCGCCGCCGCGCCGCCGCAGGCCACGCGCGCAGTCCACGATCGCGCGCGGCATCGAGGCGCCCAGCGGATGACCCAAGGCGATCGCGCCGCCGTCCGGGTTGACCAGCCCAGCCTCCAGCGGACAGCCCTCGGCCGCCAGTTGGTCCATTGTGGACAGAACCATGGCGGCGAACGCCTCGTTGATCTCCCAGCGGGCGATGTCCTTGGCGGACAAGCCGTTGCGGCGCAGCAGGGTGAGGATGGCCGGGACCGGGGCGACGGCGAAGCGGTGCGGGTCGGTGGCCGCGGTGGCGCTGTCCCTGATCCGGGCCAGCGGGGTCAGTCCGAGTTCGGCGGCGGCCTCGCGGGTGCCCATCAGGGTGGCCAGCGCGCCGTCGGAGAGCGGGGAGGAGTTGCCCGCGGTGACCGCGCCCTCGGGGCTGAACGCCGGGCGCAGGCGGGCGAGCGCGGCGGCCGAGGTGTCCGGTCGCAGCGCCTCGTCCCTGGTGACGGTCTCCACCGCCATGACCCAGTCGTGCCAGCCCTTGTCCCAGGCGGTGGCGGCGAGCTGGTGGGAGCGCAGGGCCCAGTCGTCCTGGGCCGCACGGCCGATGCCGAGCTCCGCGGCGACCTGTTCGGCGCAGGCGCCCAGGCTCGCGGTCCACTCGGCGGGGAACCTGGGGTTGACCAGCCGCCAGCCGAGCGCGGTGGACACCATCTCCATCCGCTGCGGCAGGACCTCATCGGGCCGCGGCACCACGAACGGGGCCCGGGACATGCCCTCCACGCCCCCGGCGATGACCACCCGGCCCGCGCCGACGGCGAGCAGCCGCGCGGCCTGCACCATCGCTTCGCCGCCCGAGGCGCAGAGCCGGTTGACGGTCACGCCGGGCACGGTCACCGGCAGTCCGGCCAGCAGCGCGGCCATCCGCCCGATGTTGCGGTTCTCCTCGCCGGCGCCGTTGGTGTTGCCGTAGACCACCTCGTCCACCAGCGCCGGCTCCAGGGCCGGGTTGCGGCGGAGGAGCTCGGCGATGGGCAGGGCGGCCAGGTCGTCGACCCGGACACCGGCCAGCCCGCCGCGGTGGCGGCCGAACGGGGTGCGCACGGCATCGAGCAGGTAGGCGTCCATATGTCGTTATCTTGACGGTCGTCACCAACGTTTGACAAGCTTTGCCGGTGATCGCACGTATCGCCCTGGTCACCGGGGCCGGCCGGGGCATTGGCGCGGCCGTGGCCCGCCGGTTGTCGGCTGACGGGCATCGGGTGGCACTGACCGCGCGCAACGAGGCTGAGCTGCGGGCGGTGGCGTCGTCGTTGCCCGGGGAGTCGCTGGTGCTGCCCGCGGACCTGACTGAGCCGGGCGCGGTGGACTCCCTGTTCGACGCGGTGGAGGCGGCGTGGTCGCCGGTGGAGATCCTGGTGGCGAACGCGGGGTCGGGCACTGCCGCGCCGTTGCACCGGATCTCGGACAGTGAGTGGTCGACCACTCTTGCTTTGAACCTGACTGCGCCGTTTCAGTGTTTCCGGCGGGCCGTGCCGGCGATGCGGTCGGCGGGGTGGGGGCGGTTGGTCGCGATCGCGAGTACTGCGGCGAAGCAGGGTGAGTCGCACATCGCTGCTTACACGGCGGCCAAGCACGGGGTGCTGGGGCTGGTTCGGTCGGCGGCGGCCGAGTTGGCGAAGACCGGGGTTACGGTGAACGCGATCTGTCCCGCTTATGTGGACACGCCGATGACGGATCGGACGGTGGCGGCGGTGGCGGCGCGGACCGGGCGGGCGGAGGATGAGGTCCGGGCGCAACTGGGGGCGAAGCAGCCGATCGGGCGGATGATCACGCCGGATGAGGTTGCGGATGCGGTGGCGTTCTGCGTGGCCAGTGCCGGGTTTACCGGGCAGGGGTTGAACATCGACGGTGGGACGGTGCAGTCGTGAGCCAGGAACGCGTCAATCCGGTCGAGCTTGCCAAGCCGTCGGGGTTCAGCCACGCGGTGGTGACCACCGGGAGCCGCGTGGTTCACCTGGCTGGCCAGACCGCGCTTGATGCCGACGGGAAAGTTGTTGGCGGGGACGTGGTGGGGCAGTTCAGGCAGGCTTTGGGGAATCTGCTGGTGGCGTTGCGGGCTGCGGGTGGGTCGGCGGATCAGTTGGCTTCGTTGACGGTGTATTTGACGGATGTCGATGACTACAAGAGTCGTGCCAAGGAGATCGGGGCGGTGTGGCGCGAGCTTGTGGGTGGGAGTTATCCGGCGATGGCGGCTGTTGGGGTTTCTCGGTTGTGGGATCGGGAGGCTGTGGTTGAGCTGCAAGGGGTTGCTGTTTTGCCGTAGGGGCAAGAGCGAAGCATGGGGGAAAGGCAAAGGACGCAGGCTTGGTCTTGAGGTTCCCCATGCCCGTCAAGCTTCCGAAAGCGAACCACCTCCCAGCGAGCAGCCGCCGTTGCGCTGCTTGGGTTTGGCGGCGGTTGCCGTGCGCGGCTGCTCGCTGGGATGTGGTTCGATGTCTCCAGGTTGACGGGCATGGGGAACCTCAAGACTCGGTGGACGTTTGAAAAGCCAGCCCCTCGCTTGGTTCGCCGAGCTTCGCCCGTGCGGTCGATGTTGGGTCGCGAGTTCGCGGGCATCGCCCTGCGCTCGCCCTGCGGGCTTGAGTTCGCTGGGCGACCGGTGTCAGTGGGGCGTGGCACGCTCCTGGGCATGGCACTCACCCAGCCCGCGCACGTCTCCCCCAAGTGGCCAGACGACCCCCGCGCCCCGCTCCCGCTCGACGGGTCCGAACGCGAGATCCTCACCGCCTACCTCGACTGGCACCGCGCCACCTTCGAGCTGAAATGCCAGAGTGTTCGCCCGGAAGCCCTTTCGCACGCCCAGATCCCGCCCTCGACGCTGACCCTGCACGGGATTCTGCGGCATCTGGCCGGGGTGGAGCGGTGGTGGTTCCAGATGCAGTTCGCGCAACGGGACGTGCCGCACCTGCACTACTCGGATGATGATCCCAGCCAGGATTTTGAGCGCCTGGACGGGGATGTGGACGAGGCGTTCGCGCGGTGGCGGGCGGAGGTGGCGGTGTCCCGGGAGATCGTGGCGGCGCATGCGCTGGACGACACGGGGGTGCACCTGGCTACCGGGCGGCCGTTGGTGTTGCGGCGGGTGCTGGTGCACATGATCGCGGAGTACGCGCGGCACTGCGGGCACGCGGACCTGTTGCGGGAGCGGACGGATGGTGTGACCGGGCACTGAGCGCGGGCGTCATGGGGGGTCAGCGGCTGAGGCGGGACTGGGCGTGTTCGTGGGCTGCTGGGGCCAGTTTGGCTTGCAGGGTGGCGAACAGGTCCGCTGCCTCCGTGCCGGGCCAGTCGGTGGGGAGGAGTTCGGCGGGCAGGCCGGGGTCCAGGTAGGGGAGGCGGCGCCAGGCGGTGAGCAGGCGGACGTAGTCGGTGAAGGCCTCGGCCGGGGGGACGGTGCGGCGGCGGCGCCAGCGGGCAGCCAGGGGGCCGTGGGCGGTGAGGAACTCCGTGTAGAGGGCTTGCAGGGTGGGGAGGTCCCACCAGGTGGTGACCTTGTCCCGCAGGGTGGCGAAGCCGAGGTGGTCGGCGCGGAAGAGGTCGACGTAGGCGGACAGGCCGAGGCGGGTGAGGACCTCGGCGGTCTCGTCCTGGAGGTGCGCGGGGGCGATCCAGACGCCGGGGGCGGTGTTGCCGAAGCCCAGGCGGGTGAGCTGGGAGCGCAGGGTGTGGCGCTTCTGGCGTTCGGACTCCGGGACGGAGAAGACCGCCAGCACCCAGCCGTCCGCCAGGGTGGGCCGGGGGCGTTCGAAGATGCGGTGGTCGCCCTCGCGGAGGATGAGTCTGGCCTGCTCGGACAGGGCGTAACCGGCCGCGCCGCCGACCCGGGAGGCGTCCAGGATGCCGCGGCGCTTGAGGCGGGAGATGGAGGAGCGGACCGCCGGTTCGTCCACGCCCAGCTCGCCCAGCAGGCGGATCAGGGCGGCCACCGACAGCCAGCCGCCGACCTCGCGGGCGTACAGGCCGTACACGGTGACGATCAGCTGCCGGGGTTGCGCGGACTGCGCGTCCGCCGCTCCCCCGTCCACTTCGGACAGGTCAACCAGGGTGGTCACCAGCAAACGATATCGTGTCGATGCGTATGTCGGCCTATTGACTGTCGTCATGAACGGTGAATACTGGCCGGGCAGCCCGCCGACGCCGAGACGAGGTGCGTGCCAGTGGATCTCTCCCGCTCAGCACACGTCGACACGTTCTGCCGCGACCACCTGCCGCCGCGCGAACAGTGGCCGGAGCTGGAGTTCACCCTGCCCGAACTGGTCTACCCGGACCGCCTGAACTGCGCGGTCGCCCTGCTGGAGGACACCATCGCCCGGCACGGCGCGGACCGGCCGTGCCTGCTCACCCCCGGCGGCGAGACCTGGACCTACGGGCAGCTGCGGGACCGGGCGAACCAGGTGGCCAGGGTGCTGGTGGAGGACCTGGGACTGGTGCCGGGCAACCGGGTGCTGCTGCGCGGACCCAACAACCCGTGGCTGGTGGCCTGCTGGTTCGCGGTGCTGCGCGCGGGCGGGGTCGCGGTGACCACCATGCCGCTGCTGCGGGCCGGTGAGCTGCGAGCACTGGCAGAGATCAGCAAACCCGCGATCGCGCTGTGCGACAACCGGTTCCTGGACGCCCTGGCGGAGGCGGACATCCCGGCCCTCGGCTACGGCGGCGACGGGCCGGCGGACCTCACCGCGCGGGCGGCGGCCAAACCCGTGGACTTCGAACCGGTGCCGACGGCGGCCGACGATGTGGCGCTGCTGGCCTTCACCTCGGGCACCACCGGCCGCCCCAAGGCCACCCTGCACTTCCACCGGGACGTGCTGGCCAACTCCGACACCTTCGCCCGGCACGTGCTGCGCCCCACCGCCGAGGACGTCTTCACCGGCACTCCCCCGCTGGGCTTCACCTTCGGCCTCGGCGGCCTGGTGGTCTTCCCGCTGCACGTCGGCGCGGCCACCCTGCTGCTGGAACGGGCCACCCCGGCCCAGCTCGCCGAGGCGGTTCGGGAGCACGGGGTGACCGTGCTGTTCACCGCGCCCACCGCCTACCGGGCCATCCTGGCCGCCGGGCACGCGGACCGATTACGCGGGCTGCGGCGGTGCGTCTCGGCCGGGGAGGCGCTGCCCAGCGCGGTGTGGCACGAGTTCCAGCGCAGCACCGGGCTGCGGATCATCGAGGGCATCGGCGCCACCGAACTGCTGCACATCTTCATCTCCGCCGCCGACGAGCAGATCCGGCCCGGCGCCACCGGCAAACCCGTGCCCGGCTTCCGCGCCGAGATCCTCGACTCCGACGGCAGGCCGCTGCCCGACGGCGAGGTCGGACGGCTGGCCGTGCGCGGGCCGACCGGCTGCCGCTACCTGGACGACGACCGGCAGCTCAGCTACGTCCAGGACGGCTGGAACCTCACCGGCGACGCCTACCTGCGCGATGCCGACGGCTACTTCTGGTACCAGGCCCGCACCGACGACATGATCATCTCCTCCGGCTACAACATCGCCGGGCCGGAGGTGGAGAACGCGCTGCTCAGCCACACCGAGGTGGTGGAGTGCGGGGTGGTCGGCGCGCCGGATGAACAGCGTGGCATGGTCGTGCACGCCTACGTGGTGCTCACCCCCGGCGTGACCGGGGACGCGGCCAAGGCCGCCGAGCTGCAGGAGTTCGTGAAGAGCGTGATCGCGCCGTACAAGTACCCCAGGGTGATCGAGTTCCTGCCCGAGCTGCCCCGCACCACCACCGGCAAGCTGCAACGTTTCCGGCTCCGCGAACGCGCCGCCCAGGACTCTGGGATCATCGGCGGGTGATCCTGCACATCTGCTCCCGCGCCGAGTGGGCCACCGCTCAGGAAACCGGCCGCCACGAGCCCGCCGGGTACGCCGCCGAGGGTTTTGTGCACTGCTCCGACTTCGGCCTGGTGCACCTGCCGGCGAACCGGCTCTTCCGCGGCCGGGACGACCTGGTGCTGCTGGTGATCGACCCGGACCTGCTGGACGTGGACCTGGTGTGGGAACGCGCCTCCAGCGATCCGGACAACCCGGCCGCGCCGTGGTTCCCGCACGTCTTCGGCACCATCCCGGTCAGCGCGGTGATCGCGGTGCACGACTTCCCCGAACAGCCGCACGGCTTCGAGCTGCCGCCCGCGCTGCACCGCTGGCCGGTGGCGCGCAACCTCACAGGGGCATGAACCGGCCGCCGTTGACGTCCAGCACCACCCCGGTGATGTAGGAGGCCTGCGCCGAGGCCAGGAACAGGATCGGGTCCACCGCCTCGCGCAGCTCCGGCATGCGGCGCAACGGGATCGCGTCCAGCACCTCGTCCCGCTCGGCCTGGCTGAGGTCGTCGAACATGCCCTGCAACCGGTCGGTGAGGAACAGGCCCGGCGCGATCGCGTTCACCCGCACCCCGTCCGGCCCGGCCTCCTTGGCCAACCGCTTGGTCAGTCCGACCAGGGCGGCCTTGCTGGCGGCGTAGGGCACGCCGGTGACCGGGCTGGGCTGGCGGCCGCCGATGGAGGAGGTGGTGACGATCGCGCCGTCGCCGGCCGCGGCCAGGTAGGGCAGCGCGGCCTGGCAGCAGTAGAAGGTGCCCTTGAGGTTCACGTCGACCACCAGGTCCAGGTGCGCCGGCTCGATGTCGGCCAGGTCCCGTGGCGTGCCGAGTGAGCCGCCAGCCAGCGCGATGAGCACGTGCGGGCCGTCCAGCTCCCGGTGCACCGCGGCCATCGCCCCGGCCACCTGGTCCCGCTCGCGGACGTCCACGGTGAACCCGGCCGCCACCGCGCCGCCCTCGGTCAGCTCGGCCGCGACCTCGTCCGCACCGGCCAGGTCCAGCACCGCGACCGCGGCGCCCTCGGCGGCGAACCCCGCGCACACCGCGCGGCCCAGCCCACCGGCGCCGCCGGTCACCACCACCGTCCGATGAGCGAAACGCATCCCGGCCTCATTTCGTTCTGTTGACGGTCGTCAGGATTGCAGCATACCCTGACCGGGTGCGAATCGCGGTTATCGGTGGTGGGCCAGGCGGGCTCTACTTCGCCGCGCTCGCCCGTCAGCTAGGTCAGCACGACATCACCGTGTGGGAGCGCAACGCCGCCGATGACACCTTCGGCTTCGGCGTGGTGTTCTCCGATGAGACCCTCGGCGGCATCGAGCACGCCGATCCGGTGATCCACCAGGCCATGCAGCGGGAGTTCGCGCGCTGGGACGACATCGACGTGCACTACCGCGGCCAGGTGATCACCTCCGGCGGCCACGGGTTCGCCGCGATGAGCCGCCGTCGCCTGTTGCAGGTGCTGCACCAGCGCTGCGCCGAGGTCGGCGTGCGCCTGCACCTGTCCACCGCCGCGCCGGATGTGGCCGAACTGGCCGCCACCCACGATCTGGTGATCGCCGCGGACGGGGTGAACTCCGCGGTGCGCGCCCGCTACGCCGAGGTGTTCCAGCCCAGCGTGGAGTCCCGGCGCTGCCGGTACATGTGGCTGGGCACCGACCTGGTGTTCGCCGCGTTCCTGTTCCACGTGCAGGACACCCCGCACGGGGTGATGCAGATCCACGGCTATCCCTACGACGCCAAGGGCAGCACGTTCATCGTGGAGATGCACGAGGACGTGTGGCAGCGGGCCGGTTTTGCCGAGCACCACCGCGAGGGCCTGGCTCCAGGGGAGAGCGACGAGGGCTCGATCGCCCTGCTGCGCGAGATGTTCGCGCACGTGCTGGACGGGCACGAGCTCTACGCCAACAACTCCCGCTGGGTCACCTTCGGCACCGTGCGCAACCAGACCTGGCGCAACGGCAACATCGTGCTGCTCGGCGACGCCGCGCACACCGCGCACTTCTCCATCGGCTCCGGCACCAAGCTGGCCATGGAGGACGCGCTCGCGCTGGCCGCCTGCCTGCACGAGGAGTCCACAGTGGACTCCGCGCTGACCGCCTACGAGGCGGAGCGGCGGCCGGTGGTGCTCTCCACCCAGCGGGCCGCGCAGGCCAGCCTGGAGTGGTTCGAGAACCTGGGCTGCTACACCCACCAGGACCCGGCCCAGTTCGCCTTCAACATCCTCACCCGCAGCCGCCGGGTCACCTACGACAACCTGCGGCTGCGTGACCCGGAGTTCGTGGCCGGTGCCGACGCCTGGTTCGCCGGCGGCGGCGAGGTCCGGCCGCCGATGTTCCAGCCGTTCCGGCTCGGCGGGCTGGAGCTGAAGAACCGGATCGTGGTCTCCCCCATGGACACCTACTCCGCGGTCGACGGCACTCCGAACGACTTCCACCTGGTGCACCTGGGCGGCAAGGCGCTCGGCGGGGCCGGGCTGGTGATGACCGAGATGGTGTGCGTGTCCGCCTCCGGCCGGATCACCCCCGGCTGCGCGGGCCTGTACCGGCCCGAGCACGAGGCCGGGTGGCGGCGGGTGGTGGACTTCGTGCACGCCAACAGCACCGCCCGGATCGGTATCCAAATAGGACACTCCGGCCGCAAGGGCTCCACCCGGCTGATGTGGGAGGGCATGGACCAGCCGCTGCCCGAGGGCAACTGGCCGGTCTGCGGTCCCTCGCCACTGCGGTACGCGCCCGGCAGCCAGGTGCCGCGCGAGCTGGACCGGGCCGAGCTGATGCTGATCAGGGAACAGTTCGCCGACGCCGCCCGCTCGGCCGCCAGGGCCGGGTTCGACCTGCTGGAGCTGCACTGCGCGCACGGCTACCTGCTGTCCTCCTTCCTGTCCCCGCTGACCAACCAGCGCACCGACGACTACGGCGGCAGCCTGGCGAACCGGCTGCGCTTCCCGCTGGAGGTCTTCGACGCGGTGCGCGCGGCCTGGCCGGTGGAACGGCCGATGACGGTGCGCATCTCGGCCACCGACTGGGCCGACGGCGGCGTGCACATCGAGGAGGCGCTGCTCATCGCGGACGCCTTCGCCCGGCACGGCGCGGCCGGCATCGACGTCTCCACCGGCCAGGTCGTCTCCACCGAGCAACCCGCCTACGGCCGCAGCTTCCAGACCCCGTTCGCCGACCGCATCCGCAACGAGGTCGGCCGCGAGCACGACATCGCGGTGATCGCGGTCGGCGCGATCTCCTCCGCCGACGACGTCAACTCGATCCTGCTGGCGGGCCGCGCCGACCTGTGCGCACTGGGCCGCGTGCACCTCTACGATCCACAGTGGACACTGCACGCGGCGGCTGAACAGGAGTACGCCGGACCCGCCGCGGACTGGCCGCTGCCGTTCCGGGCCGGACGCCGCCGGCCGCAGACCGGCCGGAGCGACGGACCGCGACCCCGGCTGGACCTGGTGCGCGAAGGCCCGCAAGGCACCCAGCACGCCCGCTGGACCCCGGACGGCCCGTGATGGCCGGCCCGCTGTCCGCGCTGTGGTCGGCCCGCTCGGTCGCCGTGGTCGGCGCCAGCGAACGGCCCGGCGCGCTGGGCGGCCGTCCGGTGCAGTTCCTGCGCCGCTACGGCTACCAGGGCCGCATCCTGCCCGTGCACCCCCAGCACGCCGAACTGTTCGGCCTGCCCGCCTACCCCACGGTCGCCGCCTGCCCCGGCCCGGTCAACCTGGCGATGATCCTGGTGGCCGCGGACCGGGTGCCCGCCGCGATCGAGGACTGCCTGACCGCCGGGGTCCAGGCGGCGATCGTGTGCTCCTCCGGCTTCGCCGAGACCGGCGCGGAGGGCGTCCGCCGCCAGGAAGCCCTGGTGGCGCAGGCGAAAGCCGGTGGCCTGCGGATCTTGGGACCGAACTGCATCGGCTCGGTCGGGGTGGCGACGGGGCAGGTCACCTCGTTCAGCCCACTGTTCGAGGCCCCGACCACGCGACTGGTGCCGGGGTCGCTGGCCCTGGTCAGCCAGAGCGGGGCTTTGGGTTTTGGCGCGGTGAGCCTGGCTTTCGAGCGCGGGCTCGGCCTGGGCTGGGCGGTGAGCACCGGCAACGAGGCCGAGCTGACCGCGCTGGAGGTGCTGGCGACCCTGGCCGAGGAACCGGAGTGCACCGGCCTGCTGGGCTATGTCGAGTCACTGGCCGACGTGGACTCGTTGCGCCGCTTGGCCAAGTCGGGCAAACCGGTGGCGCTGCTCAAGGCCGGTAGCTCGACGGCGGGCGCGCGGGCGGTGGCCTCACACACCGGGGCGCTGGCCACCGACGACCGGGTGACCGACGCGGTGCTGCGCCGGTACGGGATCGTCCGGGTGTCCGATGTGGACGAACTCCTGGACGTGGGTGAGGCCTTCGCCGCCGGGACGCGCGCCAGTGGTGACCGGGTGGCGGTGGTGACGACCTCGGGCGGGTCCGGGATCCTGGCCGCGGATGCGTTGGCGCAGCGCGGGTTGCGGCTGGCCGAGCTGAGTGCGAGCACGACCGCGGAGCTGGCGGAGGTCGTGCCCGCGTACGGGTCGGTGGACAACCCGGTGGATGTGACGGCGGCGGTGATGGCCCGGCCGGAGTTGTTCCAGCGGTGCCTGGACGTGGTGGCCGCGGATCCGGCGGTGGACGTGGTGCTGGCGTGTTTCTGCGTGCTGACCGGGTCGGATGTGGCCGGGATCGCGGACGGGCTGGCGCGGGTGCGGCGGGCGACCGGGAAGGCGGTGCTGGTCGCGCGAACCGGGGCCGAGCACCTGGCGCCGGGGGCCGGTGCGGAGTTGCGGCGGGCGGGGATTCCGGTCTACGCGACGCCGGGGCGGGCGGTGGCGGCAGCGGCGGCGGTAGTGGCGGCCGGGGCCGCAGCGACCACGGCCGCGGGAACCCGGACCCAACCGGCATCGGCGGCGGCATCGACCACGGTCACGGCAGCCCGGACCGAACCGGCCACGGCGGCGGCATCGAACACGGTCACGGCAGCCCGGACCGAACCGGCCACGGCGGTGGCACCAACCGCGATCGCCGCAGCCCGGACCGAACCGGCCACGGCGGCTGGTCGGGGCGAGACCTCTGCCCCCGGCGACGGCCCCTCCCCTCCCCGCGGCACCAGCGAAGCCGAGTTCAAAGCGCTGCTCCGCGCCCACGGCATCCCGGTCCCGACCGGCCGCCTGGCGACCTCCGCCGAGGACGCCATCGCCGCGGTGCACGAGGTCGGCGGGCGCGCGGTCCTCAAAGCCGTGGTGCCCGGCCTGGTGCACAAGACCGAGGCCGGTGGCGTTGTCCTGGACGTCACGCCCGAGACCGCGGCCGCCGAGTACCAGCGCCTGGTCGCGCTCGGCGGGACGGTGCTGGTCGAGGAGTTCGTCACCGGTGCGGTGGAGATGCTGGTCGGGGTCGCGCCGGGGCCGTGCGGGCCGATGCTGGCGCTGGGGCTGGGCGGGATCTTCGCCGAGGTGTTCGACGACGTGGTGCTCGCCCCGCTGCCGGTGGACGCGGCCGAGGTGCGGCGGATGCTCGGCGAGCTGCGGGGAGCCGCGCTGCTGCACGGGGTGCGCGGGCGGGCTCCGTCCGATGTGGACGCTCTGGTGGACCTGGTCGTGCGGGTGGCGGCGCTGGTCGCGGGCTGGGGCGGGCAGGTGGATCTCAACCCGGTGGCGGTGCTGCCGCGCGGGGTGCGGGTGCTGGACGCGGTGTACCTGGCCGAAGGAGCTGACTGAGGTGGATGTCGGACGGGTGGTGGCCAGGGCCGCGCGGCGGTTCGGCGCGCGCACGGCGCTGGACGGACCGCAGGGGCGGCAGAGCTTCGCCCAGCTCGGCGACCGGGTGGCGCGGCTGGCCAACGGGTTGCGCGCACTCGGCCTGGCCGCCGGGGACCGGGTGCTGGACCTCCAGACCAACCAGAACACCTACGTGGAAACGGATCTGGCACTGGCCGCGGCCGGGCTGGTGCGGGTGGCGCTGAACTACCGGCTGCACCCCAGGGACTGGGAGCACATCGCCGAGGACTGCGGAGCCGCCGCGCTGATCTACGACGCCCGGTTCGCCGAGTCCACCGAGGCAATGCGGGACGGGCTGGCCGGACGGGTGGTGGTGATCGGCGACGGGCCGGGACTGGGCTACCAGAAGCTGATCGCCGGGGCGTCCGCGAGCTGGCCGTCCACTGTTCTCGACGCGGATGCCTTGGTGTCGTTGAACTATTCCTCGGGAACGACCGGTCGGCCCAAGGGCGCTCAGCGCACGCACCGGAACCGGCTGGCCAGTGTGCTGAACATGACCGCGGACGTGCTCGGCGAGATCCCCGGCGGCGCGGACACCTACCTGCACGCCGGGCCGATCACGCACACCAGCGGCCTGTTCGTGCTGCCCTTCCTGGTCTCCGGCGCGGCGCAGCTGATCCTGCCGCAGTGGGACCCGGCCGCGGTGCTGGAGGCGGTGTCCCGGCGCGGGGTCACGCACACCGCGCTGGTGCCCACGATGATCGCCCGCCTGCTCGCCATGCCCGAGTGCGACCGGAAGACCATGCGCGGGCTGAAGATGCTCGGCTACGCCGGCGCGCCGATGCCGCCGGAGCAGATCCGGCAGGCGCACGACCGGATCACGCCGAACCTGGTGCAGTACTACGGCCTGGTGGAGGCCATCCCGCCGGTCACCGTGCTCGACGCCGCCGACCACGCCGCCGGACTCGGCAGGCAGCCGGACCTGCTGACCTCGGCCGGGCGGCCCGCGTTCGGGGTGGAGGTGCGGGTGGTCGACGAGGACGGGCGCGATGTGCCGCCTGGGGAGATCGGCGAGGTGGTCACCAGGGGCGAGCACGTGATGCACGGGTACTGGCAGTCCGGGCGGCGCACCGACCTCGGCAAGAGCGTGCGGGACGGCTGGCTGCACACCGGCGACCTCGGGCGGCTGGATGAGACCGAACGGTTGTGGCTGGTGGACCGCAAGGGCGACATGATCATCTCCGGTGGGTACAACATCTACCCGCGCGAGGTGGAGGACGTGCTCGCCGAAGTGCCCGGCGTGCACGAGGTCGCGGTGGTCGGCGTGGCCGATCCGGACTGGGGGCAGCGCGTGGTCGCCGCCTACTCCGTCCACAGTGGAGCGTCGGTGGACGAGGCCGCGCTGCTGGCGCACTGCCGGGACCGGCTGGCCGCCTACAAGAAACCCAAGGAGCTGCACCGCGTCACCAGCTTCCCGCTGAACTCCACCGGGAAGATCGCCAAACAGGTGCTGCGGCGCACACTCGCCGAGCGGGAGGGCTGAGCCGTGGTGGAGCGCCTGCGCCCGGACTACGCGCCGGAGGGCGCCGAACGACCCGGCGAGTTCCCTTACACCCGAGGGGTTTCCGCCGAACCCAAACCGTGGATCATGGGCCAGTACGCCGGGTTCGGCACGCCCGCGGCGAGCAACCGCCGGTTCCAGCAGCTGCTGACCGCGGGGGTCACCGGGTTCAGCGTGGCCCTGGACCTGCCCACCCAGCTGGGCCTGGACTCCGACCATCCGCTGGCCGCCGGCGAGGTCGGGCGGGTCGGGGTGGCCATCGACTCGCTGGCCGACGTCGAGACGCTGATGGACGGGATCCCCCTGGAACGCATCAGCCAGGTGCGCACCACCGCCAACTCCATCGGCTACGCGTGGGCCGCGATGTTCCTGGCCCTGGCCAAACGACGCGGGGTCGACCCGAGCTCCTTCGGGCTGTTCATCCAGAACGACGTGCTCAAGGAGTTCATCGCGCGCGGCACCCAGATCTTCCCGCCCGAAGCCTCCTTGCAGCTCGCGGTGGACGTGATCGAACACCTGTCCCGGCACGCCGCGCGCTGGGTGCCGCTGGCGATGAGCGGCTACCACATCCGCGAGGCCGGCGCCGACGCCGTGCAGGAGATCGCCTTCACCTTCGCCAACGCGCGCGCCTACCTGGACGAGTGCGTGCGGCGCGGGCTCAGCGTGGACGCGGTGGCCCCCTCGCTGTTCACCTTCCTCTCCAGCAACATCGACCTGCTGCGCGAGGTGGCCAAGTTCCGCGCGGCGCGGCGGGTGTGGGCCCGGCTGACCCGCGACGTCTACGGGGCCAAGGACCCGCGCTCGCACCAGCTGCGGATCTTCGCCTTCACCGCGGGATCGTCACTGACCGCGCAGCAACCGCTGAACAACGTCGCCCGCACCACCGTCGAGGCCACCGCGGCCGCGCTGGCCGGGGTGCAGACCCTGCACGTGTGCGCCTACGACGAGGCCCTTGGCGTGCCCACCGAGGCCGCCGCGACGCTGGCCCTGCGCACCCAGCAGGTGGTGGCCTTCGAGACCGGCCTGACCGAGACGGTGGACCCCCTGGCCGGCTCCTTCGCGGTGGAGACGCTGACCGACGAGCTGGAACAGCGGATCTGGGCGCTGATGGGCGATATCGAGGCCAGAGGCGGCGCGCTGGCCTGCATCGGCTCGGGCTGGTTCCAGCGCGAGCTCTCCGACGCCGCCTACCGGCACTCGGTGGAGGTGGAGAGCGGCGAACGCCCCGTGGTCGGGGTGAACCTGTTCCCCTCCGCCGCCGAGCCCCTGGAGGTGTTCGCGGTGGATCCCGGCGCGGAGGCCGAACAGGTCGCGGCGGTGCGCCGGGTCCGCGACAAACGCGACGCCGAGGCGGTCGAGCGGGCCCTGGACGAGCTGAGCGCCGCAGCCAAGGCCGGGGCGAACGTGGTCCCGGCCTGCGTGACGGCGGTGGAGGCCTACGCGACCGTTGGCGAGATCGTGGACCGGTTGCGCGAGGTGCACGGCCGCTGGCGGCCCACCACCGCGTTCTAGCTCCTGGCCATGTCCTGGCGGCGGGACAGGGCCTCGCGGGCCAGCAGGGTCGCGCTGATGAACACGATCGGCATGGCCAGGATGGACACGAACGGGATCGCGCACAGCAGGTAGGCCGGCACGCCCAGCCCCAGCACCATGCCCCGGTGCTGACGCAGGATGCGGTGGCGCTGCTTGAGGGTCAGGCCGCGGCGGGTGAACGGCACCGCGGACAGCTCCAGCGCCAGGATCCAGCCGCCGACGCAGGCCACGATGACCGGGATGACGGTCTGGCCCACCACCGGGATGAACCCGGCGAACAGCAGCGGCAGGTTCAGCAGGATGGCCACCGCGACCAGCAGGATCGAGTCGCGGATGCCCAGGAACAGCATGCGGCCGAAGGAGGCCTTCTCCGCGTCCGGGACGCCGCCGAGGCTGTCCTCGACGGTCTCGGAGATGTGCTCGTAGAACGGGCCGCCGACGACCAGGGTGATGGCGGTGAAGGCGACCACGCTGATCGCGATCGCGCCCAGCACCACGGCCAGCCCGGCGACGAACCTGGTGGCCTTGCGCAGCCATTCGGACCAGTTGTCCGCGAACGGGGTGAGCCAGGTGGCCAGGTCACCGGCCCAGTAGCCAAGGGTGATCAGGCCGCCGAGCATCAGCGCCGTGGTCAGCACCGCCGGGATGGCGCCCAGGAGCAGCAGCTTCGGGTTGCGGAAGGCGATACCCACGCCGCGGCCGAGGAAGGCGAGGCCGGTGAGGATGCCGCGGGCGCCGGTGGTGGCAACCTGGGCTGGATGTGACATACCGGTCATCGTAGGGGTCGCCACATCCAGCCAGGGCGCGAGTCAGGCCTCTTCGTCCTCTTCGGCCTCGGGGTCGTACTCGGTGACCTCGCCGTCCCAGCCGACCTCGACCAGCTCGATGCCCGGGGCCTCGTTGACCACGGCGAAGGGGTCGATGAAGTACGACAGGGCGTCCGCCGGGTCGGACTCCAGCGCGGCGATGGCCTCCACCCGGGCCTCCTCCGACACCTCGGTGTCGGCCTTCAGCTGCTCCAGCGCAGCCGCCTTCAGCTCACCCTCGTCGGTGAGCTCCACGATCAGCTCAACGTTCAGCCGGATGTACCGCGGCGCGGTCTCGGTGCTCATGGGCAGAACATAGGCCACGCCGCCCCGGCCGCTTCGGCTGGGCTGCCGGTCATGTCGCCGCAGGTCGGAGGCTTGACCCCGTCAGGTGAAATCCCGGCTAACGGGCTTGACGAGCAGGTCCGCGCACTGGTCGGGGCCGAGGGTGCCAAGGGTGGCGGAGAGGGTCTCCAGAGCCGCGGTCAGCGGGTCGGGCAGGGCTGCGGTGCGGAGGGTGGCGAAGGCGGCGGTCTGCTGCCTGGTCGGCGTCTCCACACCGGGGACCACGGTGCTGGGCACCGCCGGATCGGCGAGCAGACGTTGCCCGGCCGCCCGCCAGTCCTCGAACGGCTCCGCGCCCCGTGCCAGAGTCTCCAACGCCGAGGCGATCCATCCGATCTCGGCCAGCCCGGCGGCCACGCAGGCCCGGCGCGCCAGCCGCACCGCCAGCTCGCGCTGCCCCGCCGGATCCGCCGCGATGGCCTCGGCCACCGCCCGGTGCTCGCGGACCACCTTGCGCGCGTTGCCCTTCATCCCGAGCAGCGCGGCGCTGGGCGGCTCCCCGCCCCACCGCCGCAGCTCCTCCTGACGGGCCCGCACGGCGGCCGCCACCCGTTCCTCGGCGGTCTGCCGCAGTCGCGCCGCGGCCACCTGCTCCGGCGTGGGCGGCGGTGGCAACGAGCGGGCGAACTCGTGCCAGTAGGCGCCCTTGGTGACTCTGAGCACCGCGTCCGGGGCCGGTGCCGCCGACCAGAACTGGAGCAGGTACCGGTCCTGGCCGCCGCAGTAGCGCACCCGGTACTCCCCCGGCGGCAGCTCCAGCGGGTACCAGCGCCCGCCCCACTCGCTGAGCACTGGCTGCTCGCCGGTCAGCGTGCCGGCGGCCTCGACCACCTCGGCCCAGTCCGCGGCCACCGGCGGCTCCTGCTCGTGCAGCTCGATCCGCAGTGCCACCGTCCCGGTGTGCCGGTCGGTGATCAGGAACAGCGACTCCGGCACCGCCGCCCCGCACAGCCCGTTGGCCTGGCCGCGGAAGTGCTCACCCAGGTCCAGGCCCACGGGGCTGTCCCGGTTCACCAGGTACAGCTGCCCGTAGTGCACGGACACGTCCGCGTCGAACAGCACGGTCACGGCAAGGGCACCGGGTCGTGCGCGCCGACCGCGGTGCCGAAGACCGGCTGGCCCGCGGAGTTGAACGACAGCGGCTGCAACCGGATGCTGCGGCCCGGCCACCCGGTGCCCGGCTGCAGCCTGGCGTGATAGGTCAGCCACCAGCTGCCGTTCACCTCGAGGAACCCGTTGTGCCCTGGGGCGATCGAGGTGGCCTGGCCGGCGAAGACGCAGTCGCCGGACTTGGACCAGGCGCTCGGCTCGACCGGGTCGCCGTTGAGGGTGAGCAGGCCCAGGCAGTAGTCGTCGGTCCAGCTGGCGTTGGCGGAGATGGACATGAACAGCTGGCCGCGCGGGCCGAAGATCGGTTGCGGGCCTTCGTTGAGCAGCACGTTGGCGTGGTTGGGCTTGGTCTCCCAGCCCTGCGTCGGCGAGGAGATCTTGACCCGCGGCCCGGCCGGGGTCATCGGGTCGTGCATCTTGGCCACGTAGATGTGCTGGACCTCGTTGGCGTTGCCGTAGTCGCGGTCCCAGCCGGACCAGGTGTAGTAGCCCTGACCGTCCTTCTCGAACCACGCGCCGTCGATGGCCCACTGCCCGTCCGGCAGCGGCTGCTCGCCCAGGTAGTCGTACGGGCCCGAAGGATCGTCGGTGCGACCGCGCAGCGCGAACATCCGGTGGCTGCGGCCGTTGCCGACGTCGGAGGCGCCGGTGAAGAAGATCCACCACTGGCCGCGGATCCGTTGCAGCTCCGGCGCCCACACCTCGGTGCAGGCCGCGCCGGGGCACGGCGGGTGCCGCCACAGCGTGGTCGGCTGGGCGTCGCGCAGGCCCTCCACCGAGGTGGACTTGCGGATCACCAGGTCGTGGTTGTTGTACTGGTCGCCCTGCAACAGGTAGTAGGTCCCGTTGTGCCGCACCATGGCCGGGTCGGCGCCGGGCTCCAGCAACGGGTTGTAGAAGACGCCGGAGATCAGCGGCGAGCCGCGCTCGAAGGTCGCGTCCGCCTTGAACAGCGCGCTGTTGTCGTTATCGGCCAGGTACAGCTCGCCGAAGGCGTGCCGCAGGTAGGCGTTGCCGAATTGGAAGGCCCGCAGCGAGATCGCGTTTCCGTTGGCCAGCCCCGGCACCTGGCAGAAGGTGGCGTCCTCGCGGAAGCCCCGGTTGTCCTCGAAGGCGGCCAGCTTGGCCCGGCCGTTCTGGTGCCGCAGGTAATGCCGCTTGTAGTTGCGCGACTCCAGGGACACGCAGTCACCGGCCAGTCCTGGCACCACGGTCCAGGTGGCATCCGCCCGCGCCCACTCCGGGCTGTTGGGGTAGATGTCGTCCACCCGGCCCAAGTAGTGCGCGTGCCGGATGTAGCCGTTCGGGATGTTGAAGGCCCGCAACGACACGTGCGCCGGGGCCTGATCCGCCTGCGCGCCCGCCGAGGGCAGCGGCGCGAGGCCGAGGGCCAGCAGGATGGTTCCCAGTGCCGCGATCAAGCGCGAACGTCGAGTGCGCATCGCCAACCCCCCTTTGGTCGGGCGTGCCGCCTGTCGGACCATGGTAGGTAGCCAGACGGCTGGGCTGTAGCGGCCATCCGGTGGCTCTGGCGTCTACGGTAAAGCGATCGGGGCCAGTCCGCCTCGCCACGCCCGACCGGCAGTCTCGGCATACAGTTTATTCAGTACACTCGCACTGGTACCGGACACTGGTGTATTCGTTCGGTAACCAACAGGAGGGGTCAGCCGGTGCCCAAGGTCGTCGATCACGAACAGCGGCGCCGCGAACTGGGCCGCGCGCTGTGGCAGGTGATCCGGCAGCACGGCATCGACGGCGCCTCGGTGCGCAGCGTGGCCCGCGAGGCGGGCTGGTCGCCGAGCTCGGTGCAGTACTACTTCACCACCCAGGCCGAGCTGGTCTCCTTCGCCATGCGGATGATCTCCGAGGTGCTCCGCCGCGCGCCCACCCGCCGCACCCTGCCGCCAGACCCCAGGGACGCGGCCCAGGAAACCCTGGAACGCATGCTGCCAATGGACGCCGAGATGCGCGCGGTGGCCGAGGTCTGGGTGGCGTTCCTGTCCCGCACCCTGGTCGACGACGAGGCCCGCCGGATCAACCGGGGCGGCCACGAGCACCTGGCCCGCACCTGCCGCAGGCTGCTGGACGACCTCGCCGCCAACGACCTGCTCGCCGACGGACTCGACCTGCGGCTGGAGGTGGACCGGCTGCACATGCTGATGGACGGCATGGTGCTGCACGCGGTCACCGCCCCGGACCTGATGCCGCCAGAACGCCTGCGCGCCACCCTGCACCGCCACCTGACCAGCCTGCTGGCCAAGGACTGACCGAGCCCGCTCCGCGACGCCGTTGGCGGCGACTGCCGGGCAATTCCCCTTTCGCGCGCCCGCCTCATTCTCCGATGCGCCCGCCTCGTCCCGGACTCGCCTGCCGCGTCTTCCAACGCACCCGCCCGGTCTACACGAAGATCGAATGAGGCTGTGATGCCTCAGATGCGACTTTTTCGACTCGCTAAATCGGACAAATACTCCTTTTCCGGCACATCCGGTCAGCGCTCTTGTCAGTTAACGCGCCAGTAGGTACGGTCCGTTCATCTGGCAACAGCCCTTATCAGACGCCCGGAGAAAAGGGGCGAACATGTCCAGTAGTTCCCGTCGTCGTGCGCTGCTGATCACCCTGTTCACCACCGTCCTGACCCTCGCCGCCACGGTCACCGCCATTCCGGCGACCGCCGCGACCGCGGGAATCCCGCTCCCCTCCGCTGACCCCTTCTACCGCCCACCGGCCCCGCTGCCGCCGGTGGCCGCCGGTGACGTCCTGCGCTCCCGCCCGATCACGGCCAAGGCGCTGGTGCTCCCCTTCCCGGTGCGCGCCTGGCAGGTGCTGCACCGCTCCACCGGCAACCAGGGCAACCCGAACGCGGTGGTGGCCACCGTGCTGGTGCCGCACTCGCCCTGGACGAACGGGCCACGACCGTTGGTGGCCTACAACATCGGCACCCACGGCCTGTCCTCGAACTGCGCGCCCTCGTTCTGGTTCCGCGCCGGGATCGAGTACGAGCTGGCGCTGATGACCATGGCCCTGCTCAAGGGCTGGGCGGTGGTGGTCAGCGACTACGAGGGCTCGGCCACCACCGGCCCGCACACCTACACCGCCGGACGCCCCACCGGACACGCGGTACTGGACGGAATCCGTGCCGCACAACGACTTCCGGAAGCGGGACTGGATCCGAAGGGACCGGTCGGCATCTGGGGCTACTCCGAAGGCGGCCTGGCCACCTCCTGGGCGGCCGAGCTGCAACCCGGGTACGCGCCGGAGCTCAACGTGCGCGGGGCGGCCGCGGGCGGGGTGCCCAGGGACATCGGCAACGTCGGGTACAAGATCGACGGCGGCCCGTTCTTCGGCTTCTTCCTGGCCGCGGCGATCGGGCTGGACCACTCGCACCCGGAGATGAAGCTGGAGTCGGTGCTCAACGCCAAGGGGCGCAAGGCTTTCGCCGAGGTCCGCGACATGTGCCACGCACAGTGGACCCCGCCGTACGCCTTCCACCGGATCAGCGAGTTCACCGAGGTGCCCGACCCGATCCAGCTGCCGCAGTTCCAGAAGGTGCTGGAGCGCAACAGGTTGGGCACCGGCACCCCGGCGGTCCCGGCCTATGTCTACCAGTCGGTGAACGACGAGTTCATGCCGATCAACGACGCCAAGCAGCTGGTGCGCGCCTGGTGTTCCCGCGGCGTCCGGGTGCAGCTGCGGGAAAGCCTGCTCAGCGAGCACATCAGCCTGGCCGTGACCGGCGCGCCCGGCGCGGTGTCCTGGCTGGCCGACCGGTTCGCCAACCGGCCGGCGCCGAGCAACTGCTGAAGGGAGACCGACGTGACGCGGACCTATCCCGCGATCGCCGCGCTGGCCGCCTGGGCCGGTGCGACCTACGGCGACGCGCCCGCCCTACGGTTCCACCGGGACGGCGACTGGCAGGACCTGTCCTACGCGGAGCTCGCGGGAGCGGTCCGCGCCACGGCGGACGGCTTGACCGGCATCGGCATCGGGCCCGGCGACCGGGTCGCGGTGCTGGCCGAGACGTGTCCGGAGTGGACGGTGGTCGACCTGGCCATCGCCAGTGTGGGCGCGGTGCTGGTGCCGGTGTACCCGACCAACTCCGCGCCGGAATGCGCCTGGGTGCTGGGTGACTCCGGCGCGAAGCTGGTGCTCTGCGGCAGCGCGGAGCAGGTGGACCGGGTGGCCGCGCTCCGCCCGGAACTCCCCCAGCTCCAGCAGATCGTCGCCTTCACCGAGACGCCGGGCGCGGTGTCGCTGGCGGAGCTGCGCGCGCGAGGGGTGCGCGCGGCTCCGGCCGAGCCCGAGCTCAACACGATCATCTACACCTCCGGCACCACCGGCCCGCCCAAGGGCTGCCTGCTGACCGAGCGGAACTGGCGGGCCTCGCTGACCGCGATCGGCCCACTGGTGCGGGTCGGGCCGGAGGACGTGATGTTCCTGTACCTGCCGCAGGCGCACCTGTTCGCCCGCATCGTGCAGTTCCTGACCCTGTGCCACGGCGCGACCCTGGGCTTCTTCCGCGGCGACATCCGGCAGCTGCTGCCCGACCTGGCCGCCCTGCGCCCGACCGTTCTCCCTTCGGTGCCCAGGCTTTTCGAGAAGGTGCACAGCACCGTGCAAGGCCTCGGCCTGCCGCCCGAGCAGGTGCCGGAGATGGTGCGCGCGGCCCTCGGCGGGCGGCTGCGCGAGGGGCTCTCCGGGGCCGCGCCGATCGCGCCCGCGGTGCTGGAGTTCTTCGCCGACTGCGGAATCCCGGTGTACGAGGCCTACGGGATGACCGAGTCCACTGCGCTGATCAGCGGCAACCACCCGGGGGCGTGGAAGTTCGGCACGGTGGGCCGGCCGTTCCCCGGCATCGAGGTGCGCATCGCCGAGGACGGCGAGGTGCTGGCCCGCGGCGAGAACGTCTTCCCCGGCTACCACAACAACCCGGCCGCCACCACGGAGACCGTGGTCGACGGCTGGCTGCACACCGGCGACCTCGGCGCGCTGGACGAGGACGGGTTCCTGCGGATCACCGGGCGCAAGAAGGACATCATCATCACCGCGGGCGGCAAGAACCTGACTCCGGCGAACCTGGAGAACGACCTGCGCGGCTGCCGCTGGATCTCCCAGGCGGTCATGCACGGCGACCGCCGCCCCTACCCGGTCGCGCTGATCACCCTGGACCCGGAGGAGCTACCGCACCTGGCCCGCGAGCTGGACCTCACCGGTGACCCGGCCGAGCTGGCGGCCCACCCCAAGGTGCGCGCGGTGATCGAGCAGGTGGTCGAGCAGGCCAACTCCAACTATGCGCCACCGGAGCGGATCCGCCGGTTCGCCCTGCTGGACAACGACTTCAGCGTGGAGACCGGCGAGCTGACGCCAACGCTGAAGCTGCGCCGCGCGGTGGTGGCGGCCCGGTACGCGGCCGAGCTGGACGCGCTCTACCAGGACACCTGACCGTCCCCTGGCAGAGAGGTGCCGAGCGTGCCCTCGACCACCCGGTCACGCTCGGCCGCGGGCTGCCGCCACCAGCCCGAGCAGCCGTGCACGCACGGATGCCGCAGCTGCCGCAGCACCAACGATCCGCCCGGCCCCGGTTCGGGCTGGGTCCACTCGAAGTAGCCGGTGCCCCGGCACAGGGTGCACTGGCCCTCAGTGGTGGCCGGGAACGTCGCCAACTCCGCCACACCTCCTGCAGGCCGAGTAGTCGGCATCGGGGATGGTGCCGGATCCGTGGCATTCAGGACACAGCTTCATACGCACGAGCATTCAGCATCTGTGAACGCACACAACAACATCGCGGCAATTTGCCATGCAATTCATCCGGAAGTGGAGAGTCAGTCCGCCACGGACGCAGTGGCAATACGCGCGATTTCCCTAGTGATGTCCTCGATTGGAGTAATGCCGCCCAGCATCGACCAGTGGTGCACCAGCTCGTTCACCGCGCCCATCAACGCGATCGCGGTCAGCCGGAAGTCCCGGCGGGTGGCCTCACCGCGTGCCACCGCGCGCTCGGCCTCGGCCACCAGCAGCTCGATCCAGCGCTCCCGCCAGCCGGCCCGGTACCGCTCCACCTCGGCGCTGACCCCGACCACCTCCACGTAGGCGACCCTGGCCAGCCTGGGGTCCTGCGCGGTGACGTCGAGGTAGGTGCGCACGGCCAGCCGGACCCGCTCCACCAGCCCGGCCGCCGGCAGCGCGGAAAAGGCTTCCCGCACCGCGCCGATCGCGGTCGTGTTGACCCGGTCGTGCAAGGCCATCAGCAGGGCCTCCCGGCTGCCGAACTCCTCGTAGAAGTTGCGGGTGGACACCGCGGCCAGCGCGCACAGCCGCTCGATGGAGGCGGCGGCGTAGCCCTCGGTGCCGAAGAGTTCCAGCCCGGCGGCGAGCATGCGCTCCCTGCGCTCGGCGCGGCGGTCGGCCGCCGAACGTCCGGCGTAGTCCCGTCGGGCGAGCGGTCCCGCGCCCATGACCCTCCTCCGGCTGAGGCTGCCCGGTCACTGTACCGACCAAGCTCCGCGCCGCTCACTCCGATGGCGGGCACCGGATTCACGCCTCCGCGCTGACCATGGAGGTACGGCCGCCATCGCGAGGGAGGGCGCTGACATGCCCGAAGAGGACGACGCCATCGAGTTCCGCTACTGCGGCCTGCGCCCCCAGCCCGCGCCCGCGATGCCGGAGGGGCTGAACCTGGAACGGGTGCGCGCGATCGTGCGGACCAGGTCCAAGTGGGCCAACGGAACCGTGCTGCACTACTACTTCTTCGACCGGGACACCGACGGCGAGCAGGTGCGCCTGAGCGACGGCAGCACCCGGTTCGTCTCCTGGGTCGGCGCGCAGGAGCAGCGCGAGGTGGTGCGGCGGGCCTTCGCCGGCTGGCAGGAGCTGGGCATCGGGCTGCGGTTCGAGGAGGTGCCCGACCGCGCCCAGTCGGAGCTGCGGATCGGGTTCATGGACGGCGACGGCTCCTGGTCCTACGTGGGCCGGGACGTGGTGCTGCACGCCGGGGTGAACGACCGGACGATGAACTTCGGCTGGGACCTCACCGCCGACGACTACGGCATGACCACCGCGCTGCACGAGATCGGCCACACCATCGGCATGCCGCACGAGCACCAGAACCCGTTCGCCGGCATCGAGTGGGACGAGGCCAAGGTCTACCAGTCGCTGTCCGGCCCGCCGAACTTCTGGGACCGGCAGACCATCTTCCACAACATCCTGCGCAAGCTGGCCACCGACGAGGTCACCGGCTCGGCCTGGGACCCGGACTCGATCATGCACTACGGCTTCGGCCCCGGCCTGATCCGCCAGCCCGCCCAGTACGCGGGCGGGATCCGGCCACCGGGCGTGCTTTCCCCGGTGGACAAGGAGTTCGTGCGCAAGTGGTACCCGGCGCCCACCGGCGAGCCCGCCGCGCTGGAGCACCTCAAGACCGTGCAGCTGGAGCTGACCGCGGGCCAGCAGGCTGACTTCGTGATCACTCCGCCGGCCACCGCCAAGTACCAGATCGGCACCTTCGGCGGCAGCGACTCGGTGCTGGTGCTCTTCGAGGAGGTCGACGGGCAGCCGGTCTACCTGGCCGGTGACGACGACAGCGGCACCGACCTGAACGCGCTGATCGAGGCGAAGCTGCTGCAGGGCAGGCGTTATCTGGTGCGGCTGCGGCTGTACTACTCGTGGGGCTTCGGCGGCGTCGGGTTGATGTACTGGTGAGCATGGAGCTGAGCCCGCAAGTGCGGGAGTGGCTGGCCAGGCCGCTGTTCTGGCACCTGGCCACCCTCAACGCGGACGGATCGCCGCAGGTCACGCCGATGTGGGCGGAGGCGGACGGGGACAGGGTGCTGGTGAACACCGCGCTGGGCCGGGTGAAGGAGGAGAACCTGCGGCGCGATCCGCGGGTCTCGCTGTCGGCGACCTCGCCGGAAAACCCGTACGACCGGGTGGAGATCCGTGGCACCGTGGTGGCGTTCGTGACCGGCGAGACCGCGGAGGCGGGGATGGACCGGCTGGCGCGCAAGTATGTGGGCACCGAGCGCTTCGAGTGGCGGGTGCCCGGTGAGCGGCGGGTGATCCTGGTGATCGAGCCGGTCAAGGTCCGCCGCACGGTCGGCGTGGAACCGTTCCGGCCCGGGGTGCTGGAGCGGCCCTGATGGCCGAGTTCGACGCCACCGGCCTGTTCGACCAGGACTACCTCGACCTCTACGGCGCCGACCTGGACGCCCGCGCCGACGCCGAGGCCGACCTGCTCTGGCGGCTGCTCGACCTGCGCCCCGGCATGACCGTGCTGGACCTGGCCTGCGGGCACGGCCGCCTGAGCAACCGGTTGGCCGCGCGCGGCTGCCGGGTCACCGGACTGGACATCACCCCGGTGTTCCTGAAGCGCGCCAGGGCGGAGGCGGCCGGATCCGGACTCGAGGTCGGCTACGTGCTCGGCGACATGCGTGAGCTGCCCTGGACGGGTGAGTTCGACCGGGTGGTCAACTGGTTCAGCTCCTTCGGCTACTTCGCCGACGCGGACAACCGGCGGGTGCTCGCCGAGGTGCGCCGGGTGCTGCGGCCGGGCGGGCGGTTCGCGCTGGAGACCATGCACCTGATCTGGCTGCTGCGAAACTTCCGCGAGTCGGTGCGCCGGGAGCTGCCGGACGGCACCGTGGTCCTGGACGAGCACCGTCTGGACGCTCCTACCGCCCGGTCGGTCGGGAGGCGCACCGTGTCCAGGAACGGTCAGGACCGGGTGGTCAGCTACTTCATCCGGCTCTTCGCCTACCCGGAGCTGGCCGACTGGTTGCGCGCCGCCGGCTTCGCCGAGGTCGCCGGGTTCGGGCCGGAGGGCGAGCCGCTGACCGCCGAGTCGCGGCGGCTGATCGTGGTCGCGGACAGCCGCTGAGGGTTGAGCCGTCCGGCGTCTTCACCCGGCGGAGAGGTGACAAGACCGGACGAGTTTCTTGACATCGATGTCACAACCAAGTTTCGCTTTCGTCCGGGTTGTGCCGGGTCGAGTCCAGCACAGCCGTCTGACCCCCGACATCCCAGGCGGAGGACTCGAAGCGTGAGAACCAAAGTGCGAGCGGCACGATCACCGATGATGCTGGTCTGCGCGAGCATCGTGGCGCTGAGCCTGGCCGGTTCCCCGGTCGCACTGGCGGCGCCACCGGAGACAGACCAGGGGCAGCCAGTGGAGGGCACCTCGTTCGCCACCTCGTTCGAGGCGGGCGACATCCAGCCGACGTGGACCGACACGCCGGAGACCGGGCCGGACGGCAGGCCCAAGGCAGCCGGCGTGACCGGCGCGGACTCGGTGAGCATCCCGGGCAGCGTCAACGACAAGATCACCGCGACCGCGGCCAGCGCGGAGAACACCTCCGGCGGCGAGGTCAGGGACAACCTGTTCGACGGCAGCCTGTCCTCGAAGTGGCTGGCCTTCGAGCGCACCGGCTGGGTCTCGCTGACCCTGTCCGAGGCGGTCGCGGTCAAGAAGTACGCGGTCTCCTCGGCCAACGACGCGGCCGAGCGGGACCCGAAGGACTGGACCCTCAAGGGCTCGAACGACGGCGCCAACTGGACCACTGTGGACAGTCGGACCGGGCAGGCCTTCGCCAAGCGGCACGAGACCAAGACCTTCACCCTGGACAACACCACGGCGTACCGGCACTACCGGCTGGACATCACCGCCAACAACGGCGCGCCGATCATCCAGCTGGCCGAGCTGCAGCTGGCCGGGCCGAGCACCGGCGAGTTCCCGCCGCACATGCGCACCGTGCCGGGCAAGGGTCCGGCCGGTGGCTACAACGTGCGCAACAACAGCGGGTTCACCGGCGTGCGCGCCTTCCGCTACCTGGGCACGCACGAGGCCAAGGGCCGCGGCTACTCCTACAACAAGGTCTTCGACGTCGACATCCAGGTCGGCCGGGACACCGAGCTGTCGTACCTGATCTTCCCGGAGTTCGTCTCGGGTGACCTGAACTACCCGAGCACGCACGCCGCGATCGACCTGGCCTTCGCCGACGGCACCTACCTCAGCGACCTCAAGGCCACCGACCAGCACGGGTTCGAGCTGTCCCCGCGCGGCCAGGGCGCCTCGAAGGTGCTCTACACCAACCAGTGGAACCTGCAGCAGTCGGTGATCGGCAAGGTCGCCGCGGGCAAGACGGTCAAGCGGATCCTGCTCGCCTACGACAACCCCAACGGTCCGGCCAGCTTCTCCGGCTGGGTGGACGACATCCGGATCGGCACCGCGCCGAAGATCAGCGCTTCCCGGCCGTCGGACCACGTGATCACCACCAGGGGCACCAACTCCAGCAGCTCGTTCTCCCGGGGCAACAACTTCCCGGCCACCGCGGTGCCGCACGGCTTCAACTTCTGGTCCCCGATGACCAACGCGGGCACCACCAGCTGGCTCTACGAGTACGCCAAGGCCAACAACCCGCAGAACCTGCCCACGTTGCAGGCCTTCACCGCCAGCCACCAGCCGAGCCCGTGGATGGGCGACAGGCAGACCTTCCAGGTGATGCCCTCGGCCGAGGGCACGCCGAAGCTGGACCGGGCCGAGCGGGCGCTGCCGTTCAAGCACGTCAACGAGACCGCGCGGGCGCACTACTACGGCGTGACCTTCGAGAACGGGATGAAGACCGAGATCGCGCCGACCGACCACGCGGCGCTGTTCCGGTTCACCTTCACCGGTGACACCTCCAGCCTGCTCTTCGACAACGTCAACAACAACGGTGGCCTCACCCTGGACCCGGCCACCGGCACGGTCTCCGGCTTCTCCGACATCAAGAGCGGCCTGTCCACCGGCGCCACCCGCCTGTTCGTGCACGCCACCTTCGACCGTCCCGCGGTCGCCGGCGGCAAGCTCACCGGGGCCGGGCGGGACAACGTCACCGGGTTCCTGCGCTTCGACACCCCGGCGGACAAGCGGACCGTGACCATGCGGATCGCCACCTCGCTGCTGAGCGTGGAGCAGGCCAAGAAGAACCTGGCCCTGGAAGTGTCCACTTCGGACACCTTCGACTCGGTGAAGGAACGCGCGCAGGCAGAGTGGGACAAGCAGCTGCGGGTGATCGAGGTCGAAGGCGCCACCCAGGACCAGCTGCACACCCTGTACTCCAACCTGTACCGGCTGTTCCTGTACCCGAACTCCGGGCACGAGAACGTCGGCACCGCGGCCAAGCCGGTGTACAAGCACGCCTCGCCGGTGGCCGCGCCGACCGGCCAGGACACCCCGGAGCGGACCGGCGCGAAGATCGTGGACGGCAAGATCTACGTCAACAACGGGTTCTGGGACACCTACCGCACCACCTGGCCCGCCTACTCGCTGTTCACGCCGAAGAAGGCCGGCGAGCTGGCCGAGGGCTTCGTGCAGCAGTACAAGGAGGGCGGCTGGGTCTCCCGCTGGTCCTCCCCCGGCTATGCGAACCTGATGGTGGGCACCAGCTCGGACGTGGCCTTCGCCGACGCCTACCGCAAGGGCGTGACCAACTTCGACGTGCGCGCCGCCTACGACGCCGCGGTGAAGAACGCCACCGTCGCCCCGCCGAACCCCGGCGTGGGCCGCAAGGGCCTGGACACCTCGGTGTTCCTGGGCTACACCTCCACCGCCACCGGTGAGGGCATGTCCTGGGCCCTGGACGGCTACATCAACGACTACGGCATCGCGGTGCTGGCCAAGACCCTCTACGACGAGGCCAAGCCGAACGACCCGCGCCGCAAGGAGTTCAAGGAGAGCTACGAGTACTTCCTGAACCGGGCGCAGAACTACGTCAACATGTTCGACTCCCGGGTCGGCTTCTTCCAGGGCCGCAAGCCCGACGGCAGCTGGCGGGTCGAGCCGACGAAGTACGAGCCGCGCGAGTGGGGCCACGACTACACCGAGACCAACGGCTGGAACATGGCCTTCCACGCCCCGCAGGACGGTCAGGGCCTGGCCAACCTCTACGGTGGCCGGGACAAGCTGGCGGCCAAGCTGGACCAGTTCTTCAGCACCCCGGAGACCGCGGAGTTCCCCGGCTCCTACGGCGGCATCATCCACGAGATGATCGAGGCCCGCGATGTGCGGATGGGCCAGTACGGGCACAGCAACCAGCCCTCGCACCACATCACCTACATGTACGACTACGTCGGCCAGCCGTGGAAGACGCAGGAGAAGGTGCGCGAGGTGCTGTCCCGGCAGTACACCGGCTCCACCATCGGCCAGGGCTACGGCGGTGACGAGGACAACGGCGAGCTGTCCGCCTGGTGGCTGTTCAGCGCGCTCGGCTTCTACCCGCTGCAGATGGGCAACCCCAGCTACGCCATCGGTTCCCCGCTGTTCACCAAGGCCACGGTGAACCTGGAGAACGGCAGGAAGCTGGTGGTGAAGGCGCCGAAGAACAGCCTGCGCAACGTCTACGTGCAGGGCCTGAAGGTCAACGGCCGCGACTACCGCAAGACCCACCTGCCGCACGAGCTGATCGCGGGCGGCGGCACCCTCGAGTTCGACCTGGGCGACAAGCCGTCCAGGTGGGGCACCGGCAAGGACGCCGCCCCGCCGTCGATCACCGAGGGCAGCGCGCCCCCGGCCCCGCTGCGCGACGCCGAAGGCGCCCGCACCGCCTCGACCGGCCTGGACGCGTTGGTGGACAACAGTTCCGCGACCGAGACCGCGTTCAACGGCAGTGGCTGGGTGCAGTTCCAGCCGAAGACGCCGACCGAGCCGGTCAGCTTCTACACCCTCACCTCCGGCAAGGCCGCCGGTGACCCGGCTGGCTGGGTGCTCAAGGGCTCCTACGACGGCAAGAACTGGGCCGTGGTGGACGAGCGCAAGAACGAGAAGTTCGCGTGGCGCCAGCACACCAAGGCGTTCAAGGTGGCCAAGCCGGGCCGGTACAGCCAGTACCGCCTGGAGCTGACCGGAACCGCGGGCTTCTCGGTGGCCGAGGTCGAGTTCCTCGGCAAGCCCTCGGCCAAGGCGGACAAGGAGATCACCGGCAAGCACGAGGGTCCGCTGACGGTCACCGAGGGCGTCACGGAGCTGCGGGACGCCGAGGTCACCGGCCCGGTGACGGTGGCCCCCGGCGCGACCCTGCGCGCCTACGGCAGCACGATCAGCGGCCCGCTCACCGCGACCGGCGCGGGTGGGGTGATCCTGTTCGGCAGCAAGGTCTCCGGCCCGCTCAGCGTCACCGGCGCCACCGGCGAGCTGAGCATCGAGACCACCCGGATCGAGGGCCCGGTGACCCTGGTCGGCAACACCGCCGAGCAGGCCCCGGTGCTCTCGGCCAGCGGGGTCCAGGGGCCGATCACCTGCGCGGGCAACAATCCCGCGCCGGTGGACAACGGCTTCGACAACACCGGCGAGGGTCCGCGGACCGGCCAGTGCTCGGAGCTGTGAAGCGCTGAACACCGGAAGGCCCCTCCTGCGGCTCGGGAGGGGCCTTCCGGCTGTCCGGGCTCAGTCGTCGATCGCCTGGTACGCCGTGGTCCAGAAGTCCTTGATCAGCCGGGGCGTCACCGGCGAGTCCTGCGCCACCTGGGTCAGCAGCACCCCGTTCAGCCCGGCCACCGGATCCGCCTGGGCCGAGGTGCCCAGCCCACCGTCCCAACCGAACTGCCCGACGTTGGCGAAGCCCCTGCGCACCGTGCGCACGCCCATGCCGAAGCCAAAACCACCGTGGTCGCCGAAGTACTCGGTCAGCCGGTCCTTGTCCACCTTCTGCTCCGGCGTCAGCTGGTCGGAGGTCATCAGCGCCACCGAGGCCGGGGACAGCACCCGCTCACCCCGGAACTTCCCGCCCTGCAACAACATCCGCTGGAACGCGTGGTAGTCCGCGGCCGTGGACACCAGCCCGTCGCCACCGGAGGCGAACGCGGGCGCCTTGCTGTGCTTGCCGCCCTCGGCCGGGTCCCACACCACCAGGTCCCCGGTCCGCTGGTCGTGCGCGTAGCTGGTCGGCAGCCGGTGCAGCTGTTCGGCCGGTACGTGGAACCCGGTGTCCACCATGCCCAGTGGCGCGAACAGCCGCTCCCGCAGGAACACCTCGAAGGACTGCCCGCTCACCCGGGAGACCAGCAGCCCCAGCACATCCGAGCCGGTGTGGTAGAGCCATCGCTCCCCCGGCTGGCGCAGCAGCGGCAACGAGCCGAGCCGCCGTGCCCACTCGTCCGGGTCGAGCTCCGACGGCGGCACGTGCAGCCCCAGCTCGACGATCTGCTTCTGCACCGGGGTTTCCGCGCCGGTCAGGTCGATCCCGTAGCCCCAGGTGAAGGTCAGCAGGTCCCGCACGGTGACCGCCCGGCGCGCGGGCACGGTGTCGTCCAGCTCGGCGTCCGGGCGGGCCAGCACCCGGCGGTTGGCCAGTTCCGGCAGCCATTCGTCGACCGGGTCGTCCAGGCGCAGCCGGCAGTCCTCCACCAGCGCCATCACCCCGGCCGCGGTGATCGGCTTGGTGGCCGAGGCCAGCCGGAAGATCGCGTCCTCCCGCATCGCCGCGCCACCGCCGTCGTGCAAGCTGCCCAGCACTTCCACGTGGACCGCCTCGCCGTGCCCGAGCAGCGCGACCAGCCCCGGCACCTCCCCGGACTCCACCCGCGCCGCCAGCACCGCTCGCATCCGCCGCAGCCCCGCCTCGTTCATGCCCACTCCCCAGTCCGCGCACATCGTTCTCGTCTTGCGCACACTGTACGCACGCGCCGGACCGGCCACAACCCCACTTCTTCTTCGGCAACCGTTGACGCAGTGGTCTATACCACCTAGCGTGTGACGCACGCCGCCAGCGTGCCCCCTGTACCTCGTCCCCTGCGGAGATACAGATGAGAAGAACACGTCGGCGCACCATGGCCGGAACCGTCGCGGCCGTCATCGCGACCGCGGCCGCCCTGCTCGCTTCCCTGGCGCCAGCCTCCATCGCGGCTCCCGCGGCCTCACCAGCCGCCGAACCGATGGCCGCCGCCGCCCCGAACAAGGTGATCGGCTACTTCGCCCAGTGGGGCACCTACGCCCGCAACTACCACGTGAAGAACATCGTCACGAGTGGTTCCGCGGCCAAGCTGACCCACATCAACTACGCCTTCGGCAATGTCACCAACGGCCAGTGCGCCATCGGTGACGCCTACGCCGACTACGACCGGGCCTACACCGCCGACCTCAGCGTGGACGGCAAGGCCGACACCTGGGACCCGGGTGTGCTGCGCGGCAGCTTCGGCCAGCTGCGCAAGCTGAAGAAGCAGTTCCCGCACATCAAGGTGCTGTGGTCCTTCGGTGGCTGGACCTGGTCCGGCGGTTTCGGCCAGGCGTCGAAGAACGCCACGGCCTTCGCCGAGTCCTGCTACAAGCTGGTGGAGGACCCGCGCTGGGCGGATGTCTTCGACGGCATCGACATCGACTGGGAGTACCCGAACGCCTGCGGGCTTTCCTGTGACACCAGCGGTTTCGGCTCGTTCAAGACGCTGATCCAGGCCCTGCGCCAGCGCTTCGGCGGCAACAACCTGGTCACCGCCGCGATCACCGCGGACGGCTCCAACGGCGGCAAGATCGACGCCGCGGACTACGGCGGCGCGGCGCAGTACCTGGACTGGTATCTGCCGATGACCTACGACTACTTCGGCGCGTTCAACGCCCAGGGGCCGACCGCCCCGCACTCGCCGCTGACCTCCTACCCCGGCATCCCGCAGCAGGGCTTCAACTCCGACGCGGCGATCCAGAAGCTGAAGAGCAAGGGCATCCCGGCCAGCAAACTGTTGCTGGGCATCGGTTTCTACGGTCGCGGCTGGACCGGCGTGACCAAGAAGGAGCCGGGCGGCACCGCCACCGGCGCCGCGCCCGGCACCTACGAGGCCGGCATCGAGGACTACAAGGTGCTCAAGACCAAGTGCCCCAGCAACGGCACGGTGGCGGGCACCGCGTACGCGCACTGCGGCAACCAGTGGTGGAGCTACGACACCCCGGCCACCATCCGCGGCAAGGGCTCCTACGCCAAGACCCAGAACCTGGGCGGCGCGTTCTTCTGGGAGCTCTCCGGTGACACCACCAACGGCGAGCTGATCACCGCGGTCAAGGGCGGCATCAGCTAGTCAGCACCGGCGATCCGGGGTGGCTCCACGCGGAGCCACCCCGGTTCCCATCTCAGTCCTCAATGGACAGTTTCTCGAAGTACTCCTTCTGCGCGGGGTAGTAGTCGTCGAAGCTGGGCAGCGGCTTGTCCTCGCGCGCCGCGACCAGCATGTCCAGGTAGTACTCCCAGCCCGGCCCGATCTCCCCCGCGCCTTCCAGGGTGTCCCGGTGGTGCACCAGCTTCAGCTCGGTGACACCGTCCACTTCGGACAGCTCGACGGTCAGCCGCCAGACCCCGACCTCGTCCACGGTGTTGACCTTCAACAGCCGAGGCGGCGCGCACTCCTCGATGCAGAGGTCCATCCACGCCTGACCCTCCTCGAAGAGCATCTGCACCTGCACGGTCCGGCCGGAGCCGGGCTCTCCCTTCCAGGGCCCGAACCAGCGCGCGGTGCGCTCGGACTCGGTCAGACTGGCCCAGACGTCCTCGGCCGGGGCCCGGAAGCTGCGCGTCAGCACCAGGTCAGCCCCGGTGTCGGTGCCGAACAACCGGCCGGTGGGCAACGGTGTCATGCCGTGTTCTCCTTGTTCTGCTCCGTCGCGGGCGCCACGCGGCGCTCCCGACGGGTGCGGTAGACCTCGGTTTCCAGCGCGTCCAGGCGGTGTTCCCACCCGGCAGGCCGGTCGAACTGGGCCAGCCATTCGGCCAGCTCACGGAAGCGGTGTGGATCAAGCGCGTACAGCCGCTGCCTGCCAAGGAGCTCGTCCCGGACCAGCCCGCTCTCCCGCAGCACCCGCAGGTGACGGCTCACCGCGGGCCTGCTGATCTCGAACCGCCCGGCGATCTCGCCGGCGGAGAGCCGCCCGTCCCGCAGCATCACCAGGATCTCCCGGCGCACCGGGTCGGCGATCGCCCCCGCTACCTCATCCACGCCGGAAGCGTAACCCATCGGTTACGCGTTCTGCAATCAGAGCACCCGAAGCTCCACGATCCGCCACGCCTCACCCTCCCGCCGCACGCCCACCTCCAGCTGTGCCGCCCCGGAGTTCTGCGCGTTGTCCCTGGTCCGCAGCATCTGCTGGTCGACGAAGACCAGCACGGTGGCCCGGTCACCCCGGAGCTCCCGCACCCCGGCGGCCCGGATGGTGGTGGTCAGCACGAGCTTCTGTTCGGGGGCGACCTTGCGCACCTCGGCGAACAGTTCGCGGTACTGCTCGATCGCCCGGTCGGTCAGGACCCGGTTCGCGGCCTGTTCGGTGCGGCCGGTGTCGGCGTGGTCGTAGCTGAAGGTGTCCCGCACGGCGTCGGTGACCTGGCGGAGCACGAGGTCGGTGGTGGCGTTGTCGACCAGGGCGGAGTTGTCGCTGGGGCGCAGGGCTGAGGCGGCGATCCCGGCCCAGACGGCGAGGCCGGTGGCCAGCACGAGCACCACGCTGAGCACGGTGACCAGCGGAAATCCGCCGCCGGCCCGGTCGGGCGACTGGTGTGCCTCCGCCGCCTCCGATGGCGCGGCAGGCTCGACCGCCACGGTTTCAGGTTGAGCGGGCTCCGGTGGCGCGGCAGCCAGCCCGGCGTCGCGCCGGGCCGCACCCCGCGACGCGAGCTCGGCCTGCGTCGCGGGCTCGGGCTCGGATTCGGGCTCGCGTTCGGGCTCGGGCTGCGGCGCGGCCTCGGGCTGCGCGGCAACCTCGGGCTGCGCGGCATCCGGCCCGGCAAGTTCCGCCCCCGCCGACGCCCCCGCCGACGCCTCCGCCGCCCCACCTCGCGCGCTCGCCGCCACCGGCTTCGGATGCCGCCCGCACATCCGCATCCGCATGCCCCAGCAACAACTCCCGCCGAGCCACCCACGGCCCCGACCACCGCGCCCGCTTCCCCCCGAACCGCACCAACCGCGCCGCCAGCAGCCCCGGCACCACTCCGCCCAGCCCGCCGAGGTGGTCAACCACCGCCAGCACCGTCTCCGCGGGCACCCCCTCCTCGTACAGCCCGCCGTACCGAGCCTCCCGGGGCAGCCGGAACGCTCGTTCGTCGATGGTGGTGACCAGCTCGTCCCACAGGCCGACCCGCACCCCGCGTGCCAGCGACTCCCGCGCCATCACATCGAGCAGGTGTGCCGCCTCGCGCAGCATCCCGGCGGTCCGGAAGCCGTCCACGAGCACCCGGTCCAGCCCGGCCTGCCCGGCCGGGTCGGGGTGGTTCAGCGCCCGCGCGCCGAACAGCCACCCCAGCTGCCGCCACGCTGAGTCGTCACCGTCCCTGGCCGCCACCGCGAGCCCGTCCACCAGGGAACGCAGCGCGGGCAACGCCTCGGGCACGGGCACCGAGCGCAGCAGGTTCTCCGCCACCCGCTGGTAGACGCGCATCGGCAGATCCTGGGCCAGCAGCTCGCCCAGTGCCGCCGCGCAGTCCGGCAGGTAGCGCCACCACGCCCAGAACGCCAGGTTCAACTCTGGCACGGTGTCGGTGCGTGCGAGGGACAGCGCCCGGCCGACCAGTTCGGCGAACACCGGCCGCAGGGGCGGCGCCACCTGCTCCACCGTAGTCCGCAGCACCGCCTCGCGCACCGCGGGCGGCCCGGCCACCGCCTCGGCCAGCGCCGCGCGCACCCCGGGTTCGCCGAGGAAACCGGTCAGCGCCCCGGCCGCCGCCGCCCGGACGTCCTGGTGCAGCCCGGGTTCCGCCCACAGCCGCAGCAGCACCCCGGCCGCCTCACCACCGCGAACCGTGCCCAGGATGCGCACGGCCTCCTTCGCGGTGCCCACCGACCGCGGCCCGGCCAGCAGTTTCCCCAGCACCGCAACGGCTTCCGCGTCCGGCACGGTGTCCAGCGCCCGGCGCAGCGCGCGTACCGCCGCGCGGGCCGCCGGTCCACTGGGACCACCGGCGATCCGCAGCAGCACCGGCAACGCCACCGGAACCGGCGCGCTCGCCCCCAGCTCGGTCGCCGCGGCGGCCACGATCGGCTGGTTCTCGTTGTCCGTCAACGTGATCAGCGTGTCCGCCGACCGGATCCCGGACACCGCGTCCACCCGCTGCCACAGCTCGTTCCGCTCGTCCAGCGCGACCGCCTCGGCCCGGCGCGCGGCCAGCTCGCGCTGTGCCGCCGTCCACCGGTGCGGCACCGACCGCGGGGTGCGCGGCGGCACGGCGGCGGGCAGCACCAGGTCCAGCAGGTCGGTCTGCCGCGTGCTCACCTCCCGCCACACCGCGGGCTGCGCGCCCCAGGCCGGGTTGTGCCGCACGATCCGCCGTACCCGCTCCGCGCGCTGACCGGAACCGGCCAGCCAGCACCGGATCGCCGTCTCGACCTGCCGGATGTCGTTGCCGCGCGTGGCGATCCGCCACATCAGCTCGTCCAGCTCCGGCGCCGCACCCAGGTTGGCCCCGAACATCTCGGCCGCCCGCAGCGCCGGGTCAAACCGTCCGGCCGCCGCCTCGTGCAGCACCGGCTCCCGCATGCTCGCCCAGAGCCGCGCCCACACCGGCGGCGGCAGCCGCAGGGCCAGCCGGCGCGCCGGGGCCCGCCGGTCCCGGTGCAGGCGGGCCAGCAGCGGCACCAGCTCGATCCGCCGGTCCGGATCTGCATCGGCCGCGATGGTGCGGCGCAGCCAGTCATCCAGGGCCTCGAACGTCCACTTCGAACTGTCCCTGGCCGTCACCACGGTGGTGACCGCCTCGGCCAGCACCGGCACCGGCACCGCGGCCAGCAACCGGGACGGCGCCACCCTGAGCTGCGCCAGGGCCTGGGTGCGCACCCGGTCCTGGTCGTGCAGCGCCCGGACCGCCTCCCGCGCCACCGAGGCGAACGCCGCCGGATCACCGCCGCCGGCCGCCCTGGCCAGCGCCACCCGCCAGCCCTGCGCCCTGGTCAGCACCCGGTGGCTGCCGGTCGCCCCGGCCAGCGCGGCACTGGCCTCCGCCGATGGCAGCAGCGCCTCGAACTCCAACTTGGACTCCCGCTCCAGCGCGAGCGCGGCCCTGGCCAGCGGCACCCGGTCCGCCTCGGCCAGCTCGGCCAGCAGGCCGGGCTCGGCCCTGGCCGCCACCTGCCCCGGGTACACCTGTGCCAACAGCGCCAGCCGCTCGCTCTCGGGCAGCGCGCGCAGCAACAACCGGCCCAGACCGCCCGCGCCGATCCGGCCGAACACCGAGGGCAGGTCATCCCCGGCCGCCCGCACGATCGCCGCGGCCAGCCGAGGGGTCTGGTCCGCCTCCGCGATCGGCACGGCGTGCTCGGCGCTGACCAGCGCCCGCGCCACCGCCTCCGGTATCCGCCGGAACAGCAGGGTGAGCAGACCGGCGTGCCGCCGCTGCCAGTTCCACCGGTTCGACTCGGCCAGGCCCGGCAGGTCCGCGGTCAGGTGCGCCAGCACCGCCTCCGGCGCCACCCGCGCCAGGCCGCGCAGCAGTGCGGGCGTGGCGCCGAGCTTTGGCAGCCATACCTCGATCACGCTGGGCGAACAGGCGGTCAGCAGGGCGCGTGCCTCGATCAGGTCGAACCGCTGCGCGACCACCGGCAGGAACTCATCGGCCAGCCCGCGCCGCCGGGACTGCCGCAGCGTCCGGTACAGCAGCAGCCGGTCCCGGCGCGGCGCGGTGCGCAGCACCTCGTGCAGCACGTCGTCCGGCACCGGCAACCGCACCGTGGCGGCCAGCGCCCTGGGCCGCAGTTCCGGCTCCAGCAGCGCGTTGACCAGGGTCTCCAGGTCCCGGCGCGCCACCGCCAGGAACAGGCCCAACTCACGTTGATGCTGGTCGCCGATGTCCAGTTCGGCCCGGATCGCCCGATATCCGGGCGCGCTCAATGCCCGCGCGAACGCCGCGATCGCGGTCGTGCGTTCGGTGTGCGGCAGTGTCAGCAGGACGGACAGCTGGTCGGCTCCAGAGCTGCGCTCACGGTCGCCGTGGTGGCCGCTCACCATGCGCGGTGGGCGAGGCCCCTTCCGTTGATCATGTGCCGATCATCGCAAATCCTCGCGGCCGGGCGCAAGGCACGCACGCCGAGATTAGGATTTGGCTGATGCGGACGAAGGCCCTGCACACCGACCGGCGGCACCTCCCCCACCACTGCAGTTGCGTTGCCACCGGCGCCGAACGACCTTCGTGGAACCACTCGACCCTGGGGGATGCCTGATGACAGCCTGGACCGACGCCGCGCACGCGGAGGTCGACCTCGCGGCGGTGCTGGGCAGGCAACGGGATCGCGAGTCCGCCGCGCGCACCTACGCCCGCAGCTTCCCGGTGGTCCCGGTGCACGCCGACGGCCTGCGCGTCACCGGAGCCGACGGCCGCGAGTACCTGGACTGCCTGGCCGGCGCCGGCACCCTGGCGCTGGGCCACAACCACCCGGTGGTGCTGGCCGCGATCCGCCGGGTGCTCGACTCTGGCGCGCCACTGCACGCGCTGGACATCAGCACCCCGGAGAAGGACGACTTCACCACCGCGCTGCTGGACACCCTGCCACCGGAACTGGCCGCGGACTGCCGGATCCACTTCTGCGGCCCGGCGGGCACCGACGCGGTGGAGGCCGCGCTCAAGCTCGCCCGCACCGCCACCGGCAGGCAGAACGTGCTCGCCTTCACCGGCGCCTACCACGGCATGACCGCGGGCGCGCTCGCCACCAGCGGCAACCTCGCGGTGCGCGAGCCGTTGGCGGACAACGGGTTCAACGTGACCCGGCTGCCCTATCCCTACGACTACCGCTGCCCGTTCGGCCTCGGCGGCCCGCAGGCGCACCACATCGGCGCGCGCCTGGTCGAGTCGCTGCTCACCGACAGCCACTCCGGGGTCCTGCCACCCGCCGCCATGATACTGGAAGCGGTGCAAGGCGAGGGCGGAGTCATCCCCAGCCCCGACAGCTGGCTGGGCGACATGCGCCGGATCACCGAAGAGCACGGGATCCCGCTCATCGTGGACGAGGTGCAGACCGGCGTCGGCCGCACCGGCGAGTTCTGGGCGGTGCAGCACAGCGGGATCACCCCGGACGTCATGGTGCTGTCCAAGGCCATCGGCGGCAGCCTGCCCCTCGCGGTGATCGCCTACAAGTCCACTTTGGACAGTTGGCTGCCTGGTGCGCACACCGGCACCTTCCGCGGCAACCAGCTCGCCATGGCCGCCGGCGCGGCCACCCTGCGCTTCGTCGCCGAACAGGACCTGCCCGCCCGCGCCGCCGACCTGGGCGCCCGCATGCTGGCCGAACTCCGCGTCCTGCAAGGAAACTCGTCCTGCATCGGCGAGGTCCGCGGCCGCGGCCTCATGCTGGGCCTGGAAATCGTCAACCCGGACGCCACCCCGGACGCACTCGGCGCCCGCCCAGCCGCCCCGGAACTGGCCGCCGCCATCCGCGCGGAATGCCTGCACCGCGGCCTGATCCTGGAGCTGGGCGGCCGAGGCGACTCGGTAGTCCGGCTGCTGCCCCCACTGACCATCACCGACCAGGAGGCCACCAGCGTGCTCAACCGCCTGGGCGAAGCCGTGACCGCGGTGGACCGCGGAGCGAGCCGATGACCGCCAAGTGGAGCGCCCGAACCGACGGCGTGCCAAGAACACCCGAGCGCTCGACCGGCCCCGCCGCGCCCGGCTCCAGCGGCACCTCCAGCCCCGCCGCAACGCCCGGTCCTGCCGCAACGCCCGGTCCTGCCGCAGCCCCCACCTCCGCCGCAGCGCCCAGCCCTGCTGGCTCCGCCGCGCCGGGCCACGGTTCGCCTGGCCCCGCTGGCCCACCCGCTCCCGGCCGCGACCGGTTCCGCTCCCCGGACCCCGCCGCCCTCGCCGGTGGCGTGGCCGGCGCCGCCGCGCTCGCCCCGCTCGTCGACATCGTGCTGGAGTCCCTGGCCAAGGGCACCGCCGAACGCGGCGGCCCCACGCCGGCCGGACCGCCCGCGCACATCGCCGCCGCGGCCGCGGCCGCCGTCGACCACAACCCCTTACCCGCCAAGGGCATCGGCGCCGAACCCGCGCTCGCCGAGCTGACCAGGCTCATCGCCGCGGGTTCCGCCGACCCGGCCGACCCGCGCTGCGCGGGGCACCTGCACTGCCCGCCACTGGCCATCGCGGTGGCCGCCGAGATCGCGGCCGGGGCGATGAACCAGTCCCTGGACTCCTGGGACCAGGCCCCCGCCGCCACCGAGCTGGAACCCTGGGTGGTCCGCGCGCTCGCCGAGCTCGTCGGCTACCAGCCGGACCAGGCCGGGGGAGTGCTGACCTCCGGCGGCACCGAGTCGAACCTGATGGGCCTGCTGCTCGCCCGCGAGCACACACCGGCCGAGCGGCCCCGGGTGTACTGCAGCGCCGCCGCGCACTTCTCCGTGCAGCGCAACGCGGGCATCCTCGGCCTCGGCGAGGACGCCGTGGTGCCGGTGCCGGTTACCCCGGACCAGCGCCTCGACCCGGCCGCGCTGCTGGCCACCATCATGGCCGACCGCGCCGACGGGCGGCGCCCGATCGCGGTGGTCGGCACCGCGGGCACCACCGACTTCGGCGTGATCGACCCGCTGCCGGAACTGGCCGCGATCGCCACCGCGCACGACGCCTGGTTCCACGTCGACGCGGCCTACGGCGGCGGCGCGCTGTTCTCCGACCGGCTCGCCCCGCTGCTGCACGGCCTCGCCTTGGCCGACTCGGTCGCGGTGGACCTGCACAAGTTCGGCTGGCAACCCGTTGCCGCAGGCGGGTTCCTGACCCGGCGCGCGGACTCCTTCGACCCGCTCACCCGCCGGGTCGCCTACCTCAACCCGGCCGACGACGAGGAGCTCGGCTTCCGCAGCCTGCTCGGCTACTCGCTACGCACCACCCGCCGCTTGGACGCGCTCAAGCTCGCGGTCACCTTCCGCGCGCTCGGCCGCGCCGGGCTCGGCGCGCTGGTCGACGCCTGCCACAACCTCGCCCGGCACGCCGCCGGGGTGATCTCCGCGCACCCGCGCCTGGTGCTCGCCGCCCAGCCCACGCTGTCCACCGTGGTCTTCCACTTCCGTGCCCGGCAAGGGGAAGACGACCGGGTGAACGCCGCGCTGCGCCGCCGCCTGCTCACCGAGGGCAGCGCGGTCATCGGCCGCACCGAGGTCGACGGCCGGATCCGGCTCAAGCTCACCCTGCTCAACCCGCACGCCAGCACCGCCGACGTGGACGCCCTGCTGGCGCTCGTGGTCGCCGCGGGCGAAGCCGAGGAGACCGGATGAGCGCGCACGTGCACGACCTGGCCGGGATCGGCCTGGGCCCGTTCAACCTGGGCCTGGCCGCGCTGGCCGACGCGGTGCCCGGCCTGGACGCGGTGTTCCTGGACCGGCGCGCCGAGTTCAGCTGGCACCCGGGGCTGCTCATCGACGGCGCCCAGCTCCAGGTGCCGTTCCTGGCCGACCTGGTCACCATGGTCGACCCGACCAGCCGCTGGTCCTTCCTGAACTACCTGCGCGAGCACGACCGGATGTTCCCGTTCTTCTTCGCCGAACGCTTCCACGTGCCGCGCCGCGAGTACGACCACTACTGCCGCTGGGTCGCCGGCTCGCTGCCCTCCTGCCGCTTCGGCGCCGAGGTCACCGCGGTGTCCTGGGACGCGGGCCGCGGCGCCTTCCGGGTCACCCACAGCGCGGGAGAGCTGCTGGCTCGCAACGTGGTGCTCGGCGTCGGCACCCAGCCACGGGTGCCCGAGGCGTTCCGGCCCTTGTTGGGCAAGGAGATCTGCCACGCGGCCGACTACCTGCCGAACTTACCCGTGCTCACCGCGGCCGCCGACGTCACCGTGGTCGGCTCCGGCCAGTCCGGCGCCGAGGTGTTCCTCGACCTGCTGCGCCGCCAGCCGGAGACCGGCAGCCGGGTGCGCTGGCTGACCAGGGGCCGGTTCGCGCCGATGGAGTACTCCAAGCTCGGCCTGGAACACTTCACCCCGGACTACACCAGCTACTTCCGCAGCCTGTCAGCGTCCACAAAGGACAGACTCGTGCCCGCGCAGTGGCAGCTGTACAAGGCGGTCAGCGTCGACACCCTGGCCGAGATCCACGACCTGCTCTACGAGCGCACCATCGGCGGCGGCGCGGTGCCCGCGCAGCTGAACCCGCACACCGAGATCCGCACGGTCGAACAGGTCGATGGCCGCTATCGCCTGGGCTGCCACGAGATCCAGCAGGACCGGCCGTACACAGTGGACACCGACCGAGTAGTCCTCGCCACCGGCTACTCCGCGAGCGTACCACCGTTCCTGGACCCCCTTGGCCACCTCGTGCACTGGGACGACAGCCGCCGCCACCGCATCGGCGCCGACTACCGGATCGAGCTGGACCCGGCGGTCACCGGCGGCCTGTACGTGCAGAACGGCGAGCTGCACACGCACGGCGTCGGCGCGCCGGACCTGACCCTGGGCGCCTGGCGCTCGGCCACCATCCTCAACGCGGTCACCGGCCGCACCGTGCACCGCCTGCCCGAACGCACCGCCTTCACCACCTTCGGGGCCCCGTGACCGCCCGCCAGCCGGTACCGCTGTCGCCGGAACGATTGCGGGCCGCGGTGGCCGACGGCCTGGTGGACAACGTGATCGTCGCCCTGCCCGACCTCACCGGCCGCCTGGTCGGCAGCCGGGTGGACGCCGAGCACTACCTGGACACGGCGGGAGTCACCGCGGCCTGCGCCTACCTGCTCGCCGTCGATGTGGACATGACCACCGGCCCCGGCTACGCGATCGACGCCGCCGCAACGGGATTCGGCGACTTCACGCTCATCCCCGACCCGGCCACGCTGCGCCTGCTGCCCTGGGACGAGGGCACCGCGCTGGTGCTCGCCGACGCGCGCTGGCCCGGCGGCGGCCCGGTGACCGTGGCCCCCCGGCAGGTCCTGCGCACCCAGCTCGACCGGCTCGCCGCCCTCGGCCTGTCCGCACAGGTCGGCGCCGAGCTGGAGTTCCTGGTCTTCCGCGAGGACTACCAGACCGCATGGGACCGCGGTTACCAGGACCTGCGCCCGGCCACCCGGCACAACGTGGACTACGCGGTGGCCGGACTGTCCGATGTGGACCCACTGGTCAACCGCATCCGGCGGGACATGGTGCGCGCCGGACTGCGCCTGGAGTCCGCGCGCGGCGAATGCCACCCAGGCCAGTACGAGATCGTGTTCCGCCACCGGGACGCGCTCACCACCTGCGACAACACCGTACTGTACAAGACGGGCGCCAAGCAGATCGCGGCCGCGCACGGTCAGGCGCTGACCTTCATGGCCAAGTTCGACACCGGCGAGGGCAACTCCTGCCACCTGCACCTGTCCCTGCGCGACACGGACAACCGGCCGGTGTTCGCCGAGGGCGCGGGGATGTCCGCGCTGATGCGGCACTTCGTCGCCGGAACGCTGGCCTGCGCAAGGGAGCTGGTCCTGTTCCAGGCCCCGAACGTCAACTCCTACAAGCGGTTCGCCCCCGGCGCGTTCGCGCCCACCGTGCTCGGCTGGGGCCGGGACAACCGCACCTGCCCGATCCGGGTGGTCGGCCAGGGTGAGTCGCTGCGCCTGGAACACCGCGTCCCCGGCGGCGACGCCAACCCCTACCTCGCGGTCGCCGCGGTCATCGCCGCGGGCCTGCACGGCATCGAACAGCGCCTCGAGCTCGAAGAACCCTTCCAGGGCAACGCCTTCAGCGCCGACCGCCGTACCCTGCCACCGGACCTGGCCACCGCGCTGAACCTGTGGCGGACCAGCCCGGTCGCCGAGGCCGCCTTCGGCGCCGAGGTGGTCGGCCACTACGCCAGGGCCGCCCAGGCCGAGCTGGAGGCCTTCACCGCCGCGGTCACCGACTGGGAGCTGCGCCGCGGCTTCGAGCGCCTCTGAGCGGTTAGTCCAGCGGCACCTGGTACTGGATGAACCCCTTGTTGAGCGCCACCTGATCGTAGAGCCGCCGCGCGGTCGCGTTCGTCTCCTGGGTGTGCCAGTAGACCCGCGCGCACTCCCGTTCCCGCGCCCAGTCCACCACCGCCTCGATCAGCGCCCGCGCCACCCCGCGGCCACGCGCCTCGGGGGAGGTGAACAGGTCCTGGAGGTAGCAGACATCCGCTGACGAGGTGCTCGGGTGCACCAGGAAGTGCGTGATGCCCACCAGCCGGCCGTCGATCCGCGCGCCGAGCGCGTGCATCCTGGCGCCCTCGCGGAACTCCCGCCAGGCCCGGTCGTAGCCCTCCTGCGGCATCACCCGCTGGTAGAACTCGGTGTAGCCGCGGAACAACTCCTGCCAGGCGTCGCGCTCCTGCTCGCCAAGCGGCCCGACTTCAACCATCCCCAGCTCCTCTGCTCGCGGTCCGGCCAGCCGATCACGCTCGCTGAGACTTGAGCAATCGCTTAAGAACTGCTTTCATATTGAGCGAACGCTCAAACTGGGGAGGAACAATGAGTCGATGGCACCGGATGTCGGCGTTGCTGTTCGGATTCGCGCTGCTCACCGGGTGTGCCAGCGCTGCGCCGCCAGCGAGCGGACCGCTCACTGTGGCCGAGCTGCGCCTGCTGCGAGGGCAGGCGGTGGAGTCCGTGCTGGCCCCCGACGCCCTGCCGAGGGCCGAACTGCTCGGCCAGCAGATGATCGTCGAGCGCCCCGTGGCCGACCTCGCCATGCCCGCTTGCCGGTTCCGGCTGGATCAGACGCCGCTGGACGGACATGGCCGGGAGTGGAGCCTGAAGACCGGCTGGGTGGGCAGCGAGGCCTTCGCCTTCGCCGAACCGGTGGCTGACCAGGCGCTGGAGCAGATCAAGCAGCGGACGCGGGAGGTCTGTCCGGAGCAAGAGGATCCAACACGGGGCGTACCGCGGCTGCTGCGCGAGCTCACCGTGCCGGTGCCGGCCGGGGTGAGCAAGTCCTACGGCTATTGCTTCGAGTGGTCCGTGACCGGGTTCCAGCCGATATGCCGGATCTTGTTCGCCCGCAATGGTCCGCGCAGCGGCATGGTGAGCTCGGTCATGTTGACCCGCTTCCCGGATCTGGACCGGACGGCGACCGAACTCGCGCGAAAGCTCGCCGAGCGGCTGACCTCAGCGACCCTGCCCTGACACCTGGAGGACCCGTGCGTGCCTATCCGCTGTTGCTGCCATTCCTGATCCTGTTCCCCGTGCTACTGGCTGCCTGTGCCACCCCGGCAACACCGGCTGCCACCACCGTCACCACCAGTCTTTCCCCTGACCAGCAAAGCCAGTTCCGCCACCTGACCTTCCAGGCGGTGGCGCCCATGGACAGCGTGGACGACCTCGGCGGCCTGCGCCGGTTCCACGAACAGCACATCGACACCGGTCCGCTGACCGGGTGCGGGCGCGACCTCAGCACCCGCCCCACGGTCAGCTACCAGCGCAGCTGGGTGACCGAGAACGATCCGCGGATGCCGAACAGCTGGACGGTCAACTCCACCCACCTCTACCAGGGACGACTGGCGGAGCGGCTGATCGCCGAGGCGCGCGAGCACGCCACCGGGACCTGCGGCGCCTGGCAGGAGCGGAACCGGGGCGACTTCCAGTTCGTCCACGACTCGGAACTGGCCACCCCGCCCGGGGTGGACGCCGCGTTCGGCTACTGCGCGGTCAACCGGCGTTCCGACCGCGAGAAACACCTGTTCTGCTACGCCTACCTGGCCCGCAACGGTCCGGGAACGACCATGGTCAGCATGATCAGCACCGGCGAGGACGCGGCTACGGCCGAGCGGGCGACCCGGGAGCTGACCGCGGTCGCGGCCAAGGAGCTCATCGGGCTCACCCTGCCGTGAGCCGGTCGACCTCGGCATAGCCGGGCACCGCCGGGATCGGGCCGCCGTCGCGCACCGCGGCCGCCGTGTCCACCACCGTCCGCAGCGCCGCGCGGAACAGCAGGGACCCGGTGCTCACCCGGCGCACCCCGAGCTCGCCCAACTCAGCCAGGCTGTGTCGCCCTGGCACGAACAACAGGTTCACCGGTGCCCCGGTCTCGCCGACCAGCCGCTGGATGTCCGCGGTCTCGGTGAGTCCGGGCACGAACACCCCGTCCGCACCCGCCTCGACGTAGCGGCGCACCCGCCGCAGCGTCTCCGCGAGGTCGCCCGTGCCGAGCCAGTAGGTGTCGGTGCGCGCGTTGAGGAACAGACCTGGTGCCGCCACCCGCACCGCGCTGATCAACTCGGCCTGCTGTCCGGGATCAGCCAGGCCAGCATAGCGCCCGTCCTCGAGGTTGATGCCCGCTATCCCCAGCCCGGCCAGTTCCGCGGCCAGCGCGCCGACCTCGGCCGGGTCCGCGCTGAACCCGGCCTCGATGTCCACCGTCACCGGGCAGGGCAGCCGGGTCAGCAACCGGGCCAGGGCAAGGGTTTCCGCGCGGGCGGCGCCCTGGGCGTCCGGCAGCCCGGCGGCGACCGCGACGCCGAGGCTGGTGGTGCCGACCGCGGCGAAACCGGCCCCGGCCAGCATCGCGGCGGAGCCGAAGTCCCAGGCGTTGGGCAGGAGCAAGGGTTCCGGGCCCGCGTGCAGGGCGTGGAAGGCGGTGGTCATGGGCAGTCCTCTCCGAGTTGGCCCGCCACCAGGGCGAGCGCGTGGGCGCGGCCGGGACAGGCGTGCGGGCCCGCGCCGAAGGCCAGGTCGCCGCCGAGCTCGAGCAGCAGCTCCGCGCCGTCCTGGCCGATCCGCCTGGTGTGCGGGACCGGTGGAGCCAGCCGGAGCGCGGCCTCGACCGAGCCGTGCGCCTGGACCGCCGCGCGCAGGGCGGCGGTCGCCGCGGAAGCCTGCACCAGCAGGCAGATCCGGGCCGCGGTGCGCTCATCGGCGGTCCCGCCGCAGCACTCGACCAGCTCCGCCACCGCGCGATCGGTCTCCGGGGTCGCCCCGGCCGCCGTGTGCGGGTGATAAGCCCTGGCCACGGCCGCGACGGCGGCGGCCCGCACCCCGGTCAGCCCCATGGCCTCAGCCAGCACCAGCACCGGTTCAGCGGCCGGATTCGCCGCTGCCAAGCGGAACAACCCCATCGTGTGTACGTGTGCCAGCTCGGCACATGCTAGGGAACGCCGCCGTCCATGCGCCGAACCGTCGCTGAACCGGGCCACGGAAGCCCGTAACCAGGCCATATTCGCCTCGACAGCGGGTTCACCTGGTCGAGGGTGGCGGTGCCAAGTTGGCACAAAATAGCGTGGGTCCATCAGCACAGCCCGCACCACAGCGGGCTCCGTGACCACAGTGGACTCGCCGTCGATCGGAGGCATGACACGAAAACTAGGCGCGGTTCGTTTCGGTCGCGGCCGAAACATCCGGCCGCACAATGAGGTCATGACCTCGACCGAGCTGGCCGCCTTCGCCGCCCTGCTCGCCGACCCCACCAGGGCCGCGATCTGCCTCGCCCTGCTGGACGGCCGGGCCTGGACCGCCGGGGAACTGGCCGCGCACGCCAAGGTCGCCCCCTCCACCGCCACCGAACACCTCAACCGTCTCCTGTCCGGCGGCCTGCTGACCGAACGCCGGCAGGGCAGGCACCGGTACGTGCAGCTCGCCGACGCCCGTACCGCCGAACTCCTGGAAGGTCTCGTTGCCCACCTCACCCCTGCCCCGCAGCGCCCCTCCAGCCTGCGCGCCAGCACCGTTGCGGCCGCCCTGGCCCGCGGCCGCACCTGCTACGACCACCTGGCCGGTCGGCTCGGCGTGGCGATTACCGACGCCATGACCACCGCAGGCCTGCTCAGCACGGCCGACGGCCTCGGCCTCACCGTCGAAGGCCGGACCTGGCTCACCGAGCAGCTGGGCGCCGACCTGTCCGCGCCGACCGGACGGCCGCTCGTCCGGGCCTGCCTGGACTGGACCGAACGCCGCACCCACCTAGCCGGTGCGGCCGGAGCCCAAGTGTGCCAACGGTTCCGCGACCGCGGCTGGCTCAAGACAGTCGGCACCGGCCGCGCGGTCCGCCTGACCCCGGCAGGCGAACGCGCCGTGTCCGACCTGCTGGGCCTGGATCCGGCTCAGCTGGCCTGACCGCGCACCACCCGCCGCTCGGCGGGCGGGTGGCCGAGGAAGTGCGGCATCGCGAACTCGTAGCCGTACGAACCGGCCATCGGGAACACCACCAGATCACCCGCGCGCACCCGCGACACCTGGAAGTCCCGTGCCAGCGTGTCCTCCGGCGTGCACAGCTCACCCACCACGGTCACCGGCACGTCCACCGCTTCCGGCCGCGGCCAGTCCACCGGCCAGGTGTCCACCGGGAGCACCGCGAACGGATGCCGGATGTCCCAGGAGGTGGGCAGCTGGAAGTGGTTGATGCCACCGCGCAGCACGGCGAACCAGGTGCCGTAGGCGTGTTTGACGTCGACCACCTCGGCCGCGTACCACCCGGCGTCGGTGACACACCACCGGCCCGGCTCAAAGATCACGTCCACCCCGGAAGGAGGCGCCATCGCACCCAGCAGCTCACACAACTCCATAGTGTCGAACTCGGGACCGCCCTCGAAGGGCACCCCGATCCCGCCACCCACCCCGACGGCGCGCAGCTCAACACCGTGCTCGGCCGCCGTCGCCGCGCTCCACTCCAGGCACCACCGGACATAGGCGGCGTGGGCCGCCGCGTCCATGTTCTGACAGACGGCATGGACGTGGAAACCCACGACGTCCAGGTTCGGCAGCGCGGCAGCGGCGGCCAGGGCCGCGGGGACCTCATCCTCCGGGAGGCCGAAGACCGTGGCGGCGCCGCCCATGGTCAGCGAACCGGCCACCTCGACCTGCTTCGGGTTGACCCGGATGGTCACCGCGACCCGTCGCCCGGCCAGTCCGGCTGCCTGGTTCAGCCGGGCCAGCTCCAACCGGCTCTCCACGTTGACCACGCCGATGTTGTTGTGCAGCAGTCTGTTCAACGTCGGCACGGTCTTCCCGGGGCCGGAGGAGACGAGCAGCGCCGTCGGGGACACCTCCCGCGCCAGGTCGGCTTCGGCGGCCGAGGACACCTCGAAGCCGTCCAGGTGCGGGGCCATCGCCGCCAGCAGCGGCCGGTAGGTGTTGGCCTTGACCGCGTAACAGATCTTGGCCCAGCCGGGCAGCGCGGCCCGCAGCGCGCGGACCCGCTCGGCGGCCACCGCGGGGTCGTAGACGTAGCCGCTGACCGGCGCCAGTGGATCACCGGCGCGGGCGAGCAGGTCGGCCCGGATGTGTGGCGGGACGGCCGTCGCGGCGAGCGCGGGTCGGCCTCCGGCGGAAAGCGGCAGGTCCACGGAAGAAAATCCTAGACCCGGCTCGATCTAGGACCGATTCGTTCCTACTTGGTCCTTAACTTGGTTCTCAGCGGCGCGGACCAGCGCCGGTGACCAGGGAGATGACGATGACGGTTCCGTTCCCCGCCAAGAGCTTTCAGCCCGAGGGCTACCACACCGTGACGCCGTGGATCATCGGCCCGCACACCGCGGAGCTGATCGACTGGCTGGCCGAGGTGTTCGGCGCGGTCGAGCTGGGCCGGGTGCAGGATGAGGAGACCGGCGCGATCGGGCACGCCGAGGTGCGCATCGGCGACTCCGTGGTGATGCTCTTCGACTCCCGGCCGCACTGGCCCGCGACCCCGGCGCACCTGCGGCTCTACCTCGAGGACGCCGATGCCGTGCATGCCAAGGCGGTGGCCGCGGGCGCGGAGTCGGTCACCGAGATGACCTACCTGTTCTTCGGCGACAAGGTGGGCCGGGTCCGGGACCCGTTCGGCAACCTGTGGTGGCTGCACACCCGGGTCGAGGACCTGCCGGAGGACGAGGTGTACCGGCGGATGCAGCTGCCGGAGTTCGTCGAGGCGATGGCGTACGTGTCCGGGTCGGACCTGGTCACGCCGACGGCGCGGTGACCTCGGCGAGCGGGTTGCGCACGGTGCGGTGGACGACGTCGAAGTTCTCGTCCTTCTCCGCGCGGTCGTGGAATCCGCCGCCGGTCAGCTGCTCGCGGTTGAGGCTGACCCGGTCGAACTCCGGTGCGGTGAAGCCGTACTCCTCGTGCTGGGTGGCCAGTTCCGGGAACCGGGCGCGGTAGGCGAGCAGCTCGGCCCGCACCATCGCCCAGAACTCGTCCTCGCCGACCCCGAGGTGGCGGTCCAGGATCGGGGTGAGGAAACGGAAGTGGCCGGTGAACATGGCGGACAGGATGGAGTGCGCCAGCTGGTCCGGCCGCCACCGGAGCAGCACCGCCTTGGCCGCTTGGGCGAGGTCGGCGTAGCCGGGCAGGTCCTCGGTGCGCAGCTTCACGTCCTCGGCGAAGTCCTTCAGCATGATCCGCCGCGGCAGCTCGTCCGGGCCGTAGACCACCAGGGTGTTCTCGCCGTGCGGGCAGAAGGCGATCCCGTTGCCGTGCAAGGCGTGCAGCAGGCCGGGCAGCACCGCGCGCAGGAACGCGGCCAGCCAGGTCCTCGGGTCGGCGCCGGAGCGTTCGACGAGCTCGGCGACCAAGGCGCGGCCGTCGGCGCCGGTGAGCAGCAGGGTGGCCAGGGAGCGGGCGCGTTCGCCCTCGGTCAGGTAGCCGGTCGCGGGTTCGCGCCAGATCGCGCCGAGCAGCTCGTGGTAGCGGTACGGGGCGTCCGGCACGGCGGCGAAACCGGGGTGGCGCACGGCGACCGAGGCGACCTCGCCGAGCAGGTCCATCCGGCCGGCCAGGTACGGGTCGCGGTGCGGCAGCCGGTGCAGCCAGCGGGTGATCTCGGGAGCCTGGGCGGCGGACTCCGCGGGCAGGCCGCGCCAGACCAGGGTGTTGCGGATCAGCAGCGCCAGCTTGACGTTGTGCTTGTCCGGGTGGTCGACGTTGACCAGGGTGCGGACCGAGGCCAGCGCGCGGTAGCGGTCAGGGGCCTCGCCCAGTTCGACCACACTGCCCTCGGCGAGCTGCTGGGCGAACAGCGGGCGCACCGCGTTCTCCAGGTGGAACGGGTGCACCGGGAGCCACACGTAGTCCGCCGCGTCGGCGGGCTCGGCCTGTTCCTGGCGGGCGTGGTCCAAGCGGGCGGCGAACTCGGCGCGGGTCTCCGGGGCCAGTTCCTCGGCGAGCAGGGTGTCCGCGGTCAGGCCGGGCACCGCGGCGAAGGCGGCCAAGTCCCGGTGCACGGCGAGCCAGGGCAGGCGGAAGGTCTGGCGGTGCTCGGGCGCGTAGCGGCGGGCGTCGGCGGCGGAGAAGCCGAGGCGGCCCTTGTTGAGCACGATGCAGGGGTGGCCGGACTGCCAGGACTCCAGCTCGGCGTAGGGCAGGTCGGCCAGGCCCGCGGCGGTGGGCAGGGTGGCCAGCAGCTGGGTGTCGGCGGTCCAGGTGGCGGTGAGGTCGCGCAGCGCCTCGGCGGTGGTCGGGCCGTCCAGGCCGAGGGCGGCGCGGGCGTCGGTGAGGAAGAGCAGCGGGTCCTCGGCGGGCGTGCCAAGGCTTCCGCCGGGCGAGCTGGGGCCGAGGTCGGACTGGTGCGGGCCGTTGCGCGGCGCGCGGCGCACCGAGTCCTCCTCGACCCGCCATGCGCCGAAGGCGCCGCGGGTGGCGGCGAAAGTGTAGGTGGCCGCGGGGAAGTCGAGGCGGTAGTGGTCGGCCTCGGGTACCGGGGTGAGCAGCTCCTCGTAGCAGAACTCGGCGATCGCCTTGGCCACCAACGCCTTTCCCGCCGCCCGCCAGGCGGTCACGCCACGGCTCCCGGCACCGCGAGCGGGTTGGGCACCGGCACGTACACCGACTGCAGCTCCAGCGGGCCGACCAGCTCGTCCATGCCGTGCGCCTGCGTGAGCAGGTTTCCCTTGCAGGGCAAGGTCGGGGAGTCCAGCAGCAGGGCGGCCAGCCGGAGGTCCTCGCCGTGTTCGGCGTAGAGGCGGGCCAGGGTGCGGCGGGCGGTGGCCAGCAGGTCGCGTTCGTCGGCCAGGCCTGCCGAGCCGAGGGCGCCGATCATGCCGAGCACGTTGTTGATGCCGACGTAGTAGCCGAGGCGTTCGTCGATCAGCTCGTCAGGGCAGTAGGTGCCGAGGTCCTTGCCCACGTCCGGCAACCACCGGTACAGCCGCTGGCTGCGGGTCTGGGAGTAGTAGTAGCCCTGGTTGTCCCGGTAGCGGCCGCCGACCGGCCAGCCGTGTTCGTCCAGCACCAGCAGGGTGTTCTGCTGGTGGGCCTCCAGGCCGAGGCCGTGGCTGGCGTAGAGCCAGAGCACCGGGACGATCAGCGCTTCCAGGTACCGGTCGAACCACTCGCCCGCGATCTCCTCGACCGGGCGGCCGGTGCGCTCGGCCAGCTCGTGCACCAGGGTGGCCAGCTGGGAGCGGCCGGTCGGCTGGTCGGGGCGTTCGGCGATCAGCCCGGCGACCACGCCCACCCGGTCGGTGTCGCGGAACGGGCTGTCCCGGACCACCACCTCCAGGCCGCTCTCGGCGGGTTCGCCGGGGGCGTTGACGGCCTGCCAGGCGGGGTCGCGGACGATGCCGAAGCCGGGGTGCGCGGCCGCGATCACCTCGGCCAGGCCGGCCGCCAGCAGGCGGTGCACCTGCAGGCCGCGGGCCAGTTCCGGGCGCAGGTTCTCCCGCTTGGAGTTGGTGATCCGGATGCCGAGGGAGAACTTGAGCATCACCGGGGAGTCGTGGCGGAACAGGGTGCGCACCGAGGAGGTCGGCGTCCAGTGCGGGCCGAGCGGGCCCAGGTCGTGCAGCAGGCCCGCCTCGAGCAGTGCGCGGATGCCGGGGCGGGTGCGGATCTCCTTGGCCTGCCAGGGATGCGCGGGCACCGCGACGGTGCCGGGCGGCAGCCGCAGCCCGGGGCCGGCGAGCTCGGCGAACAGCTCGTGCGCCGGGCGGCCCAGCGCGGAGTCCTCGGCCACCACCGAGGGGTCGGCGGCGAAGTAGTGCAGCGGGAAGCTGCCGCGGAGCTCGGGGGAGTAGGCGTCGGTCTCCGCCGGACTCAGGCCCTCCCGGCTCTTCGGCGTGGGGTGCAGCGGGTGCCCGAGCACGGCGGCCTGTTCGGCGCGCAGGAACGGGTTCGGCTCGGCGTCCTCGGCGATCCCGGCGCGCACCGCGAGGTGGCGGGCGACCCGGCTGCGCGAGTCGGCCACTCGGCCGACGAACCCGGCGTTGTCCACCGCGGTGTCCGGGCGGCGGGCGGCCGCCTCGAAGGAGAGCAGCGCGGCCAGTGTGGTGGCGTCCAGCCGGGCGCCGGTGTGCAGGCGGACCGGGCCGAAACGGTGCCAGCCGACCGCGGAGGTGTACTCCAGCGGGACCAGCACGCTGACCCCGAGGCTGGGCAGCGCCAGCGTCAGCTCCTCGCCCTCGATGTCCACCGGGAACTCCCGCAACCAGCAGCGCACCAGGTTCTGCACCGCGGCCGCATCGGCACCGCGCTCCGGCTCCGCCATCCGCGTCTCCTCCGTCGTGATCACCCGGATTGAGCTTAGACGGGCCGGATCGCCTTCAGCAGGTGGCGCGGATCATGAGAGCGGCGCGTTTGCCGGGCAGGTCCAGCTCGCCGCGCCTGGTGAAACCGGCGCGCTCGAACACCCGGATGGAGGCCAGGTTGCGCACGTCCGGCTCGGCCACGATCCGGCGGACCCGCCGGTCCTGGGCGAACTGCCAGTCGGTGACCGTGCGCAGCAGCGGCGCGCCAAGGCCGCGGCCGCGGGCCGAGCCGGGGCCGATGAGCAGGTGCAGGCCGACGTCGCCGGGCTGGGCGGGGTAGTGCTCGGCCAGGCCCTCGCGGTGCGGGTCGTAGAGCTCCCAGTAGCTCATCGGGACCTCGTCCAGCAGGCCGAGGCTGGGCGCGCACCAGCCGTTGCCGGACTGGGCGCGCAGGTAGGCGGCGATCTTCGGGCGGGGCTTGGCCAGCTCCCAGAACCGGGCCACCTCGGGGTCGTTCATCCAGGCGTGCAGCAGGTCAAGGTCGGCGTCCGGGTCGAGGCGGCGCAGGGTGAACCGGCCGCAGTCCAGGTCCCGGGCTCGGTCGGCCGGGTCCAGCAGCACGACTACTGGTCGTCTTCCTTCTTGTCCTTCTGCTGCGCCGCGCGGCGCTGTTCCTCGACCCGCTCGCGCAGGCTGCGCAGGAACGCCTCGTCGTCATCCGGGTTCTGCGCGACGCGCCGTCGCGGCCGGTCGTACTCGGAGGATCGGCCGCCCGCCCTCGGGCTCGCGCCCCTGGCGCCGCCGTCGTTGCTGAGCAGGCCCTGCGGGCGGCCCAGCACCAGCCACACGATCGAGCCGACGGTGGGGATGATGATCACGATCAGCAGCCACAGCATCTTCGGGAGGTGGTTGGTCTCGCCCTCGGGCGTGCGGATCACGTCGATGATGCAGAAGATCCACAGGGCCAGCAGCAGCAGCCCGAACACGCCTACGAACGGCATTCCGCTCGTCCTTCCCTTATGACACCCGGTTGGAGCAGTGCCAGTATCGCACGATCGGGGACGGCGGAGCGGTTCGTTCCGCCGTCCCCGCGCGACTCAGCCGAAGGCGACGAAGTTGCGGGTGTCGGACAGGATCGCGGCCAGGTCGGCCAGGAACCGCGAGCCCTGCTCGCCGTCGACCAGCCGGTGGTCGAAGGACAGCGACAGCGTGGTGACCTGCCGGATCGCCAGCTCGTCGCGGTGCACCCACGGCTGCTTGCGGATCGCGCCGAGGCACAGGATCGCGGCCTCGCCGGGGTTGATGATCGGCGTGCCGGTGTCCACTCCGAACACCCCGACGTTGGTGATGGTGATGGTGCCGCCGGTCAGGTCGGCAGGCGGGGTCTTGCCGTCCTTGGCGGTCAGGGTGAGCTCGCCGAGGGCCTTGGCCAGCTCGATCAGGCTGAGCCGGTCGGCGTCCTTGATGTTGGGCACCATCAGGCCGCGCGGGGTGGCCGCGGCGATGCCCAGGTTGACGTAGCGGGGGAGCACGATCTCCTGGTTCGCCTCGTCCCAGCGCGAGTTGAGCGAGGGGTTGCGGCGCAGCGCGAGCAGCAGCGCCTTGGCGATCAGCGCCAGCGGGGTGAGCTTGACCCCGGCGAAGGCGGGGCTGGTCTTCAGCTCGGCCAGCAGCTCCATGGTCGGGGTCACGTCGACGGTGATGAACTCGGTGACGTGCGGCGCGGTGAACGCGCTGGCCACCATGGCCTCGGCGGTGAGCTTGCGGACCCCGCGCACCGGGATGCGGTCCTCGCGGGCGGCCGGGTCGAAGGCGGGCTGGGCGGCCGGGGTGGCGGCGGGCGCGACAGGGGCGGGTGCGGCCGCGGCGGCGGGGACGCCGTTTGTGTTGGCGGACAACAGGTCCTGGCGGGTGATGGTGCCCTGCGGGCCGGTGCCGACCACGGTGGCCAGGTCGATGTCGAGGTCCTTGGCCAGCTTGCGCACCGGCGGCTTGGCCGCGGGACGGGAGCTGCGCGCGGCGAGCGAACCCGGGGCCGAGGTGGCGGCCGGACCAGCGGCAGGCGCGGCGATGGCCGGACCAGCGGCGGACGCGGTGGCGGCAAAACCGGCGGCGGGCGCGGCGGTGGCAGGAGCCGCCGCCGGCCGTTCGGCGGGGGCCGGGGCGACCTGGGCCGCGGGGGTG
>NZ_JBSFUA010000041.1:0-84065 GCF_053591555.1 Crossiella sp. NPDC003009 | reverse complement strand
TCGGCCGGGCTGGTGCGGGCCCAGGCGTGCTGGGCGGTGCGGGCCGCGGCGACCGCCTCGGCGACCTGCCGGGCATCGGCGGCGGGCAGGGTGCCGACGAGGGCGCCGTCCAAGGGGCTGTGGATGCTCAGCTGGGGCGGGGTCATGCGCCCCGGTTACCCGGCCGAGCGGCTGTTTCACCTGCACGGGGAGGGGAATCCCCAGGGCGGAGGTGATGATCATGCCCGGCAGGCAGGAGCTGCCCAGCACGCTGGCGCGATCGCCGAAGAAGGCCCAGGAGACCTGGATCAAGGCGCACGACTCGGCGGTGCAGACCTACGGCGAGGGAGAGCGGGCGCATCGCACCGCGTTCTCGGCGCTGAAGCACTCCTTCGAGAAGGTCGGCGACCACTGGGAGCCCAAGAAGCAGAAGGGCCCCTCGGACCGGCAGGCCAAGCGCAAGGCCGGTGCGAAGAGCGTGGGCACGCACGAAGGCGTGGATGCCAACGCCAGCAAGGAACACCTGTACTCGGTGGCGAAGAAGCTGGACATCGCCGGCCGCTCCAGCATGTCCAAGCCGCAGCTGGTCGAGGCGATCAAGAAGGCCAACAACCGCAAAACCGCCAAGGCCCGGGGCGACTGACCCGGGCCTTGCGCGAAGGAGGAGGAACCGTCACGGCCAGGACGGTTCCTCCTCGTGGCACACCACCAGTTCGCGCAGCTGGCAGCCCGCAGGCTGGCGCAGCGCGAACAGCACGGTGTCGGCGACCCGTTCCGGCGGGTTGAGCTTGCTGTCATCGGCCGGGCGGTACTGCTCGGTGCGGGAGTCGAAGAACCGGGTGCGCATGCCGCCGGGCACCAGCAGGGTCACCCCGACCTGGCCCGCGGTCTCCATGGCCAGTGCGCGGGTGAAGCCGACCACACCGAACTTCGAGGCGCAGTAGGCGGTGGCATCGCCCGCGACCCGCAGGCCGAGGGTGGAGGCCACGGTGACCACCCGGCCCCGGCTCACCTTGAGGTAGGGCAGGGCCGCGCGCACCACGGCCGCGGTGCCGAACAGGTTGACCCGCACCACCCTTTCCCAGTCCATTGTGGACACCTGGTCGAGCGGGCCGCAGCTGTCGATGCCCGCGGCGGTGACCACCCCGTCGAGTCCGCCCGCGCGTTCGGCGAGCTGGGCCACGGCGTGCTCGGCGGCCGCGGTGTCGGTCAGGTCCACGGTCAGGGCGTCCTTGGCCGGGATGTCCGCGGCCGGGGTGTCCTTGTCCAGCACCAGCGCGGTGCCCCCGGCCTCGTGCACGGCGTGCACCACGGCCGCGCCGAGTCCGGACGCGCCGCCGGTGACCAGGATGACGCCTACCTCGTTCACTGCCTTCTCCTTCTCAGCTCAGTCGGTCCAGGGCGGTTACCAGCCTGCTGGTGGAGCGGCCGGGGTGGTAGGGCACGACCACGGTGCGGCCGCCCCACTCGCGCAGCAGCCCGGCCTCGGGCAGGGTGTCGGCGTTGTAGTCGGCGCCCTTGACCCAGATGTCGGGGCGCAGCCGCCGCAGCGCGGTCTCCGGGGTGTTCTCCTCGAAGACCACCACGGCGTCCACACTGGAGAGTGCGCGCAGCAGCTCGGCGCGTTCCCTGGCCGGGTTGACCGGGCGGCCGGAGCCCTTGAGGCGGCGCACCGACTCATCGGAGTTCAGGCACACCACCAGGCAGTCGCCGAGGCGGCGGGCGGCGGCGAGCATGCGCACGTGTCCGGCGTGCAGCAGGTCGAAGCAGCCGCCGGTGGCCACCACGGTGCCGCCCTTGGCCCGTACCGAGCGCAGCAGTCCGTCCACAGTGGACTCGCGGTCCGGCGGCGGGTTGCCGAACCCGGCGGCGCCGCCCCTGGCCAGGAAGTCCGCGGCCTGCTCGACCGCGGCGGCCACCGCCTCGTCCACCGCGGCGCCGCGCCGGAGCGCGCAGGCGGCGGTGACGGCGAAGCGGTCGCCCGCGCCACAGGGGTCCAGTGCGGTGATCTCGGGGGCGGGCACGGCGACCGGGGTGCCGCCGTGCTCCAGCAGCGCGCCACCGGAGCCGAGGGTGACCACCACCGCACCGGCCTGCCAGCGTTGGCGCAGCAGCGCGGCCGCGGTGTACTCATCGGGCGCGCCGGTGGCGGCCAGGGCCTCGGCCCGGTTGGGGGTGGCCAGGCGGACGCCGGGCACCGGGTCCGGGCCGCGCGGGTGCGGGTCCCAGACCACCGGGACGCGGGTGGCGCGGCTGGTCAGCAGGTCGCGCAGGCGTTCATCGGCGGCCAGGCCTCGGCCGTAGTCGGAGACCAGCACGGCGGTGGCCCCGGCGACCGCGTCCAGCATCTCCTCGGTCACCTCCGGCCGGGCGCTGTGGCCGTAGTCCAGGCGGGCCAGTGAGCGGCCGTCGGCGCGCAGTCTGGCTTTGACCGTGGTGGTTCCCGGCAGTTCACCGGCCACTGTGGACACTCCGCGCAGTGCGGCGCGCAGCCGGTCGGCCTCGGCGTCGCGGGCCAGCGCGGTGACCAGGGTGACCGGTTCGCCGTCGGCGGCGGCCAGGCTGGCGGCCAGTGCCGCGCCGCCAGGGCGGTCGCGGCGGCCGTCCAGGTCGAGCACGGGTGCGGGGGCGTCGGGGCAGAGCCGGTCGGCCTTGCCGTCGAGGTCCACGTCCAGCAGCGAGTCGCCGACCACGACCAGGCTCATGACACCCTCCTGCCCGCAAGTGTGTCCATTGTGGACAGTTCGGCTTCGAAGGCGGTGCACAGCAGGTGCACCAGCACCAGCTGGGCTTCCTGCACGTTGGGGCTGGGCCCGTTCAGGGCCAGGGTCTCATCGGCGATCTCGGCCAGCGGGTTGGGCGCGGGGCCGGTGCAGGCCCAGCTGGTGGCGCCTGCCTCGCGGGCGGCTTCGGCGGCGCGCAGCAGGTTGGGGCTGCGGCCGCTGGTGGACAGCAGCACCACGATGTCCAGTGGCCCGGCGTGCGCGCGCACCTGGCGGGCGAAGACCTCGTCATAGCCGTAGTCGTTGCCGATGGCGGTGACCGAGGAGGACTCCGCGCACAGCGCGATCGCGGAGAAGGGCCTGCGGTCCTCGCGGAAGCGGCCGACCAGCTCGGCGGTGAGGTGCTGGGCCTCAGCCGCCGAGCCGCCGTTGCCCGCGGCCAGCAGCCGGTGCCCGCCGCTGAGCCGGTGCGCCAGCACCCGGCCCCAGCGGCGCAGCAGCGGTTCGTGCCGCCGCAGGTTCTCCAGGGTCTGGTGCAGGCCGTCGAGGTGGCCGCCGATCAGCTCGCCGCTCATCGCCCCTCCCCCACGGCCGCGCCCTCGGCCGCGCCGACCCTGGCGATCCGCTGGTAGGCGCGCTCGGTGTCGGCGGCGATCCGGTCCCAGCCGTAGCGGGCGGCGACCCGGTCGTTGCCTGCCACGCCGAGGGCCTGGGCGAAGGCGGGATCGCCGGTGACCTGGCGGATCGCCTTGGCCAGCGCCTCGGGATCGCGGGGTGGCACCAGCACGCCGGTGACGCCGTCGACCACGGTGTCGGTGAGACCGCCGACCGCGGTGGCGATCACCGGCCGGGCGCAGCTCATCGCTTCCAGGGGCACGATGCCGAAGGGCTCGTACCAGGGCGCGCAGACCACGGCGTCGGCCGAGCGCAGCAGCGGCGGCATGTCCTTGCGCGCCACCTGCCCCAGCAGCACCACGCGGTCGGCCACGCCGTGCCGTTGCGCGTGCGCGCGCAGCCGCCTGGCCTCCGCGTCGTGGTCCAGGTCGCCCTCGGCGGGACCGCCGGCGATGACCAGCTCGACGTCGGGGGTGGCCGCCAGCGCGCTGATGATGAGGTCAAAACCCTTGCGCGGCACCAGCCTGCCGACCGAGACCAGGCGTTTGCGGTGGTTGCGCGGGGCGGCCGGGCCGAACTGGTCGAACACGTCCAGGTCGACCCCGCAGGGCACCACCGAGATCCGGGCCCTGGGCACGCCGAGGCGGACCAGCTCGAAGACCTCATCCGAGCAGGTGGCGATGACCCGGTCGGCGGCACGGCCGACCACGCGTTCGATGCCGATGCGTTCCGGCGGGCTGGTGTCGGCGCTGCCCTGGTGGCGGCGCTTGACCACGCCGAGGGCGTGGAAGGTCTGGGCCAGCGGCAGCTTCAGGTCGCGGGCGGCCAGCTCACCGGCCAGGCCGGACATCCAGAAGTGCGCGTGCGCCACCTCGGGCCGTTCGCGGGCCCAGTGTCCGCGCAGTCGCCTGGCGAAATCGCCCATGTGCGGCAGCAGCTCGTCTTTGGGCAGCTGGCGGGCCGGCCCGGCGTCGATGTGCACCACGGTGTAGCCGGGTTCGACCTCGACCCGCTCGGGCAGGTCCGCAGCGTCGCGGCGGGTGTAGACGCTCACGTCATGCCCGCGCCGGGTCAGTGCGGCCGAGAGTTCGGCCACATGCAGGTTCTGACCGCCCGCGTCGACTTCACCGAGTGCGGCCAGCGGGCTGGCGTGCTCGGAGATCATGGCGATCTTCATCGGGTCACCTCCGTCAGGATTCGGTCCCAGTGGTCGACGAAGGCCGTCAACCCGTGGTGTGCCAGAACGTGTTCGCGCGCGCCCGCGCCGAGCTCGCGAGCCATCGCCGGGTCGGCGCTCAGCGCGCGCAGGGCGGCCACCAGGTCCTCGACCCTGGTGGAGAGCACCCCCGCGGTAGGTGGCACCGCGCGCGGCGCCTCGGTCACGGCCAGGGCGAGCACCGGCAGGCCGAGGTGCATCGCCTCCAGCATCGCCAGGCCCAGTGAGGTCCAGCGGTAGGGGTGCAGGTAGACCCGGCGCCGGGCGAGCTGGGCGTGCAGGTCCGCGGTGGCCAGGTCGCCGCAGGCGGTGAGCCGGTCGGGGCCGAGGCCGAGGTGGTCGCCGAGGCCGTCCAGGCCCATGCCGAAGACGTCCAGCGGCGCGGCGGCGGCGAAGCGGGGCAACAGGTCGGTGCCGGCCACCCGGCCGCGCCGGATGGGTTCGTTGACCACCACCCCGGCGTGCGGGAGCTCGCCGGTGTAGCGGTGGCCGGGGTCGGGCACGCCGTGCTCGATGACCACGGTCGGGGTGCGGCCGCAGTCCCAGACCAGGTCGTTGAAGTGGGTGACGTGCGCCAGCAGCAGTTCCGGGTGGTCGGCCAGCGGGTGCCGGGCCTCGCGCACGGCCATCGGCGGGGTGTTGTGCTCGACGTAGATCGCGGGCAGGTCCTTGCCGGGGGTGCGGCCCAGCCAGCGGCTGACCAGCTCGATCTCCTCGGCCCGTTGCAGGACGACCACGTCGACCTCGGTGTTGATCAGCTCCTGCACCGGGACCTCGGTGGCGCGTGGCCAGTCGCGGCCGGCCAGGCCCAGTCCCCATTCGCCGCCGACGGGCAGGCGCGGGATGAGGTAGTCGTGCTCGCCGCGCACGAAGGAGTTCAGCCAGCCGCCGTGCACGTGCCAGACCAGGACTCTCATGCCGCGACCTCCAGCAGGCTGCGCACGGCCTCGGCCACCGCGGTGGCCGGCACGGTGTTCAGGCAGGGGTGGCCGGGCACCGGGCAGAGCTTGGCCCTGCTGTCCCGGCAGGGCGCCCACTGGTCGCCCAGCAGCACGTGCGGGCCGTGCGGGGCCCAGCGGATCGCGGGCACCACTGGCGCGAACAGCGACACCACCGGGGTGCCGACGGCGGCGGCCAGGTGCGCGGGCCCGGTGTTGCCGACCACGACCGCGGCCGCGCGGGCCAGCACTCCGGCCAGTTCGGCGAAGCTGGTGCGCCCGCCCAGGTCCACCGCGTGCGCCCCGGCGACCTCGGCGGTCAAGGCGGTCTCGCCGGGTCCGCCGGTGACCACCACCCGGTGGCCGCCGCGGACGAGCTCGGCCACGGCCTCGGCGCAGCGGCTGGGTGGCCAGCTGCGGGCGGGCACGGACGCGCCGGGGTGCAGCACGACGTAGCCGGGCGGGCCGGTCAGCGCGCGGGTGTCCGGGTAGCCGGTGATGGCCAGCCGGCCGTCATCGCCTGGCGGCAGCGGGAATCCGGCCGCGGCGGCGATGGCCAGCGCGCGGTCGGCCTCCGGCTGGTCCTCGGCCAGGTCCTGGCCAGGGCGCAGGCGAACGTCCAGCAGTGAGCCGGGATAGTCCACCGAGGCGGCGGTCAGGTGTGCGATCCCGGCCAGCCGCAAGGCCAGCGCGGTGGGCAGCGGCGACTGGTGGAAGGAGGTCAGGATGACGGCGCGGTCGCAGCCGAGTCCGCGCACGGCCTCCACCAGCGCGGTGAAGTCCTTGGGGCGCACGGGTTCTGGCTCGGCGTCGATCCACGGGCAGTGCCAGGTGAGCACAGTGGACACTCCCGGCAGCAGGCCGGCGGCCTGGGCGCCGCGCGGTCCGCACAGCAGGGCCACCTCCGCGGTGTGCGCGATCGCCCTGATCGCCGGTCCGGCCAGCAGGACGTCGCCCTCACTGTCCAACCGGCACACCAGCACCCTGTTCATCGCCGGACCTCCGCGGGCAGCAGCAGGTCCAGCGCGGCGGTCAGGTCCGGTGCGACCACCGGGGCGTTGCGGATCTCATGCGGCAGGGTGACCGGGGTGGGCACCAGGATCCCGTGTGCCCCAGCGGCTTGCGCGGCCTGCACATCGGAGCCGATGTCGCCGATCACCACGGTGGCGCAGGGCGGCACGCCGAGCTCGGCGCAGGCCGCCAGGATCATGCCCGGCCGTGGCTTCCGGCAGCGGCAGCCCTCCAGTGGCCCGTGTGGACAGACCTGCCAGGTGTCGAAGGGCCCCAGCAGCTCCACGATTCGCCGGTGCACGGCCGCGACCTGCGCCAGGGACAACAGCCCACGTGCGACACCGGACTGGTTGGTCACCACCCCGGTGCGCACGCCCCTGGCGCGCAGTGCGGCCACTGCCTCGGCGGCGCCGGGCATGGTCGTCACCAACTCGGGATCCCCGTTGTACGGGACATCCCGGACGAGAGTGCCGTCCCGGTCGAAGAGCACCAGACCGGGCCAGGCGGAGTGCACGATTCCGCTCACCTGGCGAGGCTTGCCGGGCGAAGAAGTACTAAACACTTCTCGGAGAAACGCTACTCAGCGTGACATCGGGGGGCGTGTAGCGCGGTCGGACCCGGGTACACCAACTGCGAACACCCCATTTTGCGAGGAGGCGGCGTGACCACGATCGAGAAGTCGGTGGACGTCCAGGTGCCGGTGAGCACCGCGTACAACCAGTGGACCCAGTTCGAGACCTTCCCCCGGTTCATGGAGGGCGTGGAGCGCATTACCCAGGTCACCCCGACCCGGACGCACTGGCACACCAAGATCGGTGGCGTGGAACGGGAGTTCGACGCCGAGATCACCGAACAACACCCGGATGAGCGAGTGGCGTGGAAGACCATCGACGGTCCGCCGCACGGCGGGGTGGTGACCTTCCACCGGCTCGACGACAAGACCACCAGGGTCAGCCTGCAGATGGAGTACCAGCCGGAGTCGCTGGCCGAGAAGGCGGGCGCGGCGCTGGGTGTGGTGGAGCACCGGGTCTCCGGGGACCTGAAGCGGTTCAAGGAGTTCATCGAGCAGCGCGGCGCGGAGACCGGCGCCTGGCGCGGTGATGTGGGCCGCTCGCCGCAGCAGGGCGAGCTGTAGCCGAACGTGCGGCCAGGGCCGGGCACCTGGTAGCCCGCGCACGAACAGGGCCGGGCACCCCAGGCGCCCGGCCCTGTTCGTGCGCTTGCTCAGCCGCTCAGTCGCTGCGCGAGCATGGCCTTGGCCTGCTCGGCGCCCTTGCGGCTCTCGTTCTGGGCCTTGCGGAAGAACTCGGCCAGCTCGCTGTCGCCTGCCTTCTCCGCGTCCTGGATGTAGGTCTCCAGGCGCAGCACGTTGGACAGGCAGGCCTCGGTGAACCAGATGATGTTGTAGTCCTTGTCCCGGGTTCCGGTCACGGAGCCGGTTTCGGTGGTGGACACGGATCCTCCTCCACTGTCTGTGGTGTCGTGGTTCCCTGTGGGCCTACCCGGCCTGGCGCGCTCCATGCCTGGCGTTGGAGTAGCGCCAGCCGTTGTTCCACCTCGGCGGGCAGGCGCCGCCGGGCGCGCAGCACCCCGGGCAGCCGGGCCAGCGCCGCCAGCAGCACCCGGAGTTCTCCGGCGTGCAGCTGGGCCCAGGTGGCCGCGGCGATCTCCGGCCACGGCCTGCGCAGCCACACGGTGAGCAGGGCGTTGCGGGCCTGGAGGCGCCGCCGGGCCGCCGAGGGCGGCCGGATCCGCGAGGGGTGGTGGTGGGAGACCAGCTCGGGCACGTGGCACTGGGCCCAGCCCGCGGCGGCCAGGTCCCAGGACAGCAGCTGCTCCTCGCCGGGGAAGAACAGCACCGGGGAGAACCCGCCGCAGGCCAGGAACGCCTCCCGGCGCACGATCGCCGCGCAGGCCAGGAAACCCAGCACCGACACCCCCGGCAGATCCGGTTCCCGGCCCAGCGGGCTGGCGGCCAGTTCGGCGCTGAGCGGGTCCAGCCGCTGCTCCGGGCCGACCAGGGTGCGGGCGGAGACCAGCCCCAGCCGGGGGCAGGCGTCGAAGAGCCGCTCGGCCTGCTGGAGGGAGCCCGGCGCCCACCAGGAGTCGTCGTCGCTGAAGGCCACGTACGGGGTGCGGGCGACCGCCACCCCGTGGTTACGCGCGGTAGCGCCCCGGTTGCCGGCCAGGGCGATCAGCCGCACCTGAGGGAACTCCGCGGCCACCCGATCGCGGGTGCCGTCACTGGAACCGTTGTCCACCACCACGACCGGCGGTGGCGGGTCTAGCTCGGTGAGCCGGTGCAGGGTGTGCCGCAGCTCGTCCCAGCGGTCCCTGGTGGCGATCACCACGGTGGTGCGCGCGCTCGTCATGCCTTCGAGCTACCCGCCCTGGCGCGGCCGACACCGACGTTTCCCCGGCCAGGCCCCGGGTAGCCGCCGGGGTGGAACGGATGAGAAAGGGGCTCGCGATGCGGTTCGAACGGGTGGTGGTCACCGGGGGCGCGGGCTTCCTCGGGTCCTACGTGTGCGAGGAGCTGGTGTTCGCCGGGGTGTCGGTGGTGTGCGTCGACGACCTGTCCACCGGACGTCTGTCCAATGTGGACAGTGTGGCGGAGCATCCGCGCTTCCACTTCCAGCACGCCGACATCACCGAGCCGCTGCGGGTGCCCGGCCCGGTGGACGCGGTGCTGCACCTGGCCTGCCCGGCCTCGCCCGCGGACTACCTGCGCGAGCCGGTGCGGACCATGCGCACCGGCTCGCTGGGCACGCTGCACGCGCTGGAGCTGGCCAGGGCGCACCAGTCCCGGTTCCTGCTGGCCTCCACCAGCGAGGTCTACGGCGATCCGCTGCGGCACCCGCAGACCGAGGACTACTGGGGCAACGTCAACCCGGTGGGCCCGCGCAGTGTCTACGACGAGTCCAAACGCTTCAGCGAGGCACTGACCACCGCCTACCGCGGCCAGTACGGGCTGCGCGCCTCGATCGCCCGGATCTTCAACAGCTACGGCCCGCGGATGCGGCCCGAGGACGGCCGGATGATCCCCACCTTCATCCGCCAGGGCCTGGCCGGGGAGCCGATCACCGTCTTCGGCGACGGCGCGCAGACCCGGTCGCTGTGCTACGTCAGCGACACCGTCCGCGGCCTGATCACCTTGGCCCGCAGCGGGATTCCCGGCCCGGTCAACATCGGCAGCCCCGAGGAGCACCCGGTGGCCTGGATCGCCGAGCGGATCCGGGAGCTCACCGGCAGCACCGCGCCGGTGGTGCACGAGCAGGCGATGACCGACGACCCGCGCCGCCGCTGCCCGGACATCACCGTGGCCGCGCGGGAACTGGACTGGGGCCCGGAGGTCTCGCTGACCGAAGGGTTGCGGCGAACCGTGGACCACTTCGCCGCCGCCTCGTTTGCCCACCGGGTCGCCGGGTAGCCGATCGCCATGCGCGTCCTGGGAATCAACGCCATCTTCCACGACCCCGCCGCCGCACTGGTGGTGGATGGCCGGGTCGTCGCCGCGGCGGAGGAGGAGCGGTTCAGCCGCCGCAAGCACGGCAAGCGGCCGGTGCCCTTCTCCGCGTGGGAGCTGCCCGAGCAGTCGGCCCGCTGGTGCCTGGCCAAGGCTGGGCTCGCCCCGTCCGATCTGGACGCGGTGGCCTACTCCTACGACCCCGGCCTGGTCGAGCCCGGCCAGCAGGGCCTGGACGGCGACTGGGAGGAGCTGCGCACCAACTATGCGCGGCGCGCCCCTCGGTTCCTGGCCACCGCGTTGCCGGGCCTGGACCCCGGCATCGTGCGCTTCGTGCCGCACCACATGGCACACGCCGCCTCCGCGGGGCTGGCCGCTCCCTTCGGCGCGGACTCCGCGGTGCTGGTGGCCGACGGCCGCGGCGAGTGCGCCTCCCACCTGGGCGGCAGCTACCGCGACGGGCAGCTGGAAGTGCTGGCCTCGCAACGTCTTCCGCACTCACTCGGGCTGATGTACGAGTCGCTGACCGAGCACCTGGGCTTCCTGCGCTCCAGCGACGAGTACAAGGTGATGGCCCTGGCCTCCTACGGCACCCCGGCGCACGCCGGCCTCTTCCGCGAGCTGGTGCGCACCACCGAGGAGGGCGGCTTCCACATCGAGCCCATCGACTGGAACGCACTGGCCAAGCGCCGCGAGTCCGGCGAGCTCGGCCCCGAGCACGCCGACCTGGCCGCCAGCGTGCAGCTGCGGGTGGAGGAGGTGCTGCTGGAGCTGGCCCGCTGGCTGCACGAGGCCACCGGCCACCGGCGGCTCACCATGGCCGGCGGGGTGGCGCTGAACTGCGTGGCCAACACCAGGATCCACGCCGAGGGCCCGTTCGAGGAGGTCTGGGTGCAGCCGGCCGCGGGCGACGCGGGCACCGCGCTGGGCGCGGCCCTGCACGTCACCGCCACCGAGGACTCCCCCGCCGCGCCGATGCCGGGCGCGGACCTGGGCCGGGAGTTCTCCGTGCAGGAGATCCGGCAGTGCCTGGACACCGCGAACCTGGTCTACACCGAGCCGGCCGACATCGCCGTGACGGTGGCCGAAGCGCTGGCCGATGACCAGGTGGTGGCCTGGTTCCAGGGCCGCGCCGAGTACGGTCCGCGCGCGCTGGGCCGCCGCTCGCTGCTGGCCCACCCCGGCCGGGCGGAGAACCTGGCCCGGCTCAACGACGTCAAGGGCCGCGAGCAGTTCCGGCCGGTCGCGCCGATGGTGCTGGCCGACCGCGCGGCCGAGCTGTTCGAGCGCGGCCCGATCCCCAGCCCGCACATGCTCTTCGTGCACGACGTGCGCCCGGAGTGGCGGGAGCGGATCCCGGCGGTGGTGCACGTGGACGGCACCGCCCGGATCCAGACCGTGGACCCGGAGCAGGATCCGTTGATGGGCCGGGTGTTGCGCGAGTTCGCCGCCCGCACCGGACTGCCGGTGGTGGTCAACACCAGCCTCAACACCGCCGGTCGCCCGATGGTCGACGATCCGCGGGATGCCTTGGAGTGCTTCGGTTCCGCGCCGATCGACCTGCTCGCCATCGGCCCGGTCGCGCTGCGCAGAAAGGGACTGTCCCGATGACCTCCACAGTGGACTACGCCGTGGTGGTGCCCACGATCGGCCGGGACAGCCTGTGGCGGCTGCTCAACTCCCTGGCCAACGCCCACGGCCCGCAGCCGGTCGAGGTGATCGTGGTCGACGACCGCCCCGACCCCGTACCCCTGGGCCCGACGCCGATTCCGGTGCGGGTGCTCACCTCCGGCGGCCGCGGTCCGGCCGCGGCGCGCAACGTGGGCTGGCGGGCCACCGAGTGCGAGTGGATCGCCTTCCTGGACGACGATGTGGTGGTCAGCCCGGACTGGCCGGAGCGGCTGGCGGCGGACCTGGCCCGGTTGGATGCGAAGGTCGCCGCCAGCAAGGCCCGCATCACGGTGCCCCTGCCGACCGACCGGGCGCCCACGGATGCCGAGCTGGGCACCGCGGGCCTGGCCCAGGCGGAGTGGATCACCGCGGACATGGCCTACCGGCGTTCGGCGCTGGCCGAGGTCGGCGGCTTCGACGAGCGGTTTCCCCGGGCGTACCGGGAGGACGCCGAGCTGGCGCTGCGGGTGCTGGACCAGGGACTGGAACTGACCGAGGGTGAGCGGTCGACCACTCACCCCGTGCGCGAGCAAGGATTCCTGGCCAGTGTGCGGGCCCAGCGCGGGAACGCCGATGACGCGCTGCTGCGGCACCTGGTCGGGGCCAGGTGGCGGGAGCGGATCGGCGGGCAGCCGGGGCGGTTGCGGTGGCACGTGGTGACCACCGGGGCGCTGGTGGCGGCGGTGGGGTTCGGGCTGGCCGGGTTGCGGCGGGGCAGGACTGGTGCTGGGTCGCTGGTGGGACGGCGGGCGGGGGCGCTCGCCGGGCTGCGGTCCGGAGCGCTCGGCGGGACGCGAGCCACGGCGTTTGCCGGCAAGCGGGCCGGAGCACTCAGCGGGACACGAGCCATGACGCTCGCCGGCAAGCGGGCCGGAGTGCTCAGCGGGACACGAGCCATGACGCTCGCCGGCAAGCGGGCCGGAGCGCTCGGCGGGACGCGGGCCACGGCGTTACTCGGCAAGCGGGCCGGAGCACTCAGCGGGACACGAGCCACGGCGTTCGTCGGCAAGCGGGCCGGAGCGGTCGCCGGGCAGCTGACCAAGGCGGTCGCCGGGCCGCGAGCTGGTGCACACGCCCGGCGGCGCGCCGCGGCGCTCGCTGGGGCGCTCGCCAGTCGCCGGACGGCGGCCGGGGTGGCAAACCCCACCTGGCCGCGGCGGGCGGCGCTGGTCGCGGGGCTGGTGTGGGCGGGGCTGACCGCTGAGTTCGCCGCCCGGCGGATCCGGCCCGGTCCGCGCACCCCGGATGAGATCGCCCGCATGGTCGTGACCAGCGTCATCATCCCGCCCATGGCCTGTCTGCACCGGCTGCGGGGTGAACTCCGGTTCTGGCGGGTGCGCCGGTGAGCGCCCCTGAGGTCCTGGTGCTGCGCGCGCTGGGACTGGGCGACCTGCTCACCGCGGTGCCCGCGCTGCGCGCGCTGCGCCGGGCGCACTTCGACGCCCGGATCACCCTGGCCGCGCCGGAGTGGCTGGCCGAGCTGGTCGGCGACATCGGCGCGGTGGACCGGCTGCTCACCACCGACGGCCTGGACCAGCCACTGCGCTGGGCGGCCCGACCGCCGGATCTCGCGGTCAACCTGCACGGCCACGGGCCGCAGAGCACCGCGCTGCTGCGCGCACTCGAACCGCGACGACTGATCACCTTCGACCGGGACAGCTGGCGCGAGCAGGAGCACGAGGTGCACCGCTGGTGCCGGTTGCTCACCGAACACGGCATCCCGGCGGATCCGACCGACCTGCGGCTGCCCAAGCCGTGGTGTCCGGCGCCGGTGCGCGGGGCGGTAGTGGTGCACATCGGCGCCAGCCACGGGTCCCGGCGCTGGCCGGTGGACCGCTTCGCCGAGCTGGCCCGGCGGCTGCCCGGGCACGTGGTGCTCACCGGCAGCCTGCCGGAACGCCCGCGCGCCAAGGAGGTCGCGGAACTGGCCGGGCTGCCGCCGGAGCGGGTGCTGGCCGGGCACACCTCGCTGGCCGAGCTGGCCCCGCTGGTGGCCACCGCACGGCTGGTCATCTGCGGCGACACCGGGGTGGCGCACCTGGCCACCGCCTACGGCACCCCCTCGGTGGTGCTGTTCGGCCCGGTCTCCCCCGAGCTCTGGGGCCCGCCGCCGGAGCGGCCGGAACACCTGGCGCTGTGGGCCGGGATCAGCAGTGACACCTTCGCCGACACCCCAGCCCCTGGCCTGTTGCGCATCTCGGTGGACGAGGTGCTCGACGCGGCCCGGCGGCTGCTTCCCGGAAAGGGCTCCCTGGCATGGGCGCGCAGCGGATAGGCGTCATCGGCGCCGGTTATGTCGGGCTCACCACCTCGGCCTGCCTGTCCCAGCTGGGACACCGGGTGGTCTGCTCGGACGTCGATCAGTCCACTGTGGACGATCTGCGGCACGGTGTGGTCGGCCTGCACGAGCCAGGACTGGCCGAGCTCGTCGCGACGGGCCTGGCCGAGGGCACCCTGGACTTCACCACCGACAACCTGGCCGCGGTGCGCGGCGCGGAGTTCGTCTTCCTGTGCCTGCCCACCCCCGCCGCCGAGTCCGGGGCCGCCGACCTGGGCGCGGTGCACGCCGTGCTGACCCAGATCGGCCCCGAGCTGCGGCCCGGCAGTGTGCTGGTGGTCAAGTCCACCGTGCCCCCGGGCACCACCGAGGACCTGCGGGCCAGGCTCGGCCGCGCCGACGTCGCGGTGGCCGGCAACCCGGAGTTCCTGCGCGAGGGGCACGCGGTGGCCGACTTCCTGCACCCGCAGCGGGTGGTGGTCGGCGCGAGCGAGCAGGCCACCGCGCGCCGGGTGCTCGCCCTCTACCGGGACACCGGCGCGCCGACCCTGGTCACCGACCCGGCCAGCGCCGAGCTGGTCAAGTACGCCAGCAACAGCTTCCTGGCCATGAAGCTCTCCTACGTCAACACCCTGGCCGAGCTGTGCGAGCGCACCGGCGCCGACATCGCCGCGGTCACCGAGGGCCTCGGCCAGGACGAGCGCATCGGCCCGGCCTTCCTGGCCCCTGGGCCGGGCTGGGGCGGGTCCTGCCTGCCCAAGGACACCAGGGCGCTGCTGCACACCGCCCGGCAGGCCGAGGTGGAGTTCCCGCTGCTCTCGGCCGCGATCGAGACCAACGACCGCCAACCGGCCCGGATCATCGAGGCCCTGGAAGGGGTGCTGGCCCGCCCGCTGCGCGGCGCCCGGATCGGCCTGCTGGGCCTGACCTTCAAGGCGGGCACCGACGACCTGCGCGACTCCCCCGCGCTGGCGGTGGCCCAGGCGCTGGCCGAGGCGGGCGCGGGCCTGCGCGGCTACGACCCGTGCGTGCCCGCCGAGCGGGGCAGGCTCGGACCGGTCTCCCTGGTCTCCCGGGCGGCGCTGGCGGCCGAGGACGCGGACGCGGTGCTGCTGCTGACCGAGTGGCCGGAGTTCACCGAGCTGAACTTCCCCGACCTGGCCGCGCGCATGCGCACCCCCGTGCTGGTGGACACCCGCGACCACCTGCCGGTGAAGGTGCTGGCCGCCGCGGGCTTCCGCCACCACCGGCTGGGACACGCGAGCTAGCCGAGCATGCTCGCCCGGTAGTGCTCGGCGATCTCGTCGCTGGTGGTCAGCCACACATCCGGTTGCGCGGCCAGGAAACCCAGCGCCTCGTCCAGGTACTTGGCCCGGAACGGCTGGCCGACCACGAACGGGTGCAGGGCCAGTGGCAGCACCCGGCCGCTGTGCTCGGACTCGGCGTGCAGCACCTCATAGGTGTCTCGCACCATGCGGGTGAACTCCGGGCCGGTGTGCTTGGCGAAGACCATCAGGTCGTTGAGCTCCACCGTGTAAGGCACGCTGAGCATGCCGGGCACGGTCAGCGGGTAGGGCTGGTCGTCGTTGGTCCAGTCCAGCACGTAGCTCAGGCCCAGTTCGGCCAGCAGGGCCGGGGTGTTGGCGGTTTCGGTGAGGCCGGGACCCATCCAGCCGCGCGGGGACTTGCCGGTGGCGGTGGTGATGGTGTGCACGATGTCGGTGAGGACCCGGCGTTCCTCCTCGAGGTCCAGGCCGGTGTGCAGGATCGAGTTGGTGCTGCCGTGGGCCAGCCAGGCCCAGTCGCGGGCGTTGCCGGCCTCGATGATCTGCGGATAGTGCTCGGGCACCGTGGAGTTGAGCAGCACGCTGGCGCGCAGGCCGTGGCGGTCCAGGATGTCGGCGATCCGCCAGATGCCGACCCGGTTGCCGTAGTCGCGCCAGCCGTGGTTGAGCGGGTCGGGGGTGAGCTCGGCGGTGCCGGGCCAGATGCTGGTGGAGGGGTGGCCGGGCAGGAAGTGCTCGATGTTGAGGCCGACGTAGACGGCGATCCGCTTGCCCTGCGGCCAGTGCAAGGGCGGACGGTCGACGATCGGGCTGTACGCGTAAGGCGGGTTCGTCATACCGGTACGGTAGAACCTGACACCAGTGTGAAGTTCAAGTCGCGGAGGGCCGATGCGGATCGGGGAGCTGGCGCGCCGGACCGGGGTCAGCGAGCGGTCGCTGCGCTACTACGAGGAACAGGGCCTGCTGATCCCCGATCGCACCCCTGGCGGGCAGCGGGAGTACCCGGAGTTCGCGGTGGACCGGGTGATCCGCATCCAGGAGCTGTTCGCCGCGGGCCTGCACAGCAGGAAGATCGCCCGGCTGCTGCCCTGCATGCGCGATGCCGACGGCGGCCCCTCCGCGCGGGCCACGCCGAAGCTGGTGGCCGAGCTGACCGAGGAGAAGGCCCGCATCGAGCGCACCATGAAGGAGCTGGCCAGCTCCCGCGACCTCCTGGAAGAGGTCATCAACGCCGCCGCGAAGCCCTGACGCCGGAAAGGACTGTGCCGCCCCCCGGTGGCGAATGGGGGCGGCACAGTCTTTTTTTCCGTGCGGCGAGGCGGGCCCTGCTTCCCGCTCGCGCGCTCTTCTATCTGTTGGTCGGGTCGTCGACCGGTCGGACCTGGCCGCGCCAGCCACCGGTCTCGTGGCCGCGTCGCTCGATGAACTCCTTGAACCGGCCCAGGTCACCACGGACCCTGGTCTGCACGAGGCCGAGGGTGTCGCCGATCTTCTCGGCCGCGCCTTCGGGCTCGAACTCGATCCGCAGCGACACCTTGGTCTCGGTGCCCTGCGGGGTGAAGGACACGGTCCCCCGGTGCTTCGGCCCGGACACGACGGTCCAGGAGATCCGCTCGTCGGGGACCTGGTGCATGATCTCGGCGTCGAACTCGCGTTCCACACCGGCGATGCTGGTCTTCCAGTGGGTCAGCGTGTTCGACACCTGGTCGACCTGCTCGACACCCTTCATGAACTCCGGGAAGGTCTCGAACTGGGTCCACTGGTCATAGACGGCGCGTACCGGCGCATGGACTTCCACGCGTTCCTCGATAACGCTCACTGTCCAACCATCTCCTTTCTGTGTCGGTCACGCACTCTTCGGCTACCCACCGCGTCCGGGCGGAAACGTGTGGCGAGCGAGGAATTCGGGAAACCCGGTTTCTGTGATCGACACCGCGGCCGCCCGCCGCTACCGCCGAGCCGCTGACTACCTGGCCGCCGCCATGATCTACCTGCGGGACAACGTGCTGTTGCGCGAGCCGCTACGCCCGCAGCACCTCAAACCCCGGCTGCTCGGGCACTGGGGCACCTGTCCAGGTATCACGTTTGTCTACAGTGGACTCAACGCGCTGGCCAAGGCCACCGGCCAGCGCACGTTGTTCGTGGTCGGGCCCGGTCACGGCGCGCCCGCGGTGCACGCCAACCTGTGGCTGGAGGGCACGCACGCCCGGCACGACCCGGCACTGACTCTGGATGAGACCGGACTGACCGAGCTGGTGCGCCGTTTCTCCTGGCCCGGCGGGTTTCCCAGCCACCTCTCCCCCGAGGTGCCGGGGGTCATCCACGAGGGTGGCGAGCTCGGCTACGCCCTGGCCACCGCGTTCGGGGCGGCGCTGGATGATCCGGAGCTGCTGGTGGCCTGCCTGGTCGGCGACGGGGAGGCCGAGACCGGGCCGACCGCGGGGTCCTGGCACGGCGGCAAGTTCCTCGATCCGGCGCACGACGGCGCGGTGCTGCCGATCCTGCACCTCAACGGAGCCAAGATCTCCTCGCCGACGGTGTACGCCTCGATGGACGACGACGAGCTGGCCGCCTACTTCCACGGCGCCGGCTGGACCCCGCACCTGGTCGATGTCACCACGACCGCCGAGCCGGAGGAGCTGCTGGCCAGCACACTCACCCTGGCCCGCACCGAGATCACCGGCATCCGCGACCGCCAACCGGATCGGCCGCGCTGGCCGATGATCCTGTTGCGCAGCCCCAAGGGCTGGGGCCTGCCCGCCTTCGACGCCGAGGGCACCCCCCTGGAGGGCAGCTTCCACGCCCACCAGGTGCCGATCGAGGCGGACAACCTGGAACTGCTGGAACGCTGGCTGCGCTCCTACCGTCCGGAAGAGCTGTTCACCAGGAACGGCGCACCCCAGCCGGACCTGCTCGACCTGCTGCCACCGGAGGAGCTGCGCCTGGGGCGGGTGCCGCAGGCCAACGGCGGCGACCTGCGCCGCGAGCTGCCCCTGCCCGACCCGGCCGAGTTCGCCGTGCCGGTGAGCAAACCCGGTGCGGCCCAGGCCAGTCCGACGGAGACCGCGGGTGAGTACCTGGCGGAGTTGTTGCGGCGCACCGAGGACAGCCGGAACTTCCGGATCATGTGCCCGGACGAGCTGGCCTCCAACAAGCTCGACGCCACCCTGACCGCCACCGACCGGGTCTTCGCCTGGCCGCCGGGCAGCCCGGCCGAACACCTCGGGCGGCACGGCCGGGTGATGGAGGTGCTGTCGGAACACCTGTGCCAGGGCTGGTTGCAGGGCTACCTGCTCACCGGGCGGCACGGCCTGTTCCCCTGCTACGAGGCCTTCGCCTCCATTGTGGACAGTATGGTCAACCAGTACGCCAAGTTCCTCAAGATGGCCGGCGAGACGCCGTGGCGGAGCCCGGTGGCCAGCCTCAACTACCTGCTCACCAGCGAGGGCTGGCGGCAGGAGCACAACGGCTACAGCCACCAGGGCCCCGGCTTCATCAACAACCTGCTCAGCAAGAAGTCCTCGGTCAGCCGGATCTACTTCCCGCCGGATGCCAACACCCTGCTGCACACCCTGCACCACTGCCTGTCCTCCACCGACCGGATCAACCTGGTCATCGCCGGCAAACACCCTGCCGCCCAATGGCTTTCCGCCGAGGAGGCGGCCCGGCACTGCCGGGCGGGCGCCGGGGTGTGGGACTGGGCGGGCACCGAGCAGCACCGCGACCAGCCGGAGGTGGTGCTGGCCTGCGCGGGCGGGGTGCCCACGGTGGAGACCCTGGCCGCGGCCGACCTGTTGCGGCGGCACGCACCGGATCTGATGGTGCGGGTGGTCAACGTGGTCGACCTGCTCAGCCTGTCCACCCCGCGCCGGCACCCGCACGGCATGGACGAACGCGCCTTCGAGGCCTGCTTCGGCCGCGGCCTGCCGGTGGTCTTCGCCTTCCACGGCTACCCCTCCGCGGTGCACGAGGTGCTGCACGGCCGCCCCGACCCCACGCGCTTCCACGTGCACGGCTACCTGGAGGAAGGCACCACGACCACACCGTTCGACCTGCTGGTGAGCAACCGGATGAGCCGCTACGACCTGGCCGCCGACGCACTGCGCCGGGCGGGCGGCTGGGCCAGCGCCGGTGGCGGCCTGGCCCAGCGGCTGCTCGCCGAACGCGACGAGCTGCGCGCGCACGCCTACCGCGAGGGTGTGGACGCCACGGAGATCACCGACTGGAGCTGGCCCGCATGAGCACCGTGCTGACGATCAACCCCGGATCCTCCAGCCTGCAAGCGCACCTGGTCTCCGGGGACACCGAACGCGTGCTGGACCAGATGCACGTGGAAGCCCCGCCGGACTCCGAGGAAGCCGCGGCGGAGCTGCGCAAGCTGCTGTTCCGGGTGGGCGACCGGGAGCTGACCGCGGTGGCGCACCGGCTGGTGCACGGCGGCGAGGTGGTGCGCACCCCGGCCGTGGTCACCGAAGAGCTGGTGCGCGCCCTGGACCCGGTGGCCGCGCTGGCCCCACTGCACGTGCCGCGGACGCTGGCCCTGCTGGTGAAGCTGCGCGGGCAGCTCTCCGGGGTGCCGCACGTGCTGTGCCCGGACACCGCGTTCCACAATGGACTGTCCGACCTGGCCTGGACCTACCCGCTGCCCGCGCAGTGGCGGCAGCGGTTCGGGTTGCGGCGCTACGGTTTCCACGGCCTGTCCTACGCGCACGCGGTGCGCCGGGTGTCCGCGATGACCGGGGTGGCGGCGGACAAGCTGAGCTTGCTGATCGCGCACCTGGGCGGCGGCTGTTCGGTGTGCGCCTACCGGGACGGCCGCAGCGTGGACACCTCCATGGGCTTCACCCCGCTGGAAGGGGTGCCCATGTCCAAGCGTTCCGGCTCCATCGACCCCGGTCTGCTGCTGCACCTGCTCGAGAAGGGCCTCACCCCCGAGCAGCTTTCCGAGGGCCTGTACCGCCATTCCGGTCTGCTGGGCCTGTCCGACGGCCGCTCCGGCGACACCCGTGAGCTGGTGGCCGCGGCCAGGGACGGTGACCCGGCGGCGGACCTGGCATTGCGGGTCTTCGCCCACCGGGTGGCCCGCGAGCTGGCCGCCGCGGCCACCAGCCTGTACCGGGTGGACGCGCTGGTCTTCACCGGGGAGATCGGCTGGGACCAGCCGGAGCTGCGGGAGGCGATCACCGCGCGGCTGGGGCAGCTGGGCATCCGGCCCGCAGTGGCGGACAACCGGGAGGACGACGGGCCGGTGCACACCGAGGGGGTGCCGGTGCTGGTCGTCAAGCCACGCGAGGAGCTCCAGCTGTGCCGGGACGCGCTGACGGTGGTCTAGGCCCTGGGTGCGCGGGCTCTCGCTGAGGGAAGCTCAGCGAGAGCCCGCCACACGATCGGCTAAGCCGAGGTGGCCACCACCGCCGGTTCGAGGCAGTAGATCTGGTAGGCGGCCTTGATCACCGGCTGGGCCACGTTGCGGACCCGGACCCCGCCGGGGGTGCTGCCGTGCTCGGTGCCGAAGTGGGCGTGGCCGTGCAGGGCCAGGTCGGTGCCCGTGCTGTCGATGGCCTCGGCCAGCAGGTAGGAACCCAGGAACGGGTAGATCTCCGGGGGTTCGCCCTTGAGGGTGTCGTTGACCGGCGAGTAGTGGGTCAGCGCGACCTTGATGTCGCACTCCAGGCCGTTGAGCGCGTCGGCGAGCTGGCCGGAGACCTCGGTGGTGTGGTCGATGAAGGCCTTCATCTCCCGTTCGCCGAAGGAGCTTCCGCACTTGCCCGCGAAGCCGCCGCCGAAGCCCTTCACCCCGGCCACGCCCAGGGTGCACTTGCCGATCTCCAGGGTGACGCCGTTGCCTTCCAGCACGGTGATGCCGTGCTCGGTGAGCAGGCCGGCGACCTGATCGGGGATGTCGGCGTGGTGGTCGTGGTTGCCCAGCACCGCCAGCACCGGCACCGGCAGGCCGGAGAACTCCTCGGCGACCACCTTGGCCTCGTCCAGGCTGCCGTGCTTGGTCAAATCTCCCGCCAGCAGCAGCACGTCGGCGCAGTCGCCGAGCTCCTCAAGGGCGGGTCGCAGGTGTCCGGCGGCGTCCGGTCCCAGGTGGACGTCGCCGACCGCGGCTATCCGGATCACCGTAGCTCCTCCCGTCCAGTCGGCGCACCGGCCTCGACCACGTGGGTCTCGTTGTGCACCACCAGGTCCGGCGCCAGTTCGCCGATCACCTCATCCAGGTTGCGCCGCCGCTGCTCGCTGGCGACCTCGCCGGAGAGGAAGACGTGCTCACCGCGCACGGTGACCTTGACCCCCTGCTCGGCGGTGCGGGGGTCCTCCACCAGCGCGCGGCGCAACCGGCCCACCTCATACTGCGGCGTTCGTGCTTCGTTCACCCTGTCCTCCTCGATGGCCGACCGCGCCCAGCGCCGGGGCGATCCGCAACCGCTTGAGCAGCAACAGGAAAGCCTCGGCGTACGGGGAGTCGGCGGTGTCGGTGGCGACCCGCTCCCAATCGACCTGCTCGCGCAGGGCGCGGGCCATCGGCAGCAGTTCGGTGAAGTCGCAGCGGTGCGGCCCGAGCACCAGCAGCTTGTCCACCACCAGGTCGGTGGCGCGGGCCACCGGCGCGGTGACCGAGCCGATCCGCAGGTCCTCGGCCCGTGCCAGCTGCTCGTGGGTGACCGGCCGGTCGTTGGGGCGGAAGATCAGGTCGATCAGCCGGTCCCCGTCGTAGGCCTTGAGCAGCCAGTCCTCCGGTGGCTGGGCGCCGCGCATCCCGTTGTCCACCAAGGCTTGCACCGCGCGGCGGGCGTCCTCGCCGGTGACCAGCAGGTCGATGTCGTGGTCGGAGGCCGCCCCGCCGCGCGCGTAGACCGCCGCGCCGCCGGTGACGGCGAAGGGGATGTCCTTGGCGCGCAAGGTGGTCACCACTTTGACCAGGGTGCGCAGCAGCGCGTCCGGGTCCGCCGTCGGCGGCTCCTGCGGGGGCTCTTCCAGCGGTAACGGGGCCAGTTCCTCGCTCATCCGCGCTCGATTCGCATCGCCCGCTGTTCCGGGCCGCCACGCTCCGGGACCTGCTCCTCGCCCGGTTCGATCTCGCCGAGCTCGGGGTCGGCTTCTGGCGGGGCCTCGTCGATGGTCTCGTCCAGCTCCTCGTCGGGGGTGGCTCCCAACGGAGGCTCCGGTGGCAGCTCAGGTTGCTGGTCGGGAACTTCCTCGGCCAGCCGGTCGGCCAGGGGTTCGCCCTCGGACTGCTCGCGGGCGGTGGTGCCGTGCCGGTTGGCCTCCGCCCAGTCCTCCGGCGGCTCGATCCCTTCCTCAAGGGGGTCCATGCCGATGCGGTCCTCGTCCAGGTCCTCGGCGGCGGTCAGGTTCGCCGGGTCCTCGGGGGTGTGCTCGGTGGTGCCGAGCTCGTCCGGGGGCGGCGGGCTGTACTCGTGCGACGTCATGTCTCTCCCTCCTCAGGCCAGTGCGGTCGCGGTCTGCTTGGCCCTGGGCAGCACGTGCTCGGCCCAGTTGCGGAAGAACTCCTCTTGGTCGGGGCCGATCTGCTGCACGTAGACCTCGTCGAACCCGGCGTCCACATAGGACCGCAGCGCGGCAAGGTGGGCGTCGACGTCCGGGCCGCAGGGCACTGCCTGCCTGCTCATCTCCGGGGTGACCAGTTCGGCGGCCTGCTCGAAGTGCCGGGGCGCGGGCAGCACCTGGGCCAGTTCGCCGGGCAGGGACTCGTTGGGCCACAACCGGTGCACGGTCTGCGCGGCCTGCTCCTCGGTCTCGGCCCAGCACACCTTGAACCCGCCCTGGGCCGGTTTGCCCGCCCCGCCGTGCTCGCGGAAGATTCCGAGGGTCTCGGCGTCGGGTTGGGTGCTCATGAACCCGTCGGCGACCCGCCCGGCCAGCTTGGCGGCCTTGGGGCCGAAGGCGGAGAAGTAGATGGGCACCGGCTGCTCGGGCAGGGTGTAGATGCGGGCGTTTTGCACGGTGTAGAACTCGCCGTCGTGGTCGACCTGCTTGCCGGTGTGCAGTGCCCGGATGACCTCGATCGCCTCTTCCAGCATGCGCAGCCGGACGTCGGCGGAGGGCCACGGGTCGCCGAGGATGTGTTCGTTGAGCGCCTCGCCGCTGCCCACCCCGAGGGTGAACCGGCCCTCGCACTGCACGGCCGCGGTGGCCGCGGCCTGGGCGATGACCGCCGGGTGGGTGCGCACGGTGGGGCAGGTGACCGCGGTGGTGATGGGCAGCCGGGTGGCCTCTGAGAGCGCGCCGATCACCGACCACACGAACGGGCTCTGGCCCTGCTCGCCGTTCCACGGGTGGAAGTGGTCGGAGATCCACAGCCGCTCGAACCCGGCCTGCTCGGCCAGCCGGGCCTGGCGGACCAGCTCCCGTGGGCCGTGCTCCTCGCAGGACAGGAAGTATCCGATGCTGACCATGACGCCCGGTTACCCAACGCCGCCCACCTCACACACCGCCACTACCGGGCGAAACAGGTGTATACGCGCGCGTGTCTGGGTAACCCGGGTGGCATGAGAGCGATGTGGCGGGGCGCGATCTCCTTCGGGTTGGTCACCATCGCGGTGAAGCTGTACGCGGCCACCGAGGAGCACGACTTCCGCTTCCACCAGGTGCACCGCGCCGACGGCGGCCGCATCCGGTACAAGCGCGTCTGCTCAGCCTGCGGCGAGGAGGTCGACTACGCCGAGATCGACCGCGGCTACGAGCTGGAGGACGGCCGCCTGGTCACCCTGACCAAGGAGGACTTCGACTCCCTGCCCATCACCACCGACCGGGCCATCGACGTGGTGGAGTTCGTCTCCGCCGAGCAGATCGACCCGATCTACTTCCAGAAGAGCTACTACCTGGAACCCGACAAGGCCGCGGTCCGCCCCTACGTGCTGCTGCGCACCGCCCTGGAACAGGCCGACCGGCTGGCCGTTGTGAAGATCACCCTGCGGCAGCGGGAGACCCTGGCGATGCTGCGCGCCCGCGAGGACGTGCTGGTGCTGCACACCATGATGTGGCCGGATGAGATCCGGGTTCCGGAGTTCCCGTTCCTGCACGAGGACACCGAGGTCCGCCGCCAGGAGCTGCAGATGGCAGGCTCGCTGGTGGAGAGCATGTCCGGGGACTTCCACCCCGAGGAGTTCGGCGATGACTACCGGGTGGCGCTGCAGGAGCTGATCGAGGCCAAGGCCGAGGGCGCGGCCCCACCGGCACGCGGCGAACAGGAACAGCACGCCGAGGTCGTCGACCTCATGACCGCGTTGCAGCGCAGCGTGGAAGCCGCCGGCGGCAAGGGCGAGCCCGCCAAGCGCAAGACCACCAGTCGCGCCAAGCCCGCCGCGGAGAAGACCACCACCCGCGCCCGCACCGGCGGCACGAAGACAACCGCCAAGACCGGCACCACCAAGTCCAGCACGGCCAAGGCCAGTGGTGCCAAGACCTCCAGCAGCCGGAGCACGGCCAAGTCGGGCACCGCCAAACCCCGCACCCCCAAACGATCCGCCTAGCCCGTGGGCGATCTCACCGAGTACCGCCGCAAACGGGACCCCGCCCGCACCCCCGAGCCGGTGCCCGGACCCGGACCGCTGCCCCGCGGCCAGGACGACACCTTCGTCATCCAGGAACACCACGCCCGCCGCCTGCACTGGGACGTCCGCCTCGAACGCGCCGGGGTCCTGGTCTCCTGGGCCGTGCCCAAAGGACTGCCCACCGAACCCGGCGTGCCCCGCCTGGCCGTGCACACCGAGGACCACCCGCTCTCCTACGCCGCCTTCGCCGGGGAGATCCCGCGCGGGGAGTACGGCGCGGGCACCATGACCATCTGGGACGCCGGGCACTACGAGACCATCCAGTGGACCAGGGCCAGGGTCGAGGTCGTCCTGCACGGCCAACGCGCCAACGGCCGGTTCCTGTTCTCCCGCAAGGGCGAGAACTGGCTGGTGCACCGCCTGGACGCCCCCGGCAACCCGGACTGGGTGCCCCTGCCCGAAGCCGTCCCGCCCATGCTCGCCTCCCCCGGTGTGCTGCCCCCGGCCGAGCAGGACGAGCTGTGGTCCTATGAGTTCAAATGGGACGGGGTCCGCGCGATCGCCCGCGTCGACGGCGGCCGGCTGACCCTGCACTCCCGCGCAGGCGGCGAGATCACCGCCACCTACCCGGAGATCCGCGGCCTCGGCGACCAGCTCGGCAGCACCCAGACCCTCCTGGACGGCGAGATCGTGGCCTTCCGCGACGGCAAACCCAGCTTCACCGCCCTGCAACGCCGCATGCACGTCGGCGACGCCGCCACCGTGCGCCGCCTGACCGAGTCCCAGCCGGTGCACTACCTCATCTTCGACCTGCTGCACCTCGACGGACAGTCCACAGTGGACTTACGTTACGCCGAGCGCCGCCGCCTGCTCGACGAGCTCGCCCTCAGCGGCCCCCGCTGGCTCACCCCACCGGCCTACCCCGGCGCCGGTGCCGCCGTGCTGCGCGCCGCCCAGGACGCCGGACTGGAAGGCGTGCTCGCCAAACGCCGGGACTCCCGCTACCACCCCGGCCACCGCAGCCCCGACTGGATCAAGATCACCGACCTGCGCACCCAAGAGGTGGTCATCGGCGGCTGGCGCACCGGCCACGGCCGCCGCGAAGGCCTGCTCGGCTCCCTCATGCTCGGCATCCCCGCCCAGGGCGGCCTGCGCTACGTCGGCCAGGTCGGCACCGGCTTCACCCAGGAGATGCTGCGCCTGCTCACCCGCCGCCTGACCGCACTGGCCCGCAAGAGCTCCCCCTTCCTCGACCGCGTCCCCGCCGACCGCGCCCGCACCACCCACTGGGTCACCCCGTCCCTGGTCGGCGAGGTCTCCTTCCGGGAATGGACACCGGAGGGGAAGCTGCGCACACCCTCCTGGCGCGGCTTGCGGCCAGATCGCCGCCCAGAAGAGATCACGGCCTAGGATCGCCTGCGTGGACCGCAACATCCGCAGCGTGGAAGACGTGCTCCGGCTGCTCGACGGCCTCTTCGCCCGCGAAGCTGACCGCTGGACCAGCGACGGCGGCGCCGCCTGGTGGGACCGCTTCTACGCCGACCGGGACAAGCCGGTCCCGTTCTTCGTGGCCAAACCGGACGAGAGCCTGCTCGACTGGCTCCACCGCGGCCTGCTCACCCCCTGCCGGGTTCTGGACCTGGGCTGCGGCGCCGGCCGCAACGCCATCCACCTGGCCAAAGCGGGCTTCACCGTGGACGCCGTCGACCTCTCCCCCACCGCGATCACCTGGGCCCGCGAACGCGCCGGCCAAGCGGACGCGGACATCCGCTTCCACCAGGGCGATGCCTTCCAGCTCGACCTGGACGGCCGCTACGACCTGATCTACGACTCCGGCTGCTTCCACCACCTGCCCCCGCACCGCCGGATCAGCTACCTCGACCTGCTCACCCGCCTGCTCGCCCCCGGCGGGCACTTCGCGCTGACCTGCTTCGCCACCGGCGGCATGGGCTCCGAGGTCCCCGACGCCGAGCTCTACCGCGAAGCCAGCCTCTTCGGCGGACTGGCCTACACCGACGAAGAACTGCGCTGGATCTTCCACGAGCTCACCGAGGTCGAACTGCGCCGCATGCGCCCCCAGCCCGCCGAGGACCCCGCCTTCGGCGAGTCCTTCCTGTGGACGGCCCTGTTCCGTGCACCCGTCTAACCAGCACACCGGCGACGTCGCCGGACACCTCATCCAAGCCGGCTCCATCACCGGCGACATCCACCTGCACGCCCCGCCACCGCCCATCCCCCGCCAACTGCCACCGGCCCCACCCGCCTTCGTCGGCCGCACCCCGGAACTGGACGCACTGGGCCGCGCGCCGATCACCGCACTGGCCGGCACCGGCGGCATCGGCAAAACCGCACTCGCCCTGCACTGGGCACACCAGCGCCTGGACGCCTTCCCCGACGGACAGCTCTTCGTCGACCTGCGCGGCTTCAGCCCCGAAACCGAACCGCTGACCCCGGCCGCCGCCGTCCGCGGCTTCCTCGACGCCCTCGGCCAGGACCCCTCCCACCTGCCGGCCGACCCCTTCGCCCACTACCGCAGCCTGGTCGCGGGCAAGCAGCTGCTCATCGTGCTGGACAACGCCGCCGACACCGCCCAGGTCCTGCCCCTGCTGCCCGGCAGCCCTGCCTGCACCGTCCTGGTGACCAGCCGCAACCACCTGCCCGGCCTGGTCAGCACCCAACACGCCCACCACGTGCCTCTTGACGTCCTGCCCGGCCCGGAGTCCCACGACCTGCTGACCCAGCGTTTGGGCGCCACCGACCCCGCCGCCCTGGACGAACTCGCCGCGCTCTGCGGCGGACTCCCGCTGGCCCTCAACATCGTCGCCGGCCGAGCCCAGACCCAGCCCCACCTGCCACTGGCCGAGGTGGTCGCCGAACTCCGCGAGACCGGCCTGGACGAGGACGACCCGACCGCCAGCATCACCGCCGTGCTGTCCTGGTCCCACCGCGCGCTGACCATCGAACAAGCCAGGGCCTTCGGCCTGCTCGGCATCGCCCCCGGCCCGGACATCAGCACCGCCGCCGCCACCGCCCTGCTCGGCTCACCCGGCAGCCGCCGCACCCTGCGCGCCCTCGAACAAGCCTCACTCCTGCACCGCGACGCCACCGGCCGCTGGCGCATGCACGACCTGGTCCGCGACTTCGCCGCCACCCAGGCCACCGACGCCGACCTGAGCCGCCTCACCGACTTCTACCGGCACACCGCCCTGCGCGCCCGCCACCACCTCGACCGGCTGCACCAGCTCCCCCTGCCGCTCGACCCACCCCGCACCCCGCCCCTGGAGCTGCCGGACGAACGCGCCGCACTGGCCTGGTTCGACGCCGAACACGCCTGCCTGCTGGCCACCCTGCCCCTGGGCGATGCCACCCTGACCTGGCAGCTGGCCTGGGCTATGACCACCTTCCACCAGCGCCGCGGCCACCGGCTCGAACACCACGAGACCTGGACCCTCGGCCTGGCCGCCGCCGAAGAGCTCGACCACCCCGAGGCCCGCTACACCGCCCTGCGCCTGCTCGGCCGCGCCAACCTGCGCCTGAACCGCCCCCAGGAGGCCCTCGACCAGCTCACCCGCGCCGTCGAGCAGTCCGTCGCGGCAGGCGACCTGGCCGGACGCGCCCACGCCGAACGGGCACTGGCCCTGGCCTGGCAGGAACTGGGCGAGCACCAACGCGCCCTCACCCACGCCACCCACGCTCTGGACGCCTTCGAACAGCTCGACGCCCCCGAATGGCGGGCCAAGGCGCTCAAGGGCTACGGCTGGCACCTGGCCAACCTCGGGCTCCAGCTCAAAGCCCTGGACTACTTCATGACCGCCTTGGAACTCTCCCGCGTACACCACTACCGGGACGGGGAGGCCGGCGCCTTGCACAGCATCGGCAGCATCGGCCTGCGACTCGGCCGCCACCAGCAGGCCATCGACTACCTCAGCCAAGCCCTGGACCGCTACCGCGAACTCGGCGACCACTACGAACAGGCCGACATCCTGCGCCGCCTCGGCCTCGCCCACACCGCCCTCGACCAGCCCGAACAAGCCAGCACGGCCTGGCGGCAGGCGCTGGAGCTCTACCGCGCCCAGCACCGCCACCCCCAGGCCGACTGGCTACTTGCCCGCCTCGGCGAAACCTGACACCAGCCGCCCCACACCCGGCCCCGACAACCCCGCCAAACCCGAGGGCCGCCCGGTGGCCAGCATCAGCAGCTCATCCACCGGACCACGCACCTCCGCACCCTCACCGGAGGAGAAGTCGACGTCAGTGGCCACCAGCCGCAGCCCCGCGAACCGCTTGCGCGCCCCGTAGAACGCACTGCCCAGCACGTGCTCCAGCGCCGCCAGCGCCCGCTCCACCGGCATCACCCGCACCCGGCCCAGCGGCCGCGCGATGTCCTGCCCGTGCACCAACGTGTCCGTCAGCGGATCCAGCACCCCCGACCCCGGCGTCCGCTTCGCCGAGCCCGCGGTCTCCCGGTACTGCGCGATCAGCTCCGCCGGAGAGAACCGCGCCGAACGCTCCCGCGCCAGGTTCGTCTCCATCCGGTCAAAACTGCCCCGCGCCCGGATCGCCGCCCACACCGTGGCCCCCAGCGACATCCGGGTGGCCACGGTCAGGTGCGCCACCACCTCGTGCACCGTCCACTCCGCACACAACGACTGGACCCGGAAGTCCGGCTCGCTCAACGTCTCCAGGAACTCCGCCAGGTCAAGACGCTCGGCGTGGGTCCAGGCGAGGATCTGCTCACGGTCCATGGTCAATCTTTCCTTCCACAGCAACAAGTCGATGGCGCAGGTGCGCACGCTCGGTTTCATTTCCCACCAGCTTCAGCGCCTGCCGGTAGGCATCCGCGGCCTCCACCAGGCGGCCAAGCCGCTCCAGCAGATCCGCACGGGCCAGCGGATACAGGTGATAGCCACGCAACTTCGGCTCCGCCGCCAGCCCGTCCAGCAGCGCCAGCCCCACGGCCGGACCATCCCGCATCGCCACCGCCGCCGCCCGGTTCAACGCCACCACCGGCGACGGAGCGATCTTCAACAACACGTCGTAGAGAGCCACGATCTGCGGCCAGTCAGTGCTTTCCACATCAGCGGCCTCATCGTGCAACGCCGCGATCGCCGCCTGCACCCCGAACTGCCCGGCCGGACCACCGGTCAGCGCCGCCACCACCAGATGCTGACCCTCCTCGATCATCACCTGGTCCCAGCGGCTCCGGTCCTGATCGGCCAGCAACACCACCTCACCAGCCGGCCCGGTGCGCGCCGCCCGCCGGGCATGCACCAGCAGCATCAACGCCAGCAACCCGGTCACCTCCCGCTGACCCGGCAACAGCCGGTGCAGGATCCGCGCCAACCGGATCGCCTCCTCAGCCAGGTCCAGCCGCTGCAACCGCGGACCCGAACTGGCCGCATACCCCTCGGTGAAGATCGAGTACAACACCGAGAGCACCCCCGGCAACCGCTCCGGCAACTCATCGGCCCCCGGCACCCGGAACGGGATCCGCGCCTCCCGGATCTTCTTCTTCGCCCGCACGATCCGCTGCGCCATCGTCGCCGCGGGCACCAGATAGGCCCGCGCCACCTCACCCGTGGTCAACCCGGCCAGGCACCGCAGCGTCAACGCACCCCGGTCCTCCGCGGGCAACGCCGGATGCGCGCAGGTGAAGAACAACTGCAACCGCTCATCCGGCAACTCCGCCCCCAGGTCAGCCGAGGGCACCGGATCAGCCCGGTCCGCCTCCACCTGCAAGATCGCCAACCGCGCCGCATAAACCTGGTCCCGCCGCAGCCGGTCCACCGCCTTGCGCCGCGCCGTGGTCAGCAGCCACGCCCCCGGACGCGCGGGCACGCCGTCGACCGGCCAGTGCGTCAACGCCGCCTCGATCGCCTCCGCGGCGACCTCCTCGGCCAGATCCAGGTCACCGAAGCGCCGCACCAGCGAGGCCAGCAGCCTGCCGTGCTCCTCCCGGAAGACCGACTCCACCGACTCCGCCGACGACGCCCGCCCGTCCACGACGATCAGCTCCCGAAGTCCGCGACCGGCCGCACCACGACCGCCCCGCCATCCCGCGAACCAGGACACCGCGCCGCCCACTCCAGCGCCACATCCAGGTTCGGCACGTCGATGATGTCGTAACCGCCCAGCACCTCACGGGTCTCCGCGAACGGCCCATCGATGATCGTCCGCTCCCCCGACGCGCTGACCTGCACCGTCGTCGCCGTGGTCAGATCGGCCAGCGCATGCCCGGACACCCAGATCCCGGCCGCCTTCATCTCCTTCTCAAAGGCGACCCAGTCCTCCACCGTGCACTGCGGCTCCTGCGCCGGGTCCCCACTGAACATCAACAGCATGTACTTCACAGTTCGGCCTCTCGTCGGTTCTGGTGCTGGCGTACACCATGACGACGAACGGCCACCCCCGATATCGACACGCCCGCGAAAATTTCTCCACCGCGGTAGTCCCAGCCACCCGTGGGTACCCCACCCCGGTGGACGCCGACACCGTCACGGTCGCGGTCGAAGACCGCCGGGTACGCCTGACCAACCTGGACAAGGTGCTCTACCCGCAGGCCCGCACCACCAAGTCCGAGGTCATCGACTACTACGCCCGCATCGCCCCGGTGCTGCTGCCCCACCTGCGCCACCGCCCGGCCACCCTGCGCCGCTTCCCCGACGGCGTCACCGGCGAGAGCTTCTACGAGAAGAACACCTCCCGGCACGCCCCCGAGTGGGTCCGCACCGCCGAGATCCCCACCCCCGGCAGCAGCCGCGGCCGCGACAGCATCCACTACCTGCTCGTCAACGACCTGGCCACCCTGATGTGGGCAGCCAACCTGGCCGCCCTCGAACTCCACGTTCCACAGTGGACAGTCGGACCCCGGGGCGGCATCAGGGAACCCGACCGCCTGGTCTTCGACCTCGACCCCGGCGCACCAGCCGACCTGGTCCTGTGCTGCCGCGTCGCCGAACACCTGCGCACCGTGCTCGCCGAGGACGGCCTCACCGCCTACCCCAAGGTCAGCGGCGGCAAAGGCCTCCAGCTCTACGTCCCGGTCCGGGTCAGCGCCCCCGAACGCACCAGCGCCTACGCCAAGGCCATCGCCGAACGCCTGGCCAGGCAACTGCCCAACCTGGTCGTCTCCCGCATGACCAAGTCCGAACGCACCGGCAAGATCCTCATCGACTGGAGCCAGAACAACCCCGCCAAGACCACCGTGGCCCCCTACTCCCTGCGCGCCCAGCCCACCCCCACCGTGGCCGCCCCCATCACCTGGGCCGAGGTGGAGAACTGCACCAAACCCGGCCAGCTCCGCTTCAGCCCGGCCGAGGCCGTCGAACGCGTCGAGGACGACGGCGACCTGTGGGCCGCCCTGCTCGACCCCGGCCGGGCCCAGCACCTGCCCCGCTAGAACCCGCTACAGCACGTCGATGATGCCCACGATCTGCGCCACGATCATCGCCACCACCAGCAGCGTCAGCACACCCACCAGCACCAGCGTGACCCGCCCCGTCGCGGCCGAGGGCTCCGGCTCCCGGTGCGACAACCCCGACATCCCGCCCTCCGCCGGCGGCGTCTCACCAGGCGGCACACCGCCACCAGGCTCCAGACCAGGGGTTCGCTCCGGCTCGGGGTGCGGCGGTCGCTCACTCATGCCACCCGGGTAACCCGTTTTCCCCCGACCACACCGGGTAGGCCCTCCACCATGGGTGACATCTGCGCGCAACGCCTCATCGGCCGCCTCGCCGAATGGGGCGTGGACACCATCTTCGGCCTGCCCGGCGACGGCGTGAACGGACTCATGGAAGGCCTGCGCCGCCACCGCGACCAGGTCCGCTTCGTGCTCGTCCAGCACGAGGAAGCCGCCGCCTTCATGGCCACCGCGCACGCCAAGGCCACCGGAGGCCTCGGCGTCTGCCTGGCCACCTCCGGCCCCGGCGGCATCCACCTGCTCAACGGCCTCTACGACGCCAAACTCGACCACGCCCCCGTGCTCGCCCTCACCGGCGCCCAGGAAACCGGCCTGCTCGGCTCCGGCTACCAGCAAGAGGTCGACCTCACCGCTGTCTTCGCCGACGTCGCCGAGTACAACCTGCTCATCACCAACCCCCAGCAGGTCCCCGGCGTCCTCGACGGCGCCGTGCGCACCGCACTGGCCCGCCGCGGCGTGGCCCACCTGTGCCTGCCCAACGACGTGCAGATCGCCCCGGCCGACGCCGACCCCTACAGCCACGGCGCACCCGGCATCCCGCACCACGGCGCACCGATCTTCCCCGAACACCGCCCCATCCCCGCCGAAATCCAGCTGCACGCCGCGGCCACCCTGCTCAACGAGGGCACCCGCCCCGCCATCCTGGTCGGTGCCGGCGCACTCGGCGCGGGCGCCGAGGTCACCCAGGTCGCCGACACCCTCGGCGCACCGGTGCTGAAAACCCTGCCGGGCAAAGCAGTCCTGCCCGACGACTCGCCCTACACCGTCGGCGGCCTCGGCCTGCTCGGCACCGCACCCAGCGCCGAGCTCGTCGACGACATCGACACCCTGCTCATGGTCGGCACCAACTTCCCCTACACCCGCCACCTGCCCGACCCCGACAAGGTCCGCGTCGCCCAGATCGACACCTTCCCCGAACGCATCGGCGTCCGCTTGCCCGTCACCGCCCCCGTCGTCGGCGACGCCCAGGAGTCACTGCGCCGCCTGATCCCGTTGCTGGACAAGCGAGACCACGACCACCTGGGCAAGTACCAGTCCAAAATGGACACGTGGCGGCAAGACCTGGCCAGCCAGCAGAACCCGGACCGCTCCCCCATCGCACCCCAGTACCTGGCCCACCTGCTGGACACCCTGGCCACCGACGACGCCATCCTCACCTGCGACTCCGGCACCGTCACCACCTGGGCCGCCCGCCACTGGACCATCCGCGGCACCCGCGAGTTCTACCTCTCCGCCACCCTGGCCACCATGGCCTGCGGCCTGCCCTACGCCCTGGCCGTGCAACTGGCCCACCCCGGCCGCCAGGTCATCGCCTTCATCGGCGACGGCGGCTTCGCCATGCTCATGGGCGAGTTCCTCACCGCGGTCCGGCTGAACCTGCCGGTCAAGGTCATCATCAACAACAACGGCTCCCTCGGCCAGATCCTCTGGGAACAGATGGTCCTGGGCTACCCCGAACACGGCGTCCGCTTCGGCGAGCCCCGCTCCGACTTCAGCGGCTGGGCCCGCTCCTGCGGCGCCTACGGCGCGAAGATCGACTCCCCCGAGGCCCTCCCGGACGCCGTCCGCGCCGCACTGGCCCACCCCGGCCCCGCCCTGCTCGACGTCGATGTCAACCCCGACGAGCCCCCACTGCCCGGCAAGATCACCTACGAGCAGGCCACCAAGTTCGCCCAGTCCTTCCTCAAGGGCCAGCCCCGCGCCAAGCAGATCGCCACCACCCTGTTCAAGGACCGCATCCAGAAGCTCTGACCTCCCGCCCCGGTTGACATGCAGCCGGTTGACTGCCTATCGTTCAGGCAGCCAACCGGCTGCATGTGCGAGAGGACCGCATGGACGAGGTGTTCAAAGCGCTGGCCGACCCCAGCCGCCGCCGACTACTGGACAGCCTGAACAACCACAACGGCCAGACCCTCCGGGAACTTTGCGCCGAACTGGACATGGCCCGCCAGTCAGTCAGCAAACACCTGGCCATTCTGGAAGAAGCGCACCTCATCACCACCACCTGGCGCGGGCGGGAAAAACTGCACTACCTCAACGCCGAACCCATCAACGCCATCGCCGACCGCTGGATAACCCATTACCACCGGCACCGCGTGCAAGCACTGGCCAACCTGAAAACCGCATTGGAGCACACCCCCATGAACCCCTTCGTCTACACCACCTACATCCACACCACCCCCGAACGCCTCTGGACCGCCCTCACCACCCCCGAGTTCACCAAGCAGTACTGGGGCGCGGAGCTGGCATCGGACTGGAAACCCGGCTCCACCATCACCTGGACCCAAGGCACCTGGACCCACACCGACCCCGACCAGGTGGTGCTGGAAGCCACCCCGCACACCCGCCTGTCCTACACCTGGCACACCTTGACCCCGGACTTCGGCACCAGCGTCGGCCTGGACGAAGACCTGGTCGCCAAGCTCGCCGCCGAACCCCGCTCCAAGGCCACCTTCGACCTCGAACCCCTCGGCGAGCTGGTCAAACTGACCGTCACGCACGACGGCTTCGCCCCGGACTCGGTGCTGCGCGGCATGATCAGCGAAGGCTGGATCCCCATCATCGCCAGCCTCAAGACGCTGTTGGAGACCGGCAAGGTCCTGCCGGAACCGAAGACCGCGAACGCCTGAGCAGATCCCCGTGACCGGTCAGGCGGCCGACCGCTCGGCCGCCGGTCGGCGACGCAGGCCCACGGTCGTGACCGCGGGCGGCGAGTAGGCGACCTCGTTCGGCCCGGCATCCGTGCCGGGCGGCGCGATCTCGTCAATCCGGTCCAGGATCTCCTCCTCCAGGACCACCTCGGCCCCGGCCAACAGGTCCTCCAGCTGCTCCATCGTGCGCGGCCCGATGATCGCCGAGGTCACGCCGGGATGGGCGATCGCGAACGCCATCGCGAGGTGGGTCATCGGCAGACCCGCCTGTTCGGCGAGCGGGATCAGCTGCTCGACGACCTCAAGCTTGCGGTCGACGTCGAAGTGGTGCGGCATCAGGCCGGAGCGGTGAGTGCCCGACTGCTGACCCTTGCGGAACCGGCCGGTGAGCAGACCCTGCGCCAACGGGCTCCAGACCAGGGTTCCCATGCCGTACCGAAGGCACACCGGCAGCACCTCGCGCTCGATACCGCGGTTGATGATTGAGTACGGCGGCTGCTCGGTCCGGAACCGCTCCAGCCCACGGCGTTCGGCAACCCACTGCGCCTCCACGATGTCCGAGGCGAGGAAGGAGGACGTGCCGATGGCGCGGACCTTGCCGCTGCGCACCAGGTCCGACAGCGCCGACAGCGTCTCCTCGATGTCGGTCGTCGGGTCGGGGCGGTGGATCTGGTACAGGTCCAGGTGGTCGGTCCCCAGGCGTCGCAGGGAGTTCTCGACCGCGATCGTGAGCCAGCGCCGAGAGTTTCCCCGGTGGTTGGGATCGGCGCTCATCGGCAGGTGCGCCTTACTGGCGAGCACGACGTTCTCCCGGCGGCCCTTGAGCGCCTTGCCGACGATCTCCTCGGATTCGCCGAGGGAGTACGCGTCAGCGGTGTCGACGAAGTTGATCCCGGCGTCCAGCGCCTTGTGAATGATCCGGATCGACTCCTCGTGGTCGGGATTTCCCATGGACCCGAACATCATCGCGCCCAGGCAGTAGGGGCTGACCTGGATTCCGGTCCGGCCCAGCGTGCGGTACTTCATGCTTCTCCTTGTGCGCGGTGGCCGCGCAGTCGCTCGTCGTCGAACACGATCTCCACCAACGGACTCCGCGCCGGCTACCGGCCGAGGTCCTGGGGACCGGCGTGCTGGGTGCCCAGTTCGCGCCGGTTCCGCAGCGCCAGCACCTCGGTGATCACACGTCGACGGGTGGCCTCGGCGAGGTCGTAGCCGCCGTTCTCCTGGGTCTCCTGCTTGGTTTCAGCCTGCATGGCCGTTGTCTCCGTAGCGTTCTGGGCTGGTACTTCCAGCACACCAACGCTTCGGCCGGACGGCCAGCGAGATCCTCTTGGGTACTTGCACAATGCTGCCGACCGCGGCAGGGCATCGTCACGGCAGCGCTTCGACCGACCCGGGAATCCGCGCTTCCCGCAGCCGCACCGCGTCGACACTGGGCGGCGCGCCGAACTGACGCCGGTACTCCCGGCTGAACTGGGAGGGGTTCTGATAACCGACCCGGTAGCTCACCGCGGTGACGTCCTTGGGGCGCTGCGCCAGCAGCAGCCGCGCCTCCTGCAGCCGGATGTGCTTCTGGAACTGGATGGGTGTCATCGCGGTCAGCTCCTGGAAGTTCCGGTGGAACGCGGACACGCTCATCCCCGCGAGCTGGGCCACCTCCTCCACGCGGAACGGCCGGGTGTAGTTCTCCCGGATCCAGCGGACCGCGCGCCGGATGTGCGACAACCGGCTGTCGGCGAGACCGAGCTGGCGGACCGCGTCACCCTGGTCACCGGTGAGCAGGCGCCACAGGATCTCGCGTTTGACCAGCGGGGCCAGCGCCGCCCGGTCCCGGGGCTGGCCCAGCAACCGCAGCAACCGCACGATCGCTTCCATCAGCTCGGCCGGCGCGTCGCTCACCGCGATGCCCGGCCGGACGATTCCCGCGTGCGGCGGCGACTCCACCGGCCCGCCGGTGAGCAGCAGTTCGGCGATCTCGGCGGGTTCGAGGGTCATGCCGAAGCCGAGCGAGGGGCTGCCGGGCGTCTCGCCGAGGAAGTGCCCCGTCACCGGAAGATCAACCGAGGCGATCAGGTACTGGCCCACGCCGTACTCGTAGATCCGCTCACCCAGGGCCAGTCGCTTCGTCCCTTGCGCGACCACGGCGAGCACCGTGCCGGACATCCCGGTCTGCGGCGCGCCGCTCCGCTCGGCCTGACAGATCCGGACGCCCTCGATCGCGGTGGTCCCGTCCGGCCGGACGTGCCGTGCCAGCAGTTCGCGGAACTCCTCGACAACGGCCTTCAGCGCTAGATCCACAGGTCGTTGCCCCGCGCGGCCACGGCCACCACGGCAACCCGAATTCGCGAAACGCTCACGCCGCGGACATTAACATCGACCTGATCAACCCATTCTCCGCTCCATCCAGGCGCTTTCGTTTTGCCCGTCTCCACTCAAACTACTTTCACTCGTCACTGAAGTCATCAGAGCTACCGAGCAAAAAGTTTGATCGTCGCCGGAGCTGTGCCTACGATGCGCACGCCTCGTCGACGGCAACGGGAATCCGACCTGTTCGGAGCGGTCGCGCCACTGTGAAGCCAGACCCCGTGCCGTCCACACCGCCACCTAGCGGGCCGCGTCAGCCCGGGGAGGTTTCACCGCGTGCGTCGTTCCAGGACCGGCCCCGTCTTACTGGTGCTGGCGCTGTTGACGCTGCTCACGACCGCCTTCTCCACCTCGGTCGGCGCTGAGCAGCTGCCCCTCCCCGCCGTGCTCGACGTCCTCGCCGCCCGCCTCACCGGCTCCCCCGGACCCGACCTCACCTTCGACACCATCGTCTGGCACCTGCGCCTGCCCCGGACCTTGCTCGCCCTGGTGGTCGGCGCGGGACTGGCCATCGCGGGCGCGGCGATCCAGACCCTGGTCCGCAACCCGCTGGCCGACCCGTACCTGCTCGGCGTCTCCTCCGGCGCGAGCGTCGGCGCGACCGCGGTGATCACCACCGGCCTGTTCGCGGGCACGGGGATCTGGGCGCTGTCGGCTGGTGCGCTGCTCGGCGCGTTCGGCGCGGCGGCGCTGGTGTTCGCGATCGCGGTGGCCCAGGGCGGGCTGACCCCGCTGCGGCTGGTGCTCACCGGGACGGTGCTGGGCTCGGCGTTCTCCGCGGTCGCCAGCTATCTCGTCTTCCGCAGCGCGGACGCCCGCGCGGCCGAGTCGGTGCTGTTCTGGCTGCTGGGCAGCCTGGCGGGCGCGGACTGGGACCGGCTCGGGCTGCCACTGGCCACCGTGCTGCTGCTGGGCGGCCTGCTGCTCGCGGGCAGCGGCTGGCTGGACGCCCTGGCCATCGGACCGGACACCGCCGCGGCCCTGGGGGTTCCGGTGCGCTTCCTGCGCAACGCGCTCTTCGTCGGACTGGCGGTGCTGGTCGGGGTGCTGGTGGCGATCTCCGGCGGGATCGGGTTCGTCGGACTGGTGATCCCGCACATCGCCCGGCTGCTGGTCGGCGCGCGGCACCGGGCGATGCTGCCGGTGGCCGCGCTGACCGGGGCGCTGTTCCTGCTCTGCGTGGACATGGCCGCCCGGGTGCTGGTCCGGCCGGTGGAGGTGCCGCTCAGCGTGGTCACCGGACTCGTCGGCGCACCGGTGTTCCTGCTCCTGCTGGGCCGCCGCCGCTACCGCTTCGGGAGCGCCGGATGACCGCGACCCTGCGCGCCACCGGCCTGGACTGCGCGATCGGCGGCCGCACCATCCTGCGCGCGGTCGAGCTCGCCGTCCGGCCCGGCGAGGTGCTCGGCTTCGTCGGCCCCAACGGCAGCGGCAAGTCCACCCTGCTCCGCGTGCTGGCCGGAATCCGCCCACCCGCAGCCGGGCAGGTCCTGCTCGACGACCAGCCGCTGTCCGCACTCTCCGCACGACAACGCGCCCTGCGCATCGCCGTGGTCGGCCAGGAAGAAGAGCTGCCTGCTGACCTCCTGGTCGGCGAACTCGTCGCCCTCGGCCTCACCCCGCACCGCGCCCCCTGGTCCGGCGGCGACCGGCGCGAGCTCGACACAGTCCGCACAGCACTGTCCACAGTGGACTTAGCGGACGCCATCGACCGACCGGTGGAACAGCTCTCCGGCGGCGAACGGCGGCGCGTCCTGCTGGCCAGGGGGATCGCCCAGGACGCGCCGCTGCTGGTGCTCGACGAACCCACCAACCACCTCGACATCCGCCACCAGCTCCAGCTGCTCGACCTGGTGCGCGCACTGGAGCGGACCGTGCTGCTCGCGTTGCACGACCTCAACCTGGCCGCCGACGTCTGCGACCGGGTCGTCGTGCTGCACAACGGCCACGCCCGCCCCGCCGCGCCACCCGAACAAGCCCTGACCCCGGAGCTGGTGCGCGAGGTCTTCGGCGTCCGGGCCACCCGGGTCACCCACCCGGACACCGGCCGCCCGCACCTGCTGTTCACCCCGACCCTGGAGCGCCCATGAGCCGTCCCCTGCCCCTGCTGATCGGCGCGGTCGCGCTGCTCGCCCTGCCCGCCTGCGGCAGCGGACCGGCCGCGCAGCCCAGCGCGAGCTCGGTCACCGTCACCAACTGCGGCAGCCAGGTCAGCTTCCCGGCCCCGGCCAAGCGGCTGTTCGTCAACGACGGCAACCTGATCGCGCTCACCCTGGCCCTGCGCGCGCAGGACCAGATCGCCGCCGTGTCCAGCGTCCAGCGCGACGCGGCCACCCTCAAACGGCACTACGGCGAGGTGGTGGACAAGCTCAACTCGGTCGCCCCGGAGTACCCGTCCCGGGAAACCGTGCTGGCCCAGCGCCCGGACGTGATGGTGGCCGGCTGGAGCTACGGCTACGCCGAGGACAAGCAGCTCACCCCGGCCACCCTGCGCCAGCAGAACGTGGCCGCCTACGTGCTCACCGAGAGCTGCCGCCAGTCCGACGGCAAGGCCGCCCGCGGCGTGGTCGAACCCTGGCAGGCCCTGCGCGAGGACCTGGGCAACCTGGGCAAGATCACCGGCCGCACCGCCGAGGCGGACCAGGTCACCGCGGACCTGGACACCCGGCTGAAAACCCTGCGCGAGGCTCCGAAACCGGCCACCCCGCCCACGGTGTTCCTGTTCGACTCCGGCACCGACAGCGTCTACTCCAGCGGCCGCTTCGGCGCGCCCGAGGCGATCATCGGAGCCGCCGGGGCGCGCAACGCGCTCTCCGATGTGGACGACACCTGGACCAAGGTCTCCTGGGAGCGGGTGGCCGCGGCCAAACCGGAGGCCTTCCTGTTCGTGGACTACCCGCCGCAGCGCTACGCGGACAAGGTCGCGCTGCTCAAGGCACGGGCCGGGATCAACGAGCTGCCCGCGGTGCGGGAGAACCGGTTCCTCAACCTGCCCTACGCGCTGTGGACCTCGGGGCCGCTCAACATCGACGCCGCCGAACAGGTGCGCAAGGCGCTGGAAGGCTGGGGACTGGTCCCGGCCTCGGGCGTCACTCCGAAGTCTGACGACCGGGTCGCGAACTGAGCAGGTCCGCCGCACCGGTGGCACCATGGTCGGCATGAGCTTCCTGGACAAGGCGAAAGAGCTGGCGGCGCAGGCCAAGGAAAAGGCGGCCGAGCTGGCGCAGGGCCCCGCGGGGGACAAGGCGCGCGAGCTGGCCGCCAAGGGTGTCGACGCCGCGGCAGGCGGAATCGACAAGGTCACCGGCGGCAAGTACCACGACAAGATCGAGAACGTCAGCACCAAGGTGGAAGGTTTCCTGGACAAGGACGGCAAGCCGGGCGGTGACGCCAAGCCCTGACTTGGCAGACTGACCGGATGCTGCGGACCGAACACGGGCTCGTCCACTCCCCGACCGACCTGGTCGACCTGATGGAGTGCGGGCACCGCAGCAGGCTCAACCAGGCAGTGGCGCTCGGCCTGCCCGGCGCACCCGTCCCGGAACGCGGGTCGGCGGCGCTGGTGGCCAAGCACGGTCTCGCGCACGAGCAGGCCGTGCTGGAGCGGCTCAAGCAGCGGCACGGGGCCGGGGTGGTCGAGATCGACACCCCGGCCCCGCACCCGGACGCGCTGGCCGCGGCCGCCGAGCGCACCAGGGCCGCGCTGGCCGCCGGGGTCCCGGTGGTCTACCAGGGCGTGTTCTACGACGGCGAGTTCTCCGGCCGCGCCGACTTCCTCATCGCCACCGAGGGCGGTTACGAGCCGCACGACACCAAGCTCGCCCGGCACGCCCGCCCGTCCGCGGTGCTCCAGCTGACCGCCTACGCCGACGCGCTGACCAGGACCGGGTTCACCGCGGGCCCACTGATGCACCTGCTGCTCGGCGACGGCAGCGCGCACTCCCTGCGCGTGCAGGAGTTCCTGCCGCTGCTGGCGCACCTCCGCGGTCGCCTGCGCGGCCAGCTCACCGCACCGGCCGAGCTGCCGCAACGCCTGTGGGACGACGAGCGCCCGGCCTGCGCCACCTGCCGCTTCAGCAAGCACTGCGCCACCGGCCGCGCCACCGCCCGCGACCTGTCCCTGGTCGCCGGGATGCGCACCGACCAGCGCCGCAAGCTGGCCGCCGCCGGGCTGACCACCATCGAGGCGCTGGCCGCGGCCACCGAGAACGAACGCCCGCCCACCCTGTCCGTGGCCACCTTCACCGGCCTGCGCGCCCAGGCCACCCTCCAGGTGCAGCAGGACCTCACCCGCACGCCAGAGGACCCGGTCGGCAAGGTCTCCTACGAGATCCTCGCCCCCGAGGAGCTGGCCGCGCTGCCGCAGCCCAGCCCCGGCGACGTGTTCTTCGACATGGAGGGCGACCCGTTCGCACTGGACTCCGACGGCCTGGAGTACCTCTTCGGCGCGGTCACCCTCTCCCCCGCCGGTGGCGAGGAGTTCACCCCGTTCTGGGCGCACAGCCGGGTGCAGGAGAAACGGGCGTTCGAGTCCTTCGTGGACTTCGTCACCGACCGGCTCGCCGAGCACCCGGACCTGCACGTCTACCACTACGCGCCCTATGAGACCAATGCGCTCAAGCGGCTGGCCGCGCTGCACGGCACCCGCGAGGAGGAGGTGGACACGCTGCTGCGCGGCGGGGTGCTCATCGACCTGTACACCGTGGTGCGCAAGGGACTCCGGGTCTCCCAGCGGTCCTACTCGATCAAGTACCTGGAACCGCTGTACATGCCGGAGTCCAGGGCCGGCGAGGTGCAGAACGCGGTCTCCAGCATCGAGGCCTACGAGGACTACCTCACCCTCGCCGAGGTCGGCGACACCGAGCGCGCCGCCGAGGTGCTGCGCGGGATCGCCGACTACAACGAGTACGACTGCGTCTCCACCCACCGCCTCTACCGCTTCCTGCTCGACATCCGCGCCGAGGCGGGGATCGAGCCCGCGCCACCGGTCGATCCGTCCACTGTGGACGCTGCCATCGACTCCGCGGCCGACGAGCTGGCCGCGCAGCGCAGGGCCGAGCGGGCCGCCAAGATCGCCGCCCTGGTCGACCCACTGCTGGAGGGCCTGCCGGAGAACCCGGCCGCCTTCACCGCCGAGCACCGCACCCGCGCGCTGCTGGCCGCCTCGGTCGGCTACCACCGGCGGGAGACCAACCCGGCCTGGTGGGAGTTCTTCCGCCAGGTCACCGCGCCCCTGACCGACCTGGAGTCGGACAACACCTGCGCGGTGCCGGTGTCAGTGTCCACACAGGACTGGACCGCGCCGTCGGGGCGGGTGCGCAACGCCAAGCGCGATGTTCGGCTGCACTGCGATCCGGACCGGCCGCACCCCTTCGCGCCCGGCGACACCGTGCGCCTGCTCTACCCCGGCCAGCGGACCAGGGACGCGCTGGTCGTGGACGCGGGCGCGGACGGCCTCACCGTGCAGGAGAGCGCCAAACCCGCTGAGCTGGACGGTTGTGACGGCCGCCCGGCCGCGGTGCTGCCCGGCAGTCCGGTGCGGCCCAGCCCCAAGGACGAGGCCGTGGCCGACCTGGCCCGGATCACGGTGGACGCGCTGCCCGTGCTGCCCGCGCACCCCGGCATCGACCTGCTGCGCCGCCGCCCCCGGCTCCGCGGGGGCCGGGACCTGCCCGGCCCGCAGGACTTCGGCGGCGACCTGGTGGCCACCGTGATCGCCGCGGTGGACGCCCTCGACGGCTCCACCCTGGCCGTGCAGGGACCGCCCGGCGCGGGCAAGACCTACCTCGCGGGCAGGCTGATCGCGCACCTGGTCGCGAACGGGCGCAGTGTCGGGGTGACCTCCAACAGCCACAAAGCGGTGGAGAACGTGCTCAGCGCCGCGCACGAGGCCGCGCGCGCGACTGGCGTGCCGCTGCCGATGGCCAAGCGCCCCAAGAAGAACCCCGAGCCGGACTGCGTGTGGGAGCAGCCCAAGTCCAACAACGACCTGGCCCGCTGGCGCGCGGAGCAGGGCGGCGGGCACCTGGTCGGCGGCACCGCGTGGACCTTCGCCAACGCCGCGCTCCGCGCCCAGCCCTTCGACGTGCTGATCATCGACGAGGCCGGCCAGTTCGCCCTCGCCGACGCCCTCGCGGTCTCGCTGTGCACGAAGAACCTGGTGCTGCTGGGCGATCCGCAGCAGCTGCCCCAGGTCGTGCAGGGCACCCACCCGGCCGGTGCGGACGCCTCCGCGCTGGGCCACCTGATCGGCGCGGCCGACGTGATGCCGCCGGAGCTGGGCTACTTCCTGGACCAGTCCCGCCGCATGCACCCCTCGGTCTGCCGCCCCATCTCCAACCTGTCCTACGCCGGGCTGCTGCACGCCCACCCCACCGCCGCCGGACGCGGGATCGACGGTGTGCCAACGGGACTGTGCCTGTACCAGGTCGACCACCGGCACAACCTGGCCTCCTCGCCGGAGGAAGCCGCGGTCATCGTCGAGCTGACCCGCGAGCTGATCGGCCGCACCTGGACCGACGGCGAGCGGACCCGCCCACTGGCGCAGTCCGACATCCTGGTGGTGGCCCCGTACAACCTCCAGGTCCGGGTGGTGCGCCGCGCGCTGGAACGCGCGGGCTACCCGGAGGTGCGGGTGGGCACGGTGGACAAGTTCCAGGGCCAGGAGGCCCCGGTGGTGCTGGCCACCATGACCAGCTCGGCGGCCAGCGACCTGCCCCGGGGCCTGGACTTCCTGCTCTCCCGCAACCGGTTGAACGTCGCACTGTCCCGCGCGCAGGCCCTTGCCGTGCTGATCTGCTCGCCGCGGCTGGTGGAGGCCGACATCCGCAACGTGGAGCACATGCGGCTGCTGGCCGGGATGCTCGGCCTGCTCGCCGAAGCCCGCCCCTGGCCTACCAGGTGACCGGCAGCGCGGCGATGCCGCCGCCGAGCTTCACCGCGTCCGGGTCCATGCTCATCGGGATCTGATCCACCGGCACGGTCAGCGCCAGCCCCGGCAGCCGGGTCACCAGCGCGCTGAACACCTCGGCCAGCTGGATCTTGGCCAGCGGCGCGCCGATGCAGTGGCTGATGCCGTGGCTGAAGGCCAGGTGCGGGTTGGGCGCGCGGGTGATGTCGAAGCGCTCCGGGTCGGGGAAGACCAGCTCGTCGTAGTTGGCCGAGTAGTGGTCGCACAGCACCAGGTCGCCGTAGCCGATGGTGACCCCGCCGATGGTGATCTCCTCCGCGGCGTAGCGCGGCATCACCGACTCCTCCACCTGACCCATGCGCAGCACCTCGTCCACCGCGCTGTCGATCAGCCCTGGCTCGCGCGCCAGCAGGTCCCGCTGCCCGGGGTGGGCCGCGAACAGCGCGGTGCCCACGCTCTGCACACCGGGGGTGACCAGGAACGGGAAGCTGATGGTGGCGATCAGCCCGGCGATCTGCTCCACCGGGACCCCGGCCGCGGACAGCTCGGTGATCACGTCCTGCCCTGGGTTGGCCTGCCGCCACACCACGGCCTCGGCCAGGTAGGCGAACACCTCGCCGACCTTGGCCGGATCGTCCATGCCGGTCAACATGCTGATGAAGGTCCGCTCATCGGGCACGCCGTGCAGGTCGCAGAGCACCCCGTGGGACAGCGGCAGCGAGAAGTCGTTGTGCAGGTCGGCATCCGGGCCCTTGGCCAGCAGCCCGTCCAGCAGGCGGTGCACCCGGTCCCGGATGCTCTCCCGCAGCACGGCCATCCGCCGCGCGGCGAACAGCGGGGTGAGCGCGGCGCGGAACTCGCGGTGCTGCGCGCGGGCCTCGTCGAAGTCGGTGCCGAGCAGGTTGTAGTCGAACACCGGACTGTCCAGGTAGCGGGCCCGGTTCGCCGGATCCGGGTGCGCGTTCTCCATCCTGCCCTCGACCAGCAGCTGCTTCAGCTCGGCGTAGCGGGTCACCAGCCAGGCCTGGTCACCGGTCCTGGTGCGCACCTTGAGCACCGGCGCGCGGGACTGCAGCTCGCGCAGGAGCGGGTCCAGTCTGCCCACCACGGGTCGCTGACAACGCAGCAGGGGTAGTTCCTCGACCTCGGGTGCGGTGCTCACTCCGGCATTCCTCCTGGTTGGCGGACCAGCTTCGCTCGATTGATGCTCACGTTATCGACGGCGATGCCCGATTTTCCCGAGTGTTGTGCCGAGTTCCCGCCAACTCCGTTGGTTGCCAAGCCCCGCGCGCCCGGCCCTCGGCGGAGGGCCGGGCGCGCGGAAGCCGGCTCAGGCCGGGTTGTTGGCGTGGGTGAGGGTTTGCCAGGCGACGAAGAGGATGTTCGTGCCGTGCGGGCGCCGGGACTCCACCAGGCGCTGGGTGTTGGCCATGCTGTGGCCCATCCGGTTGGCCAGCGCGTTGTAGCCGACCTCGGAGACCGGGCCGAGGCCGCGCTTGATGGCGCCGCCGCACAGCCAGCCCGGCGCGGGTTCGCCCAGCTCGTACTTGGCGTGCAAGCCCAGCGCGTGCCGCAGCCGGTCACCGATCTCCGGGTAGAGGTCCTGGCCCTGGTGCCGGGTGGTCTCGGCGAAGTTGGCGATGCTGGCCAGGCCGTAGCCGGTGTGGGTGAAGTCGCGGCAGGTCTCCTGGCTCAGCCCGTCCACGAAGGTGTTCTGGTTGTGCCAGTACCGCACGATCTCCTCGCGGGTGTCGATGCCGCTGCCTGCCGGGCCCTTGGCGTAGGCGCCGTCACTGCTGACGTAGAGGAAGGCGGGCACCCGCTGGCGGAACTTGGTCACCGCGCGGTCGTAGGCCCCGCGGTCCTCCAGGAACACCGCGATGCCGATCGCGGCCTCCATCATGGTGAGCTCCCAGTTACCGTTGCTGGTGGCGTGCCCGTTGATCACCTTGGGCAGGTAGACGGTGCGCAGCATGGCGCTGAACCGGTTGACACCGTCAGCCGGCCAGCCGCCGCCGGTGTGCCGGATGATCTCCGCGGCCTTGGCCCAGGACACCCCGGCCCACGCGGTCTGCAACGGGGCGTTGCTGTTGGTGTGGTCCCTGATGGTGGCCGACCAGGCGTCCATGAGCTGGATCGCCTTGTTCGCATAGCGCTGGTCCCTGGTGATGTACCAGTTCAGCGCGTTGGTGAAGGCGGCGATGGCGTCCTGGCGCTCATCGGTGCAGCCGAGGTTGGGGTTGGAGTACGGACCGCACTCCACCACCGCCCGCGGTTTCGGGTTGCGGGACAACGAGGCCAGGCCGTGGCCGTTCATCTGGTCATAGGCTGCCTTCCATGGCTGTGCGCCCGCCTGCACCTTGCCGCGCACGAAGTCCAGCTGACCCCGGCTCACGTACACCCCGGGATGGGTGAAGGTGGGCGGGGCCGCGGCGGCTGCCGGCGCAGGGGCGGCAGCCGGCGCGGGGGCCGGATCGGCGGAGGTGGGCGAAGCGCCTGCGAACAGGGCGGTGGCGGCGGCGAGCGCGGTGAGGACGATCCCGCGTCGATGCAGGGTTGTCATCGGTCTCCTCAGGGATGGATACCCGGTTGCGCGTCGCGGCGTGAAGCGCGGTGAACGCAAACGATGGTGTGGTCCAGACCACCTGAGGTCAATACGCCGATATTCGCAAACACCTGAAAAGAGGCATCCCCTGGTTCACAACCATGAATTTTCACAGTTCTGAACCAAGGGATGATTCGTCACTTTACTGGAACGGAATTGTCAGCACGGACTGCTGGCCCTGACTCGCCGAAGCGTTGACCCGCAACGAGGTCGAGCCGGTGCCGATCGCGCTCCACACCTCCAGCCGGACACAGCCATTGCGCAGTTCGGCGAATGACCCGGAACTGGAATGCAGTGCGCCCGCGGCGTAGTTCTCCCACCCGGTCACCGGGTCGGTGGCGAAATAGCGGTAGGTCTCCACCCGGCCATAACTCCCGGAGCCGGTGAAGTCGTAGGAGACCCGCGCCTGCACCGCGTTGGCCACGCTGGTGCCGGAGTCGACGTACAGGCTGAAGCCGGTCTGCCGGGCCGGGTCGTGCGTGCCGGAAAGGCCGCAGGCGGTGTAGGTCTGCGGGTTGCGCGGTGCGCCGTCGTGGTTGCCGCCACCGGCCCCGGCGATGGTGTCGGTACGCGCGCCGGTGGACTCGGCGGCCGACAGCGCGCCGGGGTTGTTGACGAAGAACCGGTTGGCCTTGACCGGCGGCGGCCCGGTGGTCGTCGTGGTGGTGGTCGTGCTGCTCGAGGTGGGCTGGCCGCCGGAGCCGTTGCCGCCGCTCCAGGTGATCGCGCCGGTGGTCGCGGTCTTGCCCGCGCCGACGGTGAGCGTGGTGCCATTGGAGAAGGTCACCGTGATCGGCTGGTTGCCGGTGTTGGCGGCCACGTAGGTCTTCGCGCCGTTGCGGGTGAACACCGCGTGCAGCGGGTGGTTCGCGGTGACCGAGCGGTCGACCTGGCCGAGCGAGCTGAGGTTGCGCAGCCACTGGAAGGTGCGGGCCTTGCTCTCACCCTCCTCCACGGTGTAGCTCCCGGCCCGGAACTCGGCCAGCGCTGTGTCCGGTGTGGACAGTGCCTGGAAGGACCAGATGATGTCCCGCCACACCGTCGGCGGGCCGCCGTTGTTGGTCACCAGCTCGCGCAGGTTGCGGTCGATGTAGGCCGGATCATGGCCCAGGTACAGGGAACCGCCGGTGATCGGCAGCATGTTGATGCCCTGGATCATCTCCGGCTCGGCGCTGAACCAGGTGGAGTACGCGCCGCCGTCACCCCACACCATGCCCACCGTGGAGTGCTGGAAGGCGCTGGGGAAGTTGGTGTCCCGGTTGTCGAACCAGTACTCCTTGATCGCCTCGCCCTGGGTGGTGTACATGAACAGCCCGGCATCGCGGGCCGCGGTGTCCCCGGTGGCCAGGCCCCACTGGATCACCGCGTTGGCGAAGTTCATACCCTCGGAGCTGGACTCCTGGTTGTTCCCGGCGAAGAACGCGCCGTGCCCGGCCGCCCAGTCGTGCCCGGCGTAGATGTCGAAGTCGCGCAGGAACGGGAACATGGAGTCGTTGCGGTTGAACCCGTTGGCGTCCCGGATGAGCAGGTTGACCATGCCGCCGTACTGGCTGGGTGAGGCCCAGGCCGGGTCGAACTTGGCCAGGGTGGCCGCGGCGGCGATGTAGTAGCCGTAGTGGAAGTGGTGGTCGTTGAGGTCGGTGTCGGAGCCGAAGGAGGCCGGGAAGCCGACCAGCGAGCCCCAGTTGCGGTCGTAGTAGAAGACCCGCTCGTGCTTGCCGTTCGGCGCGGTGAACCAGTCGGTCAGCCGGGTGCGGACCGCGCCGATCAGCTTGTCCCGCACCGCCAGGTTGCCTGCCTGGTCGGCGATCTCGATCATCCGCGCCGCCCGGCCGAGCGCCTTGCCGGTCCAGTAGGTGTCGTTGTTGAACCCGGCGAACGGGTCACCGCCGCCTGCCTCGTTGAGGTAGCTGTTCAGCGTGGCCAGGTCGCCGCCGGTCATGCCGACCTGGGGCAGTTCGGGCAGCACGCCGTGGTAGCGGATCGCGGTGGTGAACGCCGAGGCCCCGACCAGGGTCCTCAGCTGACCCCGTGGTGAGACATAGGTCTGCGCGATCGGCGTCGAGCCGCTGAGGTTCTGCCACTGGTGCGGGTACAGCGCGACCACCGCGCCGGTCTGGCCGCCCTCCATGGCCTGGGTGGTCAGCCGGTAGGTGGCCCGCACCGTGCTGGCCGCCTGGTCGTAGGCCCACTCGACCCTGGTGCCGGTGACGTGGGCGTGCGCGTGGCGGCCGTAGGAGCTCAGCAGCGCCTGCCGGTCCGCGGCACTGCTGGCCGGGGTGGTCGGCAGCACCGCCACGGAGAAGAATCCCTTGCCCGCCAACGAGGACGTGATGGCGTTGCCGCCCACGTTCCAGCTGGCCCCGCTCGGCGCGTAGGCCACGTAGTCGTGTCCGTCCACGCTGAACCCGATGGTCGCGCCGCTGTGGGACCACACCATCGGCGCGGCCCCGAAGCCCAGCCGCGCGTCCCCGCCGGTGACCTTGGCGTAGACGAAGGGCAGGCCGTGCCCGATGGTGGTGCGCAGGGTGCGCGCGCCGTCGCTGAAGTAGGGGCTGACCGTCCAGTCGGTCCAGCCGTCCACCTTGACATCCGGGGAGTTCAGGCCGGTCACGCCGAGGGTGAAGTCGGTGGAGTACGGGTAGTGGTACTCGCCGACGCCGGTGGCCGTGCCGCTGACGGTGACGTTGGTGGCGTAGTCCACGCCGAGGCCGTTCGCGCTGGTGTTGAAGGAGAACGGGTGCGCCATCAGGTTGTCGGAGTAGGCGCAGTCGTTCCGCTTGAAGATCAGCGAGGACCACCAGTCGTTGGTCGGCACCGCGCCGGCAGGGGCGTTGCCGGTGACGTACTGGCGCGGGTTGCGCGGGATCTCCCCGCAGGCGGTGGGCAGCTTGGCCCCGGCAGGCAGGGTGGTGGTGTAGCTGCCGGCGCCAATGGGTTCGGCGCTGGCCTGGCCGGAGCCGGCCGTGACGGCCAGCGGGACTGACACACCAAGCGTGAGGACCGCGGTGGCCGCGGCCAGCCCACGACTGAGCAGGCTCATCTTTCCTCCGAGCAGGGGTGGAGGGCTGGGATGGGGGTGGCCTAGCTTGAAACCGGTTTCAACAGGGTTTCGGGAATGTAACATCCGTCACAGGGGCGGTCAACGTTCCGGTGAACGGGGAGGGTGGGCCGGTGGCGGGCAGGAAGGCGACGATCACGGACATCGCGGCGCGGGCCGGGGTGTCCAAAGCGACCGTGTCCAGGGTGCTGACCGGCAACGCCGTGGTCGCCCCGGACAAGCGGGACGCCGTGCTGACCGCGATGGCCGAGCTGAGCTACCGCCCGAACCTGATGGCCAAGGGCCTGGCCTGGGGCCGCACCTTCACCGTCGGCGTGCTCACCCCCGACCTGGCCAGCCCGCTCTACGGCCTGATCATGGCCGGGGTGGAGGCCGAGCTGCACGGCCTGGGCTACCAGGCCCTCTTCGCCAGCGGCGCCTTCCACACCGAGACCGAGCGCCGCGCGCTGGAACACCTGGTGCAGCGCCAGGCCGACGCGCTGATCGTGCTCGGCGGCCGCCTGCCCGGCGCGGACCTGCTGGCCGTCACCGGTGACCTGCCCCTGGTCACCGTGCTGCGCGCGGCCCCCGGCAAGCCGGCCATCACCCTGGACAACCAGCGCGGCGCCCGCCTGGCCACCGAACACCTGATCTCACTGGGGCACAAGGAGATCGCGCACATCACCGGCGAGTCCGGCCAGCCCGACACCGAGGAACGCCTGCACGGCTACCGGGACACCATGACCGCCGCTGGTCTGACCCCGCGCACCATCCCCGGCGGCTACCACGAGGACGACGGCCGCCGGGCCACCCATCGGTTGCTGGACAACGGGATCCGGTGCACCGCCCTGGTCGCGGCCAACGACCAGGTGGCCATGGGCGCTCGGCTGGCCCTGTCCGAACGCGGGCTGCGGGTGCCCGAGGACGTGTCGCTGGTGGGCTTCGACGACCTGCCCAGCGTGCGCTACGCGGTACCGCCGCTGACCACGATCCGCCAGCCCGCCAGGGAGATGGGGCAGGCGGCGGCGCGCGCGGTGCTGGGCCTGCTGGACGGCGTGGAGGTCCAGCCGCCCAGCTTCACCGCCGAGCTCGTGGTGCGCGCCTCCACCGCGCCGCCGGGGCGCGGCGGCTACTGACCGCCGAACTTGCGCAGCCGCATGCTGTTGGAGACCACGAACGCCGAGGACAGCGCCATCGCGGCCCCGGCGATCAGCGGGTTGAGCAGCCCGAGGGCGGCCACCGGCAGCGCGGCCACGTTGTAGCCGAAGGCCCACCACAGGTTGCCGCGGATGGTGGTCAAGGTGGCGCGGGCCAGCCTGATCGCATCCGGCACCGCGATCAGGTTGTCCCGCACCAGGATCAGGTCGGCGGCGTGCAGGGCCACGTCCGCGCCGGTGCCCATGGCCATGGCCAGGTCGGCCGCGGCCAGCGCGGGGCCGTCGTTGACGCCATCGCCGACCATGGCCACCCGGCGGCCCTGCGCCTGCAGCGCGCGCACCACCGCCACCTTGCCCTGCGGCAGCACCCCGGCGTGCACCTCCTCGATGCCCACCGCCTCGGCCACCGCGCGGGCGGTGCTCTCGTTGTCGCCGGTGAGCAGCACCGGGGTCAGGCCCAGTGCGCGGAGGGCGCGGACCGCCGCGGGCGCGGACTCCTTCACCGTGTCCCGCACCGCGAGCAGTCCCCTGGCCGCGCCGTCCCAGCCGGCCACGACCACGGTGCGGCCCAGCTTTTCCCATTCCGCGCACCGCTCGCGCAATTCCGGATCGACCGTCCAGCCGCGTTCGGTGAACAGCAGCGGGCGGCCGATGAGGATTTCCACGCCGTCCACCCGGCCGGTGGCGCCGAGGCCGGGCAAGGCGGTGAAATCGGCGACCTCGGGCAGGGCGCCGAGCTCCGCGCGGGCCGCGGTGGTGATCGCGGCGGCGATGGCGTGCTCGGAGGCGGCCTCCACCGCACCGGCGTAGCGCAGCAGCTCGGCCCGCTCGCCGGTGGAGTGCGTCTCGGCCAGCGACATCCGGCCGGTGGTGACGGTGCCGGTCTTGTCCAGCAGCACGGTGTCCACCGCCCTGGTCTGCTCCAGGGCCTGTGCCCCGCGCAGCAGGATGCCCAGCTGCGCGCCGCGGCCGGTGGCCACCAGCAGCGCGGTCGGCGTGGCCAGGCCCAGCGCGCACGGGCAGGCGATGATCAGCACGGCCAGCGCGGCCCCGAACGCGGACTCCGCGGCGGAGCCGGCGAGCAGCCAGGCCGCCAGGGTCAGCGCGGCCAGCACCAGCACCACCGGCACGAACACCCCGGCCACCCGGTCGGCCAGCCGCTGCGCACTGGACTTGCCGGCCTGGGCCTGTTCCACCAGCGCGGTCATCCTGGCCAGCTGGGTGTCCGCGCCGACGCCGGTGGCGCGCACCACGAGCCTGCCGCTGTGCGAGATGGTGCCGCCGATGACCTGCGCGCCGGTCTCCACCTCCACCGGCACCGACTCGCCGGTGACCATGCTCAGGTCCACCACCGAGCGCCCGGACTCCACCACCCCGTCGGTGGCGATCTTCTCCCCCGGCGGCACCGCGAACAGGTCCCCGACCACCAACTGCCCGACCGGGACCCGGACCTCTTTCCCCTTGCGCAGCAACAGGACGTCCTTCGCCGCGAGCAGGGAGAGCGAGCGCAGCGCGTCCCCGGCCATCCGGCGCGCGCGGGCCTCGAAGTAGCGGCCGGCGATCAGGAAGGTGGTCACCCCGGCGGCGACCTCCAGGTAGATGCCGCCGGTGACCGTGGTGCTGAACATCGCGTAGGTCGACCAGCCGAACGCGCTGAGCACCCCCAGCGAGACCAGCGTGTCCATCGAGGCCGCGCCGTGCCTGGCGTTGCGCAGCGCGGCCCGGTGGAAGGGCAGTGCCGCCCACAGCACCACCGGGGCCGCGAGTGCGAGGCAGACCCACTGCCAGCCGGGGAACCGCAGCCAGGGCACCCAGGCCATGGCCAGTGCGAGGTCGGCGAGCGGGAAGGTGAGCAGCACCGACACGACCAGCCTGCGCCACAGCGCGCGCACCGGGTCCGGTCCGTCCGATGCCGTCGTCTGGCGGACCTCGTGCGCGGTGTAACCGGCGGCGGCCACCGCCTGGACCAGGCGGGTGACATCGATGGTGGCAGGGAAGGACACCGAGGCACGCTCGGTGGCGTAGTTGACCACGGCGTGCACGCCGTCGATCTTGTTGAGCTTGCGTTCGATCCGGGCCGCGCAGGCCGCACAGGTCATGCCGGACAGGGCCAGCTCGACCGTGCTCAGTCGCTCCGGGGTCTCGGTCGCGCCGGTCGCGACACTCTGCTGCACTGCACTCTCCAGGGGACGCCGCCGTCTGCTGTGGACGCTGGCCGGCCCCGCGAGACGGTGCGCGAACGCACCGCAGCGGAGCCGACCACGCCAGTCAGGTCGGTCATCTGGTCCACCCGGTTCCCCCCTGTGACCTGAGCCACCCTAGAATGCGTTAGTCGCACCGCTTCCAGGAGAAGTGGTAGGTGGTGCGAATGCTGCCATCCGTGGAGTCCATCGTCATAAAGCTGGTCGTGGTCGAGGGATTCGAGGATCCCGCCTGCACGCGCAGCTCGGTGTTGACATTCAGGTTCCTGGTCTCGCCGCAGGGGGCGTAGACCAAGTTGGGCCCTTCGGAGGTGTCGGTCGCCTGCCAGCTGTCCGAGTACGGGCCGTTGAACCAATGGCTCCGCGACTCGGTGGCCGACATTCCCTGGAAGTAGTAGTTCGCCCGCTGGAGTCCGCGCGCCCCCGCTTGGAGATTCGCGTAACCCCGGTAATCCGCTTTCTGGATCGCGTAGCTGAAGCCCTGCGGGTAGTGGATGCGCAGGGCGAGCTGACAGTTCTTTCGAACATCGGTCGGTTTCGCGCCAACCCCGACCTGAGCGAGATAGTCGCTGTAGGTCACGGTAAAGGCGGTCTTGTCGTGCGCGACGGCCACAGCGGACGTGCCGGGCGGGCAACCCGATCCGTTCGCCGTGATCACCTCGACTGTCACCCTGTCCGGCGGCGCTGATTCGGCCGCCGGAACCGGAGAGGCAAGCAGGGAAAAAGCCATTCCAGCCGCGGCCAGCATGGTAATCATGGAATCCCTTCCCAATCGTCTCAATTTATCGACGACGGCGACCCACGATATCGTAAACGGGAGTATTCAACAGCGGCCGTATGGGGCAACCGCGAAAGTAGTGCGATCGACTGAGATCACATTTGGGGATCCCATGTGCCCATGAACCCATCAGCCGCGAATGGTTTCAGGACTCATTGTATGCGACTGCATTCTCTGCTGCCAAGGAAAACTTGGCTACACGCGCCGCCAACTGTCCGAGTCCAGCGCGGTGCCTGCCTGCGCGCCCATCAGCAGCAGTCCGCCGTCGACCACGAAGGAGGCCCCGGTGACGTACCCGGCGGCCGGGGTGGCCAGGAACGCGATCACCGAGGCGACCTCCGCGGCGTGGCCGGTCCGCCCCAGCGGCACCCCTGGCCTGCGCTGCTCGGTCGGGTCGGCGTCCTCCTGGCCGGTCATCGCGGTGGAGATCTCCCCTGGCGCCACCGAGTTGACCGTGATGTGGTGCTCGGCCAGTTCCAGCGCGAAGGTCTTGGCCAGCATGCCGAGCCCGGCCTTGGCCGCGCAGTAGGGCGCCGCGCCGACCCTGGGCTGATGCTCGTGCACGCTGGTCACCATGATCACCCGGCCACCCTGGCCCGCCTCGATCATGTGCCGGGCGGCCCGCTGGGTGCACAGGAAAGCGCCGTCCAGGTCCACTGAGAGCACGCGCCGCCAGGTGCTGAAGTCCATCTCCAGCGCGGGTTCGGCGGTGCCGGTGCCCGCGCAGTTGACCAGCACGTCGATGCCGCCGAGCTCCTCGGCCAGCTCGTCGATGGCCTCGGCCGAGGCGGGCAGGTCGCCGAGGTCCAGCCGCCGGATGACCGCCCGCGCGCCGCGTTCGGCGACCTCGCGGGCGGTGTCCTGGGCGCCCTGTTCGTCCTGGTGGTAGGTGATGCCGATGTCCAGGCCACCGCCGGCCAGCGCGACCGCGGTGGCGCGGCCGATGCCGGAGTCGGAGCCGGTGATCACGGCGGTGCGGGGACGCCCGGCCGCGGCGGGCAGCGGGGCGACGGGATGCGGTTCCGTCATGTGCCCCGGCTACCCGCTCAGCTCCGGCTCATGCCCCCAGCCGCGCCGCGGCCTCGGCCAGCAGCTCGCGCTGCTGGAAACGGTCGGCGGGGAACGGCATGGCCACCACCCGCTCCGCGCCCGCCTCGGCGAAGGCGGCCAGCTGTTCGGCTGCCTGGGCCGGGGATCCCGTCACCAGCGCCTTGCGAGCTTGCTCCTCGCCCATGCCGTAGTCGGCCAGCCCGCGCACCCGATCGTCCACAATGGACTGTTCGAGCGGCCCGAGCCCGACGCTGACACCCACGGTCACCGGGGCTTCGATGCCGAGCTCGCGCAGCTGCCGGATGCCGTCGGCGACCACCGAGGGCGGCACGAACGCCGGGTACCAGCCCGCGCCCAGCCGCTGGATCCGCCGCCAGGCCACCGGCCCGGAACCGCCGATCAGCAACGGTGGCACGGTGGCCGGCGGGGACAGCCGGACCACCTCGCCGTCGATGGCCGCGTCCCGGCCTGCCACCAGGTCGGGCAGCACGGCCAGCACCGCGTCGGTGCGCTTGCCGCGTTCGCGGTAGGGCACGCCGACCGCGCGCCAGGCCGCGTCGCCGTGCGGGTCGCCGCCGCTGCCGATGCCGACGATCAGCCGGTCGCCGGAGAGGTGTTGCAGGGTGGCGATCTGCTTGGCCGCCCAGGCCGCGCCGCGCAGCGCGGGGATCAGCACGCCGAAGCCGAGCTTGATGCTGCTGGTGCTGGCGGCCACGGTGGCCTGGACCAGGGTGCTGTCCAGGTAGGGCAGGGCGGGGATGAGGTGGTCGCCGGTCCACACCGACTCCAGGCCGAGGCCCTCGGCGTGCCGGGCGTGCTCGGCCGCGGTGGCCGAGGGGTCGATCCCGAAGGAGGGCAGTTGCACGCCGATCTTCACCGGACCTCCAGCAGGGTCTTGCCGACGGTGCCGCGGCCGGCGATGGCCGCGTGCGCGGCAGCCGCCTCAGCCAGCGGGAAGCGCTGTCCGATCACCGGTCGCAGCCGCCCGGCCGCGGCCTCGGCGAGCACGTGGCGGGTGGCCTCGCGGACCAGTTCGGGGTTGGGGCGCAAGGACACCAGCGTGACGCCGTGTTCGGCGGCGGTCTCCTCCGGGATGCCGGTCCACTCGCCGCTGGCCAGCCCGTAGCTGATCATCCGGCCGCCGGGGCCGAGCAGCTCGAAGGCGGCCCGGCCGATCTCGCCGCCCACCCCGTCGAAGACCACGTCCACCTGGCCTGCCCGCTCGGTCCAGCCGGGTTCGAGGTAGTCCACCACCTCGGCCGCGCCCAGTGAGGCGGCCAGCTCGGTCTTGCGCGCACCGCCCGCGGCCGCGACCACGGTGGCCCCGGCCGCGGTGGCCAGCTGCACCAGCAGCGAGCCGACCCCGCCGGCGGCGGCCTCGACCAGCACCCGCTCCCCCGGTTCGACCGCGACCGCGCCGAGCAGCATGGCCGCGGTGCGCCCGTCGGCCAGCAGCGCGACCGCCGCGTCCAGTGCCAGCCCTGCCGGCACCCGGTGCAGGGTGTCGGCCGCGGCGACCGCGAGCTCGGCGTACCCGCCGGTCCCGCTCAGGCTGCTGATCACCTTGGCCCCCACCAGTCCCGGGTCGACGCCGGGGCCGGTGGCCAGCACCGTGCCGCCGACGCCGTTGCCCGGGATGACCGGCAGCTCCACCCGGAACGGGCTCTGCCCGCCCGCCCGGAACTGGGTTTCCACGAAGGTGATGTTGGCGTAGGCCACCTCGATCAGCACCTGGCCCTCGCCGGGCACCGGATCAGGGGCCTCGCCGAGGGCGAGCACCTCCGGCCCGCCGAACTCCCGCAACCACACCGCACGCATGTCCTTGTCCCCTCAGTAGGTTCTACCACCTGAGCAAACAAGCTCCAGCTAACTGGAGGTCAACCCTTGGCGCGCATGACTTCGAACACACTGGACGCGCTGTCCGCGCCGTGCCCCTGCTCGACCAGGCCGCGCACCAGCTCCAGCAGCGGCACGTGCAGCCCGGGATCGACCCCGGCGGCGCGGCTGGTGACCACGATGTTGGCCAGCGCGGCCAGGTTGATCTCCAGGCTGGAGTCGCCGCCCGCGTAGTCCTTGGTCTCGGCCTCCCTGGCCAGGTCGCTGAGGAAGGCGATCATGCCGTTGAGCCAGGGCACCGCCATGCCCAGGAACTCGGTCGGGCGCACCCCGGCGGAGTCCAGCATGGCCGCGCCGTGCAGGAAGCCGAAGATGGTGCCGTACCCGGCGCTGAGCAGGGCGTAGCTGTAGAGCTCGGCCACCCCGGGGTCCTCGGCCACGTAGCGGGCCGCGCCGAGCACGCCGAGCTGCGCGCCGAGGCGGTCGAAGGCGGCGCGCGAGCCGCTGTAGAGCACCTGGGCGTCCGGGGTGCCGATGGCCGCCGGCACGGCCATCACCGCGCCGTCCAGGTAGTCCGCGCCGTGGCCGCCGGCCCACCCGGCCAGCGCGCGGATCTCGTCGGGGGCGCTGGAGCTGATGTTGAGCAGGGTCCGGCCGCGCAGGTCCTCGGCGACCGGGTCGAGCAGGTCGCGCACGGCGGCGTGGTCGAGCACCACGGTCAGCACCAGCGGACTGGCCCGCACCGCCTCGGCGACCGAGCCCGCCACGGTTGCTCCCTTGCCCGCCAGCGCCTCGGCCTTCGCCGGCGAGCGGTTCCACACGGTCACGGGGTGCCCGGCGGCCAGGAAGGTCTCCGCGATGGCCGCGCCGAGGCGGCCGAGGCCGATGATGCTGACCGGGGTCTTGCTGCTGGTCACGATGATCACTCCTTGCTCGCTGCGGTTGATGTGATCAGCGTGCTCGCCTGCGCTTTCGGTCTGCTGGCGGTTCGCTGGCGGTTAGGGTGTCGGGGTGCGATTCGGGGTGCTCGGTCCGCTGACCGCGTGGACGGCGGAGGGCGCACCGGCGCCGGTTCAGGAGGCGAAGGTGCGCCTGCTGCTGGCGGCGCTGCTGGCCCGCGGCGGGCGTCCGGTTCCGGCGGACCGGCTGGTGCTGGACCTGTGGGGCGACGCGGTCCCGGCGAACCCGCTGGGCGCGTTGCAGACCAAGGTCTCCCGGCTGCGGCGGGCCATCGGCCGGGACCTGGTGGAGTCCGGTCCGGCCGGGTACCGGCTGCGCGCCGACACCGACGCCGACCGCTTCACCGCCTTGCTGGCCGCGGCCGGGGACGCGCCGCCGCGCGAGCGGGCCGAGCTGCTGGTGAGCGCGCTGGAGTTGTGGCGGGGACCGGCCTTCGCCGAGTTCGCCGACGAGGACTTCGCCCGCCCGGTGGCGCACGGCCTGGCCGAACGCCGCCTGGAAGCGGTCGAGCTGCTCGGGGAGACGCGGCTGGCGCTGGGTGAGCCCGCCGAGGCCCTGGCGGTCGTCGGTGACCTGGTGGCCCGGCATCCGCTGCGCGAGCGGCTGCGCGCGGTGCAGCTGCGCGCGCTGTACCAGGCCGGTCGGCAGGCCGAGGCGCTGACCGCCTATGCCGGGCTGCGCGAGCGGCTGGCCGAGGAGCTGGGCGCGGACCCGGGGCCGGAGCTGGCCGCGCTGCACGAGTCGATGCTGCGTCAGGACCCGGGACTGCGGGTGGCGGTCCGCCCGCGCGGCAACCTGCCTGTCGCGCTCACCGAGCTGGTCGGCCGCGAGCACGCCGTGCGCGCGGTCCGCGGCCTGCTCACCAGGCACCGCCTGGTCACGCTGACCGGCCCCGGCGGCGTCGGCAAGACCAGCCTCGCGCTGGCCGCCGCCGAAGCGGGACCGGGGTTCCCGGACGGGGCGTGGCTGGTCGACCTGTCCGGCCACCCCGGCACCGCCGGGCAGGCCGAGCTCGCCGAGTCGGTGGCCGGCGCCCTGCACATCCGCGCCGACCCCGGAGCCGACCTGGCCACCGCGCTGCGCGACCAGCGGCTGCTGCTGGTGCTGGACAACTGCGAACACGTGCTCGCCCCGGCCGCCGGTCTCATCGCCCGGCTGCTGCGCGCCGCCCCTGAGCTGCGCGTGCTGGCCACCAGCCGGGAACCCCTCGGCGTCCCCGGCGAACGCCTGGAAGCGGTGCCGCCACTGGCCCCCGCCGACGCGGTCCGCCTGCTCACCCAGCGCGCCGAGGCCGCCGGGGCCGACCTCAGCACCGCCGACCCGGACACCCTGGCCGCGCTGTGCCTGCGCCTGGACGGCCTGCCCCTGGCCCTGGAACTGGCCGCACCCCGGTTGCGGGTGCTGGGCCTGGCCGAGCTGCTGTCCAGAGTGGACGACCGTTTCCGGCTGCTCACCACCGGTGGCCGGATCGCCCCGCCCCGGCAGCGCACGCTGCGCGCGGTGATCGACTGGAGCTGGCACCTGCTCACCGAACCGGAGCGGATCCTGTTGCGCCGCCTGGCCATCCACGCCGAGGGCTGCACCCTGGCCGCCGCGGAAGCGGTCTCCGCCGCCGACCCGCTCACCGAGCCGGAGATCCTCGACCTGCTGGCCCGCCTGGTGGACCGCTCCCTGGTCCTGGTCGCCGAGGGCCCGCGCTACCGGCTGCTGGAGTCCATCGCCGACTACGCCCGCACCCACCTCACCGACGCCGGCGAGCTCCCCCAGCTCCGCGACCGCCACCTCACCCACTACCTGGACCTGGCCGAAGCCGCCCAGCTCCGCGACCACCGCCAGCGCGACTGGCTGCCCCGCCTGGACCGCGAGTCGGCGAACCTGCGCCGCGCCTTGGACACCGCGGTGCACAACGCCGACACCGACCGCGCGCTGCGCTTGGTCCGGGCGCTGGCCTGGTACTGGTACCTGCGCGGCCGGCTGAGCGATGCCGAACGCCAGCTCCGCCTCGCCCTGTCCGTGCCCGGCGAACACCCGTTGCGGGACACGGTCTCCGCCTGGCTGACCGGCATCACCCTGCTCCGCCGCGGCGGCGCGGACCCGAACGCTCGCCGCGAGCTGACCGAACAGTCCACAGTGGACGCGGAAGCCACCTGGTTCCAGGCCTTCTCGCTCAACTACACCGGCGGCGACCTGGCCGCCAGCGCCACCCGCCTGGCCGAACTGTCCACAGCGGACCCGTGGCTACGCGCGGCGGTCCTGGCCACCACCGCACTCCAGGCGGTCATGCGCGGCGACCTGGCCACCGCCACCACCCAGGCCACCGAGTCCCTGGAGCTGTTCACCGACCTCGGCGACACCTGGGGCCGCTCGCTGGCCGGGTACGCCCGCTCCGCCGTCGCCGAGATCACCGGCGACTACGCGCTGGCCACCGAACTGCGCACCGCCGCGCTGGAACTGGCCCAGGCCAACGAGTTCTGGACCGACGCCGCCGACCAGCTCACCGGCCTGGCCCGCCTGGACCTGCTCGCCGGCAACCACTCCCGCGCCGAGTCCCGCCACCGCCAGGCCCGCCGCCTGGCCGCCGAACACGGCTACCAGGCCGGCGTCATCCACGCCGAGCTGGGCCTGGCCCTGGGCGCCCGCCGCACCGGCGACCTGGCCACCGCGCACACCCTGCTCACCGGCGTGCTGGCCTGGCACCGCCAGGTGAACTACGCCCCCGGCGTGGCCCTCGCGCACAGCGAACTGGGCTTCATCGCCGAACTCCGCGGCCACCCCGGCGAGGCGATGTCCTTGCACGCCTTGGCCCGCGCCGCCGCCGAGACCAGCGGCGACCCCCGGGCCATCGCCCTGGCCGAGGAAGGCCTGGCCGGTGCCCATTCCCTTGCCGGAGAACACGATCGGGCCGCGGAACTGCTCGCCTCGGCCGCCGCGCGCCGGGCCGCCACCGGCGCGCCGCTGCCACCGGCGGAACGCGGCGACGTCGACCGCGTCACCGCCCGGCTGACGGTCCGTTAGAGGTCAGTTGTGTGCCCATCGGCGTGGCCAGTGCTGCTCTTGCTGATCAGCCCAGACCGGCCATGTCCCACAAGCGCACGGAGTTGTCCATCATCGCGGTGGCGAGCGTCTGCCCAACCGGGCTGTACGACACGCTGGTGACCGCACTGCCAGGCCCGATGGGATCACCGCGCGGTTCCCGGCTGGCCACGTCCCACAACTGCACCCCCTGCCCCGCGCTCGCGGTGACCAGCCGGGTGCCATCCGAGCTGAACGCGAGGCTCACGGCGCTGTTGTTGATGGGCTCGCCGAGCCGTTGGCGGCTGGCCACATCCCAGAACTGCGTGGTGAGGCCCGAGACCGCGCAGGCCAGGACGCGTCCGTCAGGGCTGAACGCCAGGCTTTGCACAAAACCGGGCGACTCGAGGGGAAGCTGGCCGAGCTGTTGGTAGCTGGTGACGTCCCACAGTCGCACCGTGTTGTCCCCGCTCGAGGTCGCCAGCACACGACCGTCGGCGCTGAACGCCATGGCGAGCACGCCGGAGGTGTGACCGACGAGCGGCTTGCCCACCCGCCGGTGGCCGGCCGCGTCCCACAACCGCACCTGACCGCTGACCTCCCCGACGGCCAGCAGACGACTGTCCGGGCTGAACTCCACGGTCATGGCCATGATCGGCAGCCCGCGCATACCTTCGGTCTCGCTGAGCGACTCGCCGAGCTGCTCGCGGCCTGCCACATCCCAGAACTGCACCCCGCGGCCAGAGGGCGCGACCGCCACGGTGCGCCCGTCCTGGCTCACCGCCATCCCGTTGACGTGGCCAGTGGCGAGTGTGCCGGCCTCCTTGTGGTTCCGCGCGTCCCACAACCGAACGGTCTTGTCCGCACTCGCCGTAACGAGGACCTGACCGTTCCCGCTGAACTTCGCCCCCGTGATCATCGCGGTGTGACCCGACAGGATGCCGATCTCGCGTGCCGTGGCCGGTGCCGCCAGCGGGTTGCCGGTCAGCGGCAGCGCGCCACTGCCGGTCAGCCAGCGCACCATGACCAGAGCGACCACCAGCAGCGCCGCGCCCGCGGCCGCGCCGATCAGCAGCACGCGCGGGCTGCGCCACCCATGATGATGGACGCCCCCGGAAATGGTGTTCGCCTGCACCACCAGGTCCGTCTTCGCCGACACCGTCAGCTGGTTGTCCACCCGTGAGCCGGCGGGAACAGGCGTGCCGGTCTCTTCGCTGGCTCCTGCTGGGACTTCGGCCACCCGCGCCACCCCCTGACCGCGATACCCCGAACACCCTAGTGGCACCACGTCCCGCCAAGACAGGCTCATCCTGAATCGACTGCTGCGGCCGCCCGGGCTCAGTCCAGCGGCAGCACCACTCCCACGTCCTCGGCCACCGAGCACAGCGGCGTCACCGTCGGACACCCCTGCGCCAGCAACGCCACATCGCTGTCGGCCTCGATCTCCCCCTCGACCTCCACCGTCACCAGCTCCAGCCCGCCGCCGTCGAGGTGCCGCACCCGCGACTGCACGGTCCCGTGCTCGGCCAGGCTCGCCCGCCGCAACGGCCCCAGCCTGCCCACCGGCACGTTGGGCACGTTCAGGTTCAGCACACTGCCCGGCGGCAGCTCCCACAACAGCTTCAGCACCGTGCCCGCGACCTCCACCGCGGTCTCCCAGTGGTGCTCCTCCGGCGCGCGCATCCCCACGTCCAGGGACACCGCCAGCGCCCGGATGCCGTTGATCCCCGCGGTCAGCGCCGCGCCGACGGTGCCGGAGTGCAGCACCGCGCGCCCGACGTTGGCGCCCCGGTTGACCCCGGAGAGCACCACATCGGGCCGCCCACCGAACGCGCCCTGGGCCGCCAGCAACGCGATCAGTCCCGGATGCCCGGCCACCGCGTAGCCCGGCACGTCCAGGCCTTCCAGGCTGCGTTGCCGCACCGCCACCTGCCGCCGGTCCTCCGCCGCGGTCAAACCGGCGCTGGTGCCGCTGGCCTCGCTGGCCGGTGCGGCGACCACGGTGGTCAGCCCGCTCCGCCCGGCCAGTCCGGCCAGCGCGGCCAGCCCCGGTGACAGGATGCCGTCGTCATTGGTGATCAGTGCCGTCTGCGCGCTCATCCGCTCCCTTTCTCGTCCCACGGCCGGAGCTCCACCCGCTGTGCCAGCGAGGCGATGGCCTCTCCGCTCCCGGTGCCCAGCCCGTGCCGGGCGATGTTCAACGCCCCCGCGGCCGCCCCCACCCGCAACGCCGAGGCCAGCGACTCCCCTCTGGCCAGCTCCGCGGTGAACCCCGCGGTCATCGAGTCGCCGCCACCCCGCGTCTCCACCGGGTTCAGCGCCGGCACGTGCACGGTGCACAGCTCTCCGTCCAGCAACGCCAGCGCGGGCTCCGCGGCCCTGGACACCACCACGGCCCTCGGCCCGTGCCCGGCGATCTCGCGCGCCGCCGCGACCAGCTCGGTCAGCTCGTCACTGGCGGCCCGCCCGTCCTCGATCAGCTCCTCATGACTCACCTTGACGAAGGTCGGCCCGCCCCGCAACGCGGTGGCCAACCGCTCCCCGGCCAGGTCGATCACCACCTGGCACCCGTTGCGGGTCAGGTCAGCGGCCAGCCGGTGGTACAGCTCGTGCGGCACCACCCGTTCGTCGCTGGGCCCGCTGAGCAGCGCGGTTCCGGCTGCCAGGGCCTCGGTCAGGGTCAGCTCGTACAGGTCGTCGAGCTCGTGCCGGGACAGCGGATCCGCCGGCATCTCCACCACCGGCTCCCGCTCCCCGCTCCGCCGGTCGTGGATATAACACCCGTTCCGCCCAGCGATCCCCCGCAACCGCAGCTCCACCGCACCCTGGTCGAGCAATCCCCGCGACACCTGCCCCGTCTCGCCCCCGACGGTCGCGCACAACACCACCTCAGCCCCGAGCGAGCGCATCATCCGCGCCTGCCAGACGCCTTGGCCGCCGGGGTGCAGGTGGATGTCGGGGACGCCGTCGAGCGCTTCGACGGTGACGGTGAGCTGGGGCGAGGGCGCGAGGACTACTACGGTGCCGGTCACTCGCCCGGGTTACCCGGAGATCAGGTCTGTCACTCAGCCGGGTGACGGGCTCAGACGATGCCCACCGTGAAAGGCGCGAACACCGGCATCCGGACGCCGGAGCTGTTCTCGACGTAGAAGATGCTGCTCTTGGCGAACACCACGTTGGCGGTGCGGTCGCCGACCTTGTGCTCGGTCCACTGGATGTCCGCGCCCGAGCTGAACATCCGGTTGACGACGCCAACCGGATCGGTGAACCAGTTGCGGAACTTCGCCTGGTAGTAGTTCCACATGAACTTGGCCAGCCCGTAGATCGCCACACCGGCCGCGATGGCCGCGCCCGCGGGCGGAAAGGCGAGTCCGATCGCGGTGGCGGCCAGGCCGATCACCGCGGTGATGCCCTGTTCGACGTCGCCCACGGCAACGGCCTCGGCCAGCCCGATCAGGTCTCCCAGGGGCGGCACGGTGCTGGCGGCGAGGTAGATGGCGGTCCGGGCGTACTCCTTGAGCCGGTCGGTGTTCGCGGTGAGCGCGCCACCGCCGGTGGTGACCCGGCCCGCGAAGTCGGCGAACTCGCCCACGCGGGAACTGAGGTTGCGCACGGCCGGGCTCTTGCTCGCCGTGGTGATCGCGCGCAGCGCCTTGGCGATGTCCGCGCTGGTGCGCGGCTGCGCCCCGGACCGGGAGCACTCCGGGAGATCCCGGCACAGGTCGGTGAACTCCTCCGCGGCCCGCCTCAGCTGGCGGGGCAGGCCGTGCACCTCACCGCGGTCCATCCGGCAGAAGCGTTCGTCGGCCTCGCCCTGTTCGCAGGAGATCTCCAGCTCCTTGATCAGCTCCTCGTCACTGGCGTGGAAGACGCCGTCGAGGACCTGCGCCACGGTCGGCGAGTCGTCCCGTGGCGCGGCGGTCGCGGGCACCGAGGAGAGGAGGAGCGTCACGCCCAGCGTGGCGGCGAGCACGGCCCTGCGGGAACTGCCCATGACCTGGGAAGTCTAGGCAGGATCGGCTCTCGGCGAACCACTCCGTCAGGTGCCGCGGGCAGTCTCCTTCGGGACACCGCGCCAACGGAACGTGACCCCTAGCGCAGCGGCGCGCACTGGCCCGTCGCCGGACCGGTTCCGGTGATCGGGGCGCCCAGGTTGTCCGGAGAGACCGCGTTCCCGCCGCACCGCACCGGGCCGATCACCTGAACCCCGGCCAGCACCGGGCCGCGGTCGGTCGCCGTGGAGCCCTCGACCTGCAGCGGCCCCACGATCCGGCCGCCGACCACGGTCACGTCACCGGTGGTGCCGGTGAGGGTGACCGGGCCGGTCATGGTGGAGTTCAGCAGGTGCACGCCGCCCGCGCCCTCGGTGGTCACCGGGCCGGTGATGGTGGACTCGGTGGCCACCAGGGTCGCGCCGGGCTTGACCGTGACCGGGCCGGTGACCGTGGCCGGCTCCAGGCAGGTGACGCCGGTGGTGATGGTCAGCGGGCCGAGGTGGTGGCCGGTGACCTTGGCGGTGCAGGCCGGGGGCTGGCGGAGCAGGGTGACGGCGAAGCGGCCGGGGGTGGCGGTGTTCCCTGCGGGGTCGATGGCGCGGTACTCGATGGTGTGGCGGCCGTAGCCGGGGGGCACCTCGTCCCACGGGGAGAGCCGGGGGGTGCCGAGCTTGCCGTAGACCAGGTCGTCGATGTTGGTGCCGTCCGGGGTGAAGCGGAACGGGGCGCCGGCGTCGGTGGGCCAGCCGAAGTAGTTGAACCAGCCGTCGCCGTTGGTGCGGAACTCGGGGACGACGAAGCCCTTGGTGTCGTCGGTGGCCTTCAGGCGCATGGTGAACGGCGCGTTGAAGACGTACTCCGGGTCGCCGGCCGGCGAGGTCCGGGTGAGCAGCGGCTTGGACAGCTCGAAGCTGGTGGCCGGGGTCTGGGCGTCCACGGTCCAGGTGCGGGTGGCGGTGCCGGTGGTCGCGGTCAGGGTGTGGCGGCCGGGGGTGAGCTTGAGGGACTTGAGGTTGAGGTCGCGGTTGTCCGCCGAGGTGCTCACCGGGCGGCCGTCCAGGGTCCAGCTGACCGCGGGTTCCTGGGCGGCGGGGCGGGTGGTCTGCACGTAGACCACGTCGGCGGCGCCGACCGGCCGGTCGGTCGGGGTGCTGCTGACGAACTCGGCCGGGACCTGCGGGCGCGGGGTGCTGAGGCTGGTGTCAACGGTCCAGGTGCGGGTGCGGGTCAGCGCGGTGGAGGCGCGGATGGCCGGGTCGCGGACGAACTCGGTGGGGTCGGTGACGGTGGCGACCAGGGTGTGCTTGCCGGGCGCGAGGTTCTGCTTCGACAGGTCCACCGAGCGGGAACCGTTGGCGGACAACGGTTTTCCGTCCAGGGTCCAGCTGACCGCGAGGCTGTGGCCGACCGGGTGCAGCGGTTCGACCCAGACGATCCGGTCCGCGCCGATGGGTGCGGTGCTGGGCGTGCCGTCCTGCAGGATGCTGGTCTTGGCGGACAGGCGCTGGACCATGACCTCGCGGGTGGGCTGGTCGAAGTAGTAGCCGAGGGTCTTCATCATGGAGTGCTTGCTGGGCCGCCACACGCCCTTGCTGTGGTACAGCCCGGCCTCGAACCGGCCGATCACGCCGCCGGAGTCACTCGGCTCGCCCAGCCAGCGCCACCACTTCTTCCGCTGCTCACGCATCTGCGCCTCGGTGAGCAGGGTGTGGTGCGCCGAGTCGGGTTCGCCGCCGGTGTAGGTGCCGCCGCGGACCCCTCGGTTGAGGTAGTCGTACTCGTCCTGCAGGCCGCCGAGGGAGTGGCCCAGCTCGTGCGGGGTGATCAGCGCGGACAGCGCGTTGCCGCCGGAAGCGGTGGCGTAGGTGCCGCCGGCGCCGCCGTAGGTGTCGCTGTTGGCGATGGCCAGGATCTGGCGGTTGGCGGCGGTGGTGCCGGGAACCAGGTTGGCGTAGTTGTTCACCGCGGTGCTGTCCACGGTGAGCAGGCGGCGCACGCCGCTGGGGTTGCAGCCGCCCCAGAAGGCCATCCGCAGCGGGGTGTTGCGGCGCGGCGAGCCGATGTCGGGGTCGCAGCTCACGCCGGACTCCGGGGAGGCGATCTCGACGGTGTAGACGTTGAGGTAGCTGCGGTAGGACTTGAACGGCTCGATCGTCCACAGCACGTTGAGGTGCTTGTCCACGTGCTCGCGGAACTTCGGCAGGTCGGCGCTGGCATAGCCGTCCGGCACGATCACCAGGTTGAACCGCTTGGCCGCGTCCCCGGTGACCTGCACGGGCACCACGGTGCCCGGCGGCGCGGTGGCCTCGGCCTGGGCCGGGCCCGCGACCAGCAGCACACTCGCGGCCAGGGCCAGCGCGCCCAGCAGCGCGGCGGTTCGTCTCACCATGCCCCGGAGCCTAGATCGCGGTCCTGGCGTGCACGCAGTGCCAACCGTCGTAGGCCGAGTGGACCACTCGGCGCAACCGCGCGGTCAGGGTTCCTCGATCTCCCGCAGCACCCGCTGGGCCACCGCGTAGGCGGCGTTGGCCGCGGGCACCCCGGCGTAGACCCCGGTGTGCAGCAGCACCTCGCCGATCTCGGCCGCGGTGAGCCCGTTGCGGACGGCCGCGCGCACGTGCAGGGCCAGCTCCTCGTGGTGGCCGAGCGCGGTGAGCAGGGCCAGGGTGAGGCAGCTGCGGGTGCGCCGGTCCAGGCCGTCCCTGGTCCACACCGAACCCCAGGCGGACTCGGTGATGTAGTCCTGGAACGGCGCGGTGAACTCGGTGGTGCCCGCCACCGCCCGGTCCACGTGCGCGTCGCCGAGCACCTCGCGCCGCACCCGCATGCCCTCGGTGTGGCGGTGGTCAGTCATCACGGCCTCCTGGTGTCGTGAGTCGGACGTGCGGTGGCGGTATCGGCGGTCCAGCTTTCCGCCGGGCGTGCCGAGGGGAGGCCCTCGTACCGGGTTGTACGTGGGCTTTCCCGCGGTGCGGTCGGCGGGAAGCTGGGCCGCCGAGACCGCTGGCGCACGTCCGACTCACGACACTAGGTGTTCCAGGATCAGACGGGTGAACTCCGCGGACCGCTCCAGGCTGCCCAGGTGCGCCGCGTGCTCGACCACCTCGAACCGCGCGCCCGGAATCCGGTCGGCGATCAGGCGGCCCTGCTCGGGCGGGGTGGCCGGGTCGTCCGCGCCGGAGATGACCAGCGTCGGCGCGGTGATCCGCGGCAGCTCGGGCAGCAGGTCCATCCGCTCGATCGCCCCGCAACAGGCGGCATACCCCTCGGCGGGCGTCGCGGCCACCATCGCGCGCAACTCGGCCACCAGCTCCGGATGCCGCCGCGCGTAGTCCGGGGTGAGCCAGCGCCCGACCACCGCATCGGCCACCGCGCCCGTGCCCTCGGCGCGCACCAGCCGGGCCCGGTCCGCCCAGCCGGAGCGCGGGTTCAGCTCGGCCGAGGTGCAGCACAACACCAGCCCGCGCACCCGCTTCGGCCGGAACGCCCCCAGCCACATGCCCACCATGCCACCCAGCGACAACCCGGCGAAGTGCGCGTCCGGCAGGTCCAGCTCGTCCAGCAACGCGGCCACATCCGCGCCCAGCGCCGCCAGGTCGTAGGGCCCCGGTGGCGTCAGCGACTCGCCATGCCCCCGGTGGTCATAAGTGATCACCCGGTATCCGGCCGCGGCCAGCGCCGCCACCTGCGGCCGCCACATCCGGCGATCGCTGCCGAGCGACCCGGACAGCACCACCGGCGGCCCGGCCACCGGCCCCGCCACCGTGTACGCGGGAAGGATCGTCACCTGTCCTCCTCCTGCCAGGCCGCCAGCGCCCGGTCCACGAACAAGCCGGCGCTGCCCAGATATCCCGCCGGATCCAGCAACTCCGCGATCCGCTCCGCCGACAGGTGCTCCCCCACCACCGGATCCGCGGCCAGGATGGCGGCAAACCCGCCCTCCGCCACCGCCTGCCGGGCGCACCGGGCGACCGCGTCATGCGCCACGAGCCGCCCCACCTCGTCCACCAGCGCCGAGGTCACCCGCTCGGCCAGCAACAACCCGCCGGTGCGGTCCAGGTTCGCCCGCATCCGCCCCGGATCCACCCGCAACCGCGCCAGGCTCTCCGCCACCCAGTGCACCGCCGACCCGGTCACCCTGGCGAGCTCGGTCAGCGGCCGCCACTCGGCATGCCAGTTCCCCGCCGCCCGCTGGTACTCCTGCGGCCGCACCGCGAACACCGTGGCGACGAGCCCCGGCACCTGCGCCGCCGCCCCGGCGGCCAGCACCGCGGCCACCGGATTCCGCTTGTGCGGCAACGTCGAGGACCCACCACTGCCCGGCGGCCCCTCCTCGAACACCTCGCCGACCTCGGTCTGCGCGAGCAGGATGATCGTGCGCGCGATGCCCCCAGCCGCCCCGGCCACCTCGCCGAACGCGGCGGCGACCGCGGTCAGCCGGGAACGCTCGGTGTGCCAGGGCAGCACGGGCTCATCCAGTGCCAGCTCGCGAGCCAGCGCGGCGAGCACCGCAGGCCCACCCGGCCCCAGCGAGGCGAGCGTTCCCGCCGCACCGCCCAGCTGAGCCGCGAACCGCAAGCCGCGCAACCGATCCCGGGCAGCCGTCAGCGCGGACAGCCAGGTCGCCGCGGTGAGCCCGAAGGTCACCGGCAACGCCTGCTGCCCCAGCGTCCGCCCAGCCTGCGGCGTGTCCCGGTAGGCAGCCGCCAGCTCCGCGGCCCGTGCCCCCGCGGTGTCCACAGTGGACAGCAGCGCGCGGGTGGCGCCGCGCAGCACCAGCATGGCCGCGGTGTCCAGCACGTCCTGGCTGGTGGCGCCCTGGTGCACGTACCGGCTCGCCGCCCCGTCCACGCGGACGGTGAGCGCGCGCACCAGTGGCGCGGCGGGGTTGCCCACGCCAGTGGCCGCAGCGCCGATCTCGGCCGGGTCGATCTCCACGCGGTCGATCTCCGCCGGGCCAAGCTCCACCCGATCACCGGCCGCCACATCACCAGCCGCCAGATCACCGGCAACTGGATCGCGCGCCACAGGGCCCCGGGCGGCCGGATCGCGCGCCGGGTCCCGGGCCGCCAGATCCTGGGCCGCCGAGTCCCGAGTCACCGGGTCCCGGGCCGCCGGGTCCCGGGCCGCCGAGTCCCGAGTCACCGAGTCCCGAGTCACCGAGTCCCGAGTTACCGGGTCCCGGGCCGCCAGATCGCACGCCCTCGCGATGGCCGCCGCGTGTTCCGGCGCGAGCAGCCCAACCTCCGCCTGGGCGGTGGCCAGGGCGCGCTCGAAGGCGAGCATGGCGCGCAGCCAGGCCCGGTCCTCGACCTCAGCTCGCACCGGGCCGGCCGCCGACAATCCGTCGAACAGGTCAGACATCGAAGAACACGGTCTCCTGTCCGCCCTGCAACCGCACGTCGAACCGGTAGCCGTCGCCGGTCCGCTCGGCGATCAGCGTGGCCCGCCGGTGCTCCGGCACCGAGCACAGCACCGGGTCGCTCCGGTGCATTTCAGCGTGTTCCGGGAAGTAGATTCGGGTCACCACCCGGTGCAGCAACCCGCGCGCCAGCACGGAGACGTCGATGTGCGGAGCCTGCACCAGCCCAGCCTCGGCCGGCACCGCCCCCGGCACCACCGTGCGGATGCCATAGCTGCCGTCGGCCGCCGTGGTGCAGCGTCCGAAGCCGCGGAACCCCGGCGAGGCCACCGCGCCGCGGGGATCGGCCGGGTGGTTGAAGCGCCCGTCCGCATCGGCCTGCCAGGTCTCGATCACCGCGTCGGGGACCGGCTCGCCCGCGCCGTCCCTGACCGTGCCCCGCAACCATACCGCATCCGGCATATTCGGCGAAATCACGTCCGGGCCGTCCGGCCACTCCAGGCCGAGGGCGAGGTAGGGGCCGACGGTCTGCGAGGGCGTGCTCATTCGTCCTCCTCCTCGTCCTCGAACACCGAGGAGTCGCTGCCGCGCAACACGATGTCGAACTCGAAGGCCAGCGCCCAGTCCGGCCGGGTGCGGTCCAGGTCGAAGCGGGAGACCATGCGCTGCCGGGCGCGTTCGTCGGGCACCGAGTTGAAGATGGGGTCCTGGCCGAAGAGCGGATCGTCCGGGAAGTACATCTGGGTGACCAGCCGCTGGGTGAACGCGGTGCCGAACACCGAGAAGTGGATGTGCGCCGGCCGCCAGGCGTTGTCGTGGTTCTTCCACGGGTAGGCGCCTGGCTTGATGGTGGTGAACTCGTAGCGGCCCTCGTCATCGGTCAGCGTGCGGCCGGTGCCGTCGAAGTTCGGGTCCACCGGCGCGGGCCAGCGGTCCCGCACGTGCTTGTACCGCCCGGCCGCGTTGGCCTGCCACAGCTCGATCAGCGAGTTGCGCACCGGTCTGCCGTCGCCGTCCAGCAGCCGCCCGTGCACGATGATCCGCTGGCCGTGCGGCTGGCCGGGGTGCTGGCGGGTCAGGTCGTTGTCCAGCGGGCCGAGGCGGCCCGGGCCGAGCAGCGGGCCGGTCACCTCGGTCAGCCGGTGTGGCAGCACGACCAGGGGTTGCTTCGGGTGGCGCAGCGCGGTGGAGCCGTAGGCCGGGCTGTCCAGCGGCGGGTGGGTGCCCGGCGCGTCCCTGCGGTAGCGCGGCAGCGCGAGCCGCCGCCCCTCGGTGGTCGACATCGTCTCCCCTTCTGACCTCAGCAGCCGATCGGCAGACCGGCGTAGTTCTGGGCCAGCTCGGTGGCGGCCGCGGTGGAGGTGCGCACCGCGTCGAGCTGGGCGAGTTGCAGGCGGGCGTCGAAGTCATCGCCGTGCCGGTGCAGCATGGTGGTCATCCACCAGGAGAAGTGGGTGCACCGCCAGACCCGGCGCAGCGCGGTGTCCGAATAGGACTCGGCCAGCCCTGGCTTGCCGTCCACCAGCCAGGCCACCAGCGCGCGGTGCAGCAGCACCACGTCGGCCACCGCCAGGTTGAGGCCCTTGGCCCCGGTGGGCGGCACGATGTGCCCGGCGTCGCCGGCCAGGAACAGGCGGCCGTGCCGCAGCGGGGTGGCCACGAAGCTGCGCATCGGCAGCACGCTCTTCTCGGTGATCGGGCCGGTGGTCAGCTGCCAGCCGCCGTCACTGGCGCCGAGGCGGGTGGCCAGCTCGGTCCAGATCCGCTCGTCCGGCCATTCCGCCAGGTCCTCGCCGGGACGGACCTGGAGGTAGAACCGGCTGACCGTGCTGGAGCGCATGCTGTGCATGGCGAACCCGTCGGTGTGCCAGGCGTAGATCAGCTCGTCGGTCGAGGGCGGCACCTCGGCCAGCACGCCCAGCCAGGCGAAGGGGTAGTCCCTGGTCCAGGTCTCGCGCAGGGCCGAGGGCAGCGCGCGGCGGCTGGGCCCGTGGTGGCCGTCGCAGCCCGCGATGACCTCCGCGTCGATCCGGCGCGGGCGCCCGTCGGCGTCGGCGAAGGTCACGTGCGGCGCCTCGCCGTCCACCTCGTGCAGCTCGACCTGGCTCGCGCCGTAGAAGGCCAGCCGGCCGGCGTGCTCGCGCGCGGCCATCAGGTCCTTGGTGACCTCGGTCTGCCCGTACACCGACACCGAGCGCCCGACCAGGTCGACGAAGTCCACGTGCTCCCGGTGACCGGGCCACTGGAGGTAGATGCCGCGGTGCCGCAACGCCTCTGCCCGCAGCCGCTCGCCGACCCCGGCCTCGCGCAGCACCTCGACCGTGCCCGCCTCCAGGATCCCGGCCCGGATGCGCGACTGCACGTGCTCGGCGCTCTGCCGTTCGATCAGCACCGAGTCCACGCCGTCCAGGCCGAGCAGGTGCGAGAGCAGCAGACCGGCCGGCCCGGCGCCGATGATGACCACCTGGGTGCGCATCCACTCCCCTTTCTCCGTGGACGCACCTTGGCCGCCGCGAACAGCGGACAGCTACCTCGCTTTCATTGAATGAGACACTAGTGGCGCTCCCAGGGCGCGCGAAATACCGCGCGCCGCGGTTTGCAGCGCGGGCAGGTGGCTGGGCACCGCGGCGTCGTCCGGCACGATCACCGCCAGCGCCGCGGCCACCTCGCCGTCCGGTCCGCGCACCGGCGCCGCGATCCCGGTGACCCCGTCGTCGATGAACCCACGGCAGAGCGCGAACCCGCCGCGCCGCACGTCGGCGAGGAAGGCGCGCAGCCGCGCCGGATCGGTGATGGTGCGCCGGGTGTAGGCGCGCAGCGGCGCGGCCAGCACCGACTCCTGCAGCTCCACCGGGGCGTGCGCCAGCAGCACCAGCCCTGCCGAGTTGACGTGCAGCGGCAGCCGCCCCGCGATTCGGATGACATTCTCTACCGCACCCGGGGCGGACAGCCGCTCCACGAACAAAACTTCGCGGCCCTCCAGCACGCCGAGCTGGGTGTGGTGGCCGACCACCGCCTGCAGGTCCTCCAGGAACGGCATCGCCGCCTCGCGCAGGCTCAGCGCGGGCGAGGCCCTGGAGGCCAGCTCCCAGATCCGCAGGCCCAGCCGGACGCTGCGGTCGGGTTCGCGGTGCAGCCAGCCGTGCCCGACCAGCTCCTCGATCAGCCGGGAGGCGGTGGGCACGGGCAGGCCGGCCCGCCGGGCGATCTCCGAGACCCGCAGCGCCGGGGTGTCCGAGCCGAAGGTCTCGAAGATCCGCACCACTCTGGCCAGCACGGACTCCCCGGCGGGCGAGTTGGCCACGCTCAGCCCTGCGCCGGGTACAGCCCGTGCAGCCACCGCGCCCACGCCTCGTCGGCGGCGGCCCGGTCGACCGGGGTGTAGACGTGGTGGCCGACTGCGATGGTCATGCCCAGCGCGGCGCGGCCGTGGAAGCGGTACAGCCCGTCCTCGGTGCGCACCGCGAGGAAGTCGCCGTCGGGCTCCTCCACCCAGTCCACCACGCCCTCGATCGGCGGCAGCCCGGCCGGGGTCAGCCGCACCCGCTCGCCCAGGGCCGGTTCGTGGTCAAGGCCCAGGCCGCGCAGCAGCACCGGCCAGGCCTCCGGCTTGGCCGAGGCCTCCGGCCCCTCGGCGGTGAGGTAGACCGCGGGCCGTCCGGCGAAGTGCCGGAAGTACTCGGCCAGGGTGTGCAGGTACATGTCCCAGCCGCGGCTGGTCAGGCCCTCGTACTCGGCGTCCCAGTCATCACCGAGGAATCCGCTGTGCACGAACCGCAGCACGGTGCTGCCGCCGTCCTTGGCCTCGATCAGGTACTCGAAGGCGTGGAAGGAGCCGTCCGGGCCGGCCGGCGTGGTGATGGACAGGTGCGCGGGCGGCTGCCACACCTCGCAGGCGCCCGCATCCGGCGCGGGCTGGGACATGAACCAGGCCTCCATGCCCGGTCCGGTCGCGATCGCGTCCCACACCTGTTGCGGGGTGGCCGCCAGCTCGACTTCCTTGCGCAGCTCGAACTTCCGTCCCATCAGGACTCCTTGCCAGTGTTGTCGTCTTCGGCGAGCACCGGTCGCACGCTCGGGTGCACGGCCACCAGCACCCGGTGCGTGCGGCCGCCCGCCGCTGTCTCATCGTGGTACTTGCCCACCAGCCCGGCCACCGCAGCGGCCAGCTCACGGGCGAAGGCGGCCCGCCGCTCCGCCGAGGCGAACCTGATCTCGCCGTCCAGGGCGTAGGTGGCCACCGGTTTGCCAGCCTTGCGGCTGCCGGTGATCAGGTGGCCGACGTCGCGGACCAGCCGGGCGGCCAGCGCGAGCAGCCAGCGCGCGGAGAGCTGGTCCGGCGAGCGCGCCGGATCGGGCTGCACCGCGCCCAGCGCGGCGGGCGAGATGACGTAGGAGGCGGCGGTCGCGCGCAGCACCCGCTCGGTGAAGTTGCCCTTGCGGCGTTCCTCCACCAGTTCGACCAGGCCGTGCTTCTCCAGTTCCCGCAGGTGGTAGTTGATCTTCTGCCGGGCCACGCCCACCCGCGCGGCCAGTGAGCTCGCCGAGCCCGGCTCGGCCAGCTCGGCGAGCAGACGCGACCGCAGCGGATCAAGACTGCTCTCCGCCGCGGCCGCGTCCTCGATCACCGCAACCTCATCCATGCGGCCATCGTGGCTTGGACAAATTTTTTTGTCAAGGGCTCCCGGTGATCAGCACCCGGAGGTGGCGGGCTTGCCGGCGAACCGGTCGGCGAGGAACTGGTGGGCGGCCTCGTTGCCGGTGTAGACCAGGGTGATGTGGTCGCTGGGGTAGCCCTGCCAGCGCGCGTTGACCCCCAGCCGGCAGTAGGCGGCGAAGAGCTCCCTGGCCTGCGGCGGGTACACCAGGTCGTCGTGGTCGCCGTGGTATTGGAAGACCGGGACCTGGATCTTGTTGCCGCCCAGCTTGTTCTCCCTGACCCTGGCCAGCCAGGGCGGGGTCAGCACCGGGCTTTTCGTGGTGTGGTCGGCCAGTCTGCCGTTGGGGTACCAGGTGAGCAGCTCCACCGTGCAGGCCTCGCGCTGCATCCGCGCGTACTCCGCCCGCCCCTTGTCGTTGAGGTAGTCATCCAGCTTCAGCTCCGGATAGGCCCGGTCCAGGCCCATCAGCGCGGTGGCCAGCAAGCCGTAGCCGCGCTTGCCGTCCAGCGGCAGCGCCACCTGGATCAGGTCCGCGGGGACGCCGCCGCCGACCACACCGACCAGGTTCAGCTCCGGGGCGTAGGCCGGCTGCAGCTCCCCCGCCCACATGGCCGCGCCGCCGCCCTGGGAGTAGCCGCGCAGGGCGACCTTGGCGTTGGCGGACAACCCGGTCCCCGGCAGCCGCAGCGCCGCCCGGACCACGTCGAGCACGGCCGTGCCCATCGAGCGCCCGACGGTGTAGGTGGTGCGCGGCTCCGGCCGGTAGCCCTCGTAGTCGGTGATGGCCACCGCGTAGCCGCGGGTCAGCAGGTCGGTCACCGCGGGCTGCTCGTAGAGCGCGCCGACGTCGATCATCCGCGACGGCGTGCAGCGGAAGGCCGGTCCGTGCGTGCCCACCGCCAGGCCCACCACCGGCGCGGTCCCGGCGTCGACGTCCTTGGGCACCAGCACGGTGCCGGTCACCGCGTGCCGCTGGCCCAGCGCGTTGGTGGACAGGTACATCACCTGCCAGGCCTTGGCCTTCGCCCTGGTCGGCGGGTTGTCCGAGACCCGGGAGCGGAGGATGTCGCCCGGCGCGCCCGGGGGCAACGGATCCGGCGGCTGGTAGAAGCTGTCCTCCGCGAGGGCCACTGGCGGCAGCAGCGCCGCCAGCAACAGGGCGCTGAGCAACGCCGGCACAACGCGGCGAATGGAACGTGACATCGCTCGACCTCCGAGCCGCACGACTTGGCGAAAACAGGGAATTGGCCAGCTGGCCGACTCCGCAAAACTACCACTGACCCCACTGCGCCCGAAGTACTATTCTTTGTCATCACCTCACAAAACAGCCTTCGGAAATACGCACTTCACCACGAATACCTCACACGATCAGGCGACATCTCTCGACAGAGAAATGTTCACATTTGACAGAATTGGCGGCGCGCAAGCTAATACACGGTATGCGTCTGGCGAGTCGGCTCTGGTCGACCATCCCCAAGGAGTTCGCCCGCCCGTTCCGTCCGCACGTGGCGCGCATGACCGCGGACATGATCCAGGAGATCCGGCGCGCGGTGCCGGAGTACGAGGCGCTGCTGGGCAGCGAGCACGAGGCGGTCATCGTCGAGGCGATCGAGAAGGCGATCCTGTACTGCATCGACCACCTCGGCGACCCGAAGTTCCGCAGCGACGAGTGGGCCAGCTACCTGCGCCACCGGGGCATGGTGGAGTTCCACGAAGGCCGCAGCGCGAACGCCCTGCAGACCGCGTACCGGGTCGGCGGCAAGGTGGCCTGGCGGCACGTCTCCGCGGTCGGCCAGAGCATGGGCGCGCCGCCGGAGCTGCTGTTCACCGCCGCCGAGGCGATCTTCGCCTATGTCGAGGAGCTGTCCGCGCTGGCGGTGGACGGCTACACCGAGGCCCAGCGCAGGGCCGCGGGCAGCCGGGAACGCAGGCGCCGCCGCCTGCTGGAGCTGATCCTGGCCGAGGCGCCGCCCTCCCGGCGGGTGCTGCTCCAGCACGCCGAGGCGGCCCGCTGGACCGTGCCGGAGACCGTGGTCGCGGTGGCCCTGGAACCCCGCGGCGACCAGCACACGCTCAGCCCGCCCGCGCTGGCCGCCGAGGTGCTGGTCGACCTGGAGGGCGAGGTGCCCTGCCTGGTCACCGCCGATCCGGAACGGCACCTGCGCGACCTGGCCCGCAACCTCAACGGCTGGCGGGCCGCGGTCGGCCTGCCGGTGCCGCTGGCCGAGGCGGCGATCTCACTGCGTGGCGCGCGCCGGGCCCTGCGGCTGGTGCAGCGCGAACTGCTGCCGGACCGGCCGGTGACCTGGTGCGCCGACGAGCTGCCCACGCTGTGCCTGTTCGCCGACGAGTTCCTCATCGGCGAACTGGCCCGGCGCTGCCTGACCCCGCTGGACGACCTCACCCCGAAGCAGCGCCGCCGCCTGGCCGACACCCTGCTGGCCTGGCTGAGCAGCCGCCGCAACGCCCTGGAGATCGCCGCGGACCTCGATGTGCACCCGCAGACCGTGCGCTACCGGTTGCACCAGCTGGAACGGCTCTTCGGCGACCAGCTCACCGACCCGGACCAGCGGCTGGCGCTGGAGCTGGCGCTGCGGGCGGAGCGGCTGCTGCACCCCTGAGGGGTCAGTGGTACTCCACGCTCATCGACTCCGCGGACATGGTCAGCTCGGCGATGGCGACCTGGTCGTGCCGGGTGTCGAAGCTGGGCGCGGCGATCCGGGTCGGGAAGGCGCTGCGCACCCGCCAGGTGACCAGCAGCTCGGGGCCGGGGTCGTTGGTCAGGCTGATCGACAGGTCCCGCTCCGCCACCCGGTCGCCCCAAGCCGTGCCCAGCCAGTTCCACAGTTCGCCGCGCACCGCGCACACCCCCCGGGTGAGCGTGAAGTCGACGTTGTGCCGCCGTGCCCCCAGCGGTTCTCGCCCGGTCTGCAGGCCGGTGACCCGGACAAACGCCATCACATCGCCGTCCACCGCCACCCGGAACCGATAGGACGGCATCGGGGGACGCCTAGTGGTCAGTTCGGACGACGCGCGCATGGGGTGCCCTCTCACCTGGACAAAGATCAGTGCCCCCAGCATGCGACGACGGAGCGTGACGCCGCCGTGACGTGGCGCACAAAGCGACCTCAGTTCCGCAATCGCAACGTCGTGACCAGTTGGTTGTCCGGTCCTGACACCAGGCCGGAGAACAGCGGGCTGAGGTCCTCCCGCACCCCGCACCCGGTGAACGGCGGGATCCGGAACACCGAGGTGTAGCGGTAGTCGGTGTTCGGCAGGATCGGCAGGTCCCCGACCAGCCGGATGACCATCGGCTCCTCGGTGCGGCAGTCGGGGCCGACGTCGAGGGGCACGCCGGCCTGGCGGACGTCCCGCAGGCGCAGCCGCAGGTTGACCGTGATGTCCAGCTTGCCGCCGGGCAGCGTGCCCGCCGCGGGGCCGACCGGCTCGAACTCGACGGTGGCGGTGGAGGGCACGAAGCCCAGCACGACGAAGTAGGACCTGCTCGGCGGGATGGCCAGGGTGCCGGTGAGCTTGCCGGAGCCGAGGTTGACCGTGGTCCGCATGACGCCGGGGGCGGTGGTCAGCTCGGAGCCGAGCTTGCGGATCCGGGAGGTGGTGCGGACGTCGTGGCGGAGCTCGATGTCGGCGGCCGGGGACGCGCCGGGGATCAGCGGGGGCGGACAGGGGCCGGGGCTCGGGACCTGGCTCGGGACCTGGCTCGAGCTCGGGCCGGGCGAGGGGCTGGGCGGCGGGCTGGTGACTGGTGGTGGAGCGGAACTGGTCGTGGGAGCAGGGCTGCCCGATGGGCCAGGACTGGCCGTGGGGCCAGGACTGGCCGTGGAACCGGGACTGCTCGCGGAACCGGGCCTGGGGGTTGTGACGGTGCGGGCGGGGCCGGACGGCGCGGACTGCCCGGCCGGCTGCGGCGGGCGCGCCGACCCCGGGGCCGTCGGAGACCCCGGGATCGGCGCGGTGGGTGTGGCCGACGGCTCGATGGCGGACCGGGCCGTCAGCCGGTCACCAGGCAGTGGTGCCTGGCGCTGTGGGGACACAGGCTGGGTTGCCGGGAGCGTCGCGGGGAGCGCGCTGGTCAGGCACGGGCTTGCCTGACCAGCGCCACTCCCCTGGCCGGGATCGGTGGTCAGTGGTGCGTTCTTCTCGGCGGGTGCGGCGCCGGCGGTGATCACCACGGCTGTGGTGGCCAGGACGGTGGCGAGACCGGTCAACCGCCATCGCCACTGGTGAGCGGCATAGGACTCCCTGGTCATCTCTGGGCCGGGATCTGGGGGAACTCGGCCAGCTGGTCGGGGGTCGGCGGGTCCACCACAACCGGGGCGCCCCAGTCGCGGTAGCTCGCCGAGACGGTTCCGATCGACGCCCGCACCGGCCGGTCGTTTCCGTCCAGGACCAACTGGATCCTGTGACCGGCTGGCACGGCAACTTCGTAGCGCACACCTTCGGGTGAGGCTTGTGCCGTGGCGAGGGTGGCCCCGGCCGGGATGAGCTTGCGCGGGTCGGACAGGTCGCGGATCCGGTCGGCCACCTCGGCCATGGGTTTGGCCAGCTCAGCGCCATCACCGGAGAGGCGGAGCCAGGGCTTGGCGCCCGGTGCGCGGTGGTCGTCGGGGATCCGGACGAAGGACGCGTCGGGCAGGAACGCGTACGTCACCGGCTGACCACCTTGCTGGGTCAGCTCGCACCGGGCGCTGGTGGTGTCCCGGCGGCAGGCGGCCCGGCCGGTCACCCCCAGATCGAGGTCCACCGCGACGGACTTCTGCTTCTCGGCGGCGGTGGTGATGGCCCTGGACAGGGCGTCGGCGTCGGGGTGACCGGGCGCGGCGGCCGGGCTGCCGCAGGCGGTCAGCACGAGCAGCGCGAGCAGGCTGTGGATGGTGGCACGCATGGCGGTCTCCGGCAGGCTAGGTTGGGACCCGGGCGCGGACGGGCTGGCGGCGACGCCGTCCGCACCCGGGAGTCGGGCTACTTCTTCTTCAGGTCGAGCGTGATCGAGTTGCCGGGGCCGGAAGTCACGGCGCTGACCACGTCGGTGATGAAGGTGCCGCAACCGGCGAACTTGGCGATCTCGTAGTCGCCGGTCAGGGTGCCGCCGACCATCGGGTTGAAGTTCGGCCCGGAGGTCAGCGCGATGTCCGAGGGCTTGGTCGTCTTGCAGGTGTCGCCGATGACCACCGGGATGCCCCAGACCCGCACGTCGGGCAGCTTGATGGTGACCTTCGAGTTCGACTTGACCACGCCGCCGGTGAACGTGCCGGCGGTCTTGCCCTCGGGCACCAGCTCCACTACGGACTCGGTGGGCAGGAAGCCGAAGAGCTTGAAGCTGGCCTTGGTCTTGGGCAGGGACAGCTCGCCGGAGAGCGCGCCCGACTGCAGGTTGACCTTGGCGTCGAAGTTGCCGGGGCCGAGCACGACCGCGGTGCCGAGCTTCTTGATCTGGGACGTGCCGTTGAGCCCGTAGCTGATCTCCAGGTCCGACGGCGGGTTCGACGTTGTGGTGGTCGGCTGCGTGCTGCTGGTGGTGGTGCTGGTCGGGCTGGTCGTGCTGCTCGACGTGGTGGTCGGGGTGGTGCTGCTGGTCGTGCTGCTGCTGGTCGTGGTGGTGGTCCCGCCGCCGGGCGGCAGCACGTCGACCTCGTAGAGCCTGATCTTCTGCGGCGGCTCGGTCTTCTTGATCGTGCAGGCCGAGTCGAAGGTGCCCAGGCCGGTCGGCGTGCCGTCGGCCTTGAGCGGGGTCAGCGTGGTCAGGAAGTCACCCACGTCGATCGTGGTGCGGCCCGGGTTGGGCAGCGCGAAGGACGGGGCCTTGCCCTTGGCCACCACGTCGAAGGCCCCGGCGTCCGGGATCGGGGTCTTCGGGACGGTCATCGGCACCTTGAGGTCCAGGGCGAGCCCTGCGTTGTCGAGCTTGGTGTCGGCGGTGGCCTTGCCCTCGATGGTGGCCGCGGAGACCAGCTTCAGCCCCGCGGTGGCGTCGGCCGGGACGGTGGCCACCGCGGTGACCTCGACCTCCGGGGTGGGCTGACCGGCCACCGGCTTGTCCGGCAGGCCGACCACGGTGATCTTGACCGACATGTCCTTCACGCCGATCAACGGGAACGGGCAGCTGTACACCAGGGTCAGCTCCGCCGGGGGTGCGGCCACGCCGGTGCCCGCGCCCGCCAGCACGCCAGCGGCGGTCAGCATCGCCCCGACGGTCACCGTGGCCAGTGCCCCGGCAAGCCTGCTGCGATTGTTCATCTTCATTGACTCCTCATCGCACGGGATTGGCTCACCCCACCCAACGGCATTCGAGAAGGCTGGTTACGGGAAATTTTCCGGACTTCTTTTTCTTGTCAACGGGCGCTAATCCATGATTATCGCGATTGTCATCGAGTGCGCACACACAAAAGGCCCGACGTTTGGGTGTTGACCCACCTGATTATGCGGCAATAACGTCCGCCGGACCCGTAACCGATTCGAAAGGCCTATTTCCATGCCCGAAGTAGCGATACCGGTCGCGGTGGACTCCGACGAGGTGCTCGCCGACGTCGTCGAGATGATCCGGACCCTGCTGGCGCACTACGGCCTGGAGGACGTGGCCATCGGCCGCTGGTGCCGGTTCCACGACGACCTGGACCTGGAGAGCATCGACCTGGTCAAGCTGGCCACCGCGCTGCGGGACCGCTACGGCGAGCCGGTGAACCTGGCCGCGTTCCTGGCCGGGCTGGACCTGGACGCGCTGATCGGGCTGACCGTCGGGCACCTGGTCGACTACATCGTGGCCGCGCTGCGCGCCGCCGGGACGGAGCAGCGCCGGTGACCCTGTTGACCGTGTGCGGCCTGGACACGCACGTGCAGCGGATGCTGCCCAAGGGCGACCGCCCGGAGGCGCCGCTGGTGGTGTGCGTGCACGGCATCCTGACCGACAGCCTGGCCAGCTACTACTTCACCCTCGGTCCGGCGCTGGCCGCCGCCGGATACGAGGTGCTGATGTACGACCTGCGCGGGCACGGCCGCAGCCACCGCCCGGCCACCGGCTACCAGCTGGAGCGCTTCGTCGGCGACCTGCGGCACCTGCTGGACCGGTTGCAGGTACGCCGCCCGGTGCACCTGATCGGCAACTCCTTCGGCGGCACGGTCGCCTTCGGCCTGGCCGCGGCGAACCCAGAGCTGGTGGCCAGCCTGGCCTTCATCGAGTCCGAGCCGGCGCTGGAGCCGTGGCGGCCGAAGATGGCGGCCAACCTGGCCCGGGCCAAGCGAGAGCTGGTGCGCGAGGAGTCGCTGGCCTGGATCGCCACCGAGTACAACCCGCACACCGCGCGGCTGGCCAAGGGCGCGGCGAAGTTGTTGCACAGCACCACGATCGCCGAGGACATCCCGGCCAGCCAGGTGCTCGACGAGGCCACCGTGGCCGCGATCGAGGCGCCGGTGTTCGGCATCTACGGCGACCGCTCGGACCTGGCGGTGCAGGCGCCGTGGCTGGAGGGGCTGCTGCCGCGCTGCCGCACGGTGGTCATCCCGGACCAGGAGCACTCGGTGCTGATCGAGCGCACCCCGCTGACCAAGGCGCTACTGCTGGAGTGGCTCAACGAGCACGCGTTCAGCGCACCGGCAGGTCCCGTTCCGCCCACTCGGCCATCGCGGTGAACACCGGCCGCAGCCGGTAGCCCGACTCGGTCAGCTCGTACTCGACCCGGGGCGGCACCTCGGCGTAGGCGGTCCGGGTGAGCAGCCTGGACCGCTCCAGCCCCTTCAACCGCGCGGAGAGGGTCTTCGGGCTGATACCGGGCAGCGCGGCGCGCAGCTCGGTGAACCGCCGAGGGCCCGCCAGCAGCTCGCGGACCACCAGCGTGGCCCACGGTCCCTCCAGCACGGTCAGGAACCGGGCGATCGGGCACTCCGGCAAAGTGTGGTCCGGCTCACTCATCCAAACTCCATTAGTTCATTTGAGGAAACTGGTTCCCCATCGGAACTATAGCGGGCATGACCTTCCTCGTACACGGCGCCACCGGCGCTCAGGGCGGCCCCGTCGCCGAGCTGCTCAAGGCCAACGGCCACGACGTCCGCCCGCTCACCCGCGCCCTCGCCAGTCTCGACGACGCCTCCGCGCTGACCAGCGCCTACGCCGGCGTGGATGCCGCTTTTGTGCACCTGCCGGTCACCCCCGACCCGGCGGCCCCCGCGCGCTGGACGGAGGCGATCGGCACGGCCGCGCTGGCCGCCGGAGTGCGCCGGATGGTGATCTCCACCAGCGGCGGTGTGCCCGAGGCGCCCTCCCAGGCCGACCGCATGGCCACGCTGCACGGGCTGGCCGCGCGGCTGCGCGCGGGCGGGGCGCGGGTCACCGTGCTGGCACCCCGGTTCTTCCGGGAGAACCTGCTACTGCCACCGATCCAGGACCGGCTGCGTGCCGAGAGCGTGCTGGCCTACCCGATCCGCGCCGACCAGGTCATCGCCTGGGCCAGCCACCTGGACGTGGCCAAGGCCGCGGTCGCCGCGCTGACCGGCGCGAACGCGCCCGAGCTGGTCCAGCTGGGCCAGCCGCTGACCGGTGCCGAGCTGGCCGAGGGCTTCACCGCGCACCTCGGCCGGCCGGTGCGCTATGAACAGCTGACCCCGGAGCGCTTCGCCGAGCTGCTGGCTCCGCTGATGGGCGCGGACGCGGCGGCCGGGATCGCCGCCGCCTACGCCGAGCTGGCCACCCTGCCGGGCGCGAGCTTCCCGGCTGACCAGGGCGGCGAGGCCTTGCTGGGCACCGGGATCCGGACCGTCCAGACCTGGCTGACCGAGCTGGGCGTCCCGGCCTGAGGCACCCGGCGCCGGGTCCGCGATCACGAAGTGCAAGAACTCACGCCGCGGGAGACACCTGTCCGGCGGGTCCTGAGGCCGCGTGTGGTGGATCTCGCACGCGATCGCCGGGCCCAGCCCGCCGGTGGCGGCACCGCCGGAACGACCCCGTACGACCTGGTACGCGGCCGTCCCGGCCTCGGACTACCTGATGCGCGACCTGGCCGAACGCCTGCGCAGCCAGATCGCGGTGGCCGAGGACCTGTGCCGCCGGATGAACGAGGTGCTCGACC